>DASQOM010000309.1:0-29560 GCA_035644495.1 Planctomycetota bacterium | reverse complement strand
GGCGTCCGTGCTGCGCGAGATCGAGCGCGTGCGCGACGTGACGCCCGGCTTCTCGGGCGTGATCTCGGACCTCGGCGGTCCGACGGCGAACATGTACCGCCTCGCCTGCAAGAGCCCGCAGATCGAGGCGGCCTGCCGGCTGCCTTCGTGCGTGTACCCCGACGTGTGCCCGAACCTGCGCACGGACCACACGCCGCTCATCGCCCTCTATCGCAAGGCGCGCGCGATCCCGGGCGTGAAGAAGATCCTCGTGGCGTCGGGGCTGCGCTACGACCTGGCGGTGAAGTCGCCGGAGTACGTGCGCGAGCTCGCGACGCACCACGTGGGCGGCTACCTCAAGATCGCGCCGGAGCACACGGAGGACGGCCCCCTCGACGCGATGATGAAGCCGGGGATCGGAACCTACGACCGCTTCAAGGAGCTCTTCGACAAGTTCTCGAAGGAGGCGGGCAAGGAGCAGTACGTGATCCCGTATTTCATCGCGGCGCACCCGGGGACGACGGACAAGGACATGCTGGCCCTGGCGCTCTGGCTGAAGCAGAACGACTTCCGCGCCGACCAGGTCCAGGCCTTCCTGCCGACGCCGATGACGTTCGCGGCGGCGATGTACCACACGGGCATGAATCCGATGAAGCGGACGGGCAGAAAATTCGAGGACGTCTATATCCCGAAAGGAGTCGAGCAGCGGAAGCTCCACAAGGCCTTCCTGCGCTGGCACGACGCGAACAACTGGCCGCTGCTGCGGTCGGCGCTCAAGCGGATGGGCCGCATGGATCTGATCGGCAGCGGCAGGAGCCAGCTGGTTCCCAAATGGCAGCCGCGCGGCACGGGCGATCAGCCGGCGCTCCCGCGCGGCAGGCCCTTCGCGACGCAGCACACGCGTCCGGTGGGCCCTCCCCCCGAGGCTCCGCCGAAGAATCCCAAGGCTCCGCGCGGCCGCAGCCGCTCCCGGTAGGCTCGAGAGGAACCGCGGGCGGAGCGGCCCCCTCTTTACACCCCGCCGTCGAAGCCCTATCCTCAGCGGACGTGGACGAAATTCTTCTGTGCACCGCCGCCGCGGAAGGCGACCTGGCCGCCATCGAGGCGCTCCTGAAGAAGGGCGTCTCCCCCAACGGACACGACCAGCGCAGATCCACGCCGTTGTTCTATGCGGTCGGTTTCGGCCAGGTCGATGCCGCGGCCCTGCTCCTCGAGGCGGGAGCCGACATCAACGCGCGCAACCTCTCCGGCCAGACCGCCCTGTCTTCGATCGAAGCCTCGGAGCTGATGGACATGATCGTCTGGCTTGAGGTCCGCGGCGCCGCAAGGTGAGTGTGTCGACCCTCGTCTACGCGTCCGACCTGCACGGCAACCACGAGGCCTATGAGAAGTTGTTCTCGCTCGAGGCCGACGCCGTCGTCCTGGGCGGGGATCTCCTCCCCTACCCGCTGAAGAGCGGCGGTGACCTGCTCGCGCTGCAGCGCCGCTTCATCGAGGGCTTCCTCGTCCACCATATGGCCACGCGCCCCTGCTACTGGATCCCCGGGAACGATGACTGGGCCGCGCCGCTGGGGCCGCTCGAGAACGCCGGCATCGCGATCCACGGACGCGCGGTCCCCTTCCTCGACGGACTCTCGATCGCCGGCTATGGCTGCGTCCCGATCACGCCGTTCGGGATGAAGGACTTCGACCGCGTCGATGTCGCCGGCTGGCAGCCGCCGCAGGAGCCGCAGCGCTGCCTGTGGAGTTCGCCGGCGGGCATCGAGTCCGTCCCCCTGCGCGCGATCCAGGAGCGCCCGACCATCGAGGCGGACCTGGCCCGGCTCGCGACGCTATCGGATCCGGCCAGGACGGTCTACGTCATGCACTCGCCGCCCTACGCAACGACGCTCGATCGGCTGCAGGGGGGGATCACGCCGATCGGCAGCCGGGCGGTGCGGGCGTTCATCGACCAGCGCCAGCCGCCGCTGACGCTCCACGGCCACATCCATGAATCGCCCGGCGTCGAGCGGCTGGGGAGAACGGTGAGCGTGAATCCGGGCGACAGCATGCAGCGGCTGCGCGCGCTCCGGATCGACCTGAAGGACTTCTCGGTCGTCCCCGTCTGACGGACGACGGCTCCGTAGAATCCCCGGGAATGGTGGCCCAAGGCCACCGGCCACAGCAAAAGGGCGTGCCTTCGGCGCGCAGGAAGCACGAAGCGGTTGGGGTCGACGATCTGAGCCTGAGGCCTTTTCTACAGAGCCGCGGACGCCTACATCCCGACGAGGACTTTGACCTGGCTGGGCGCGACCTGGGCGCCGGCGGGGACGTTGGCGTTGCTGCCGTTGTGGCCGGTCATGGACCCGATGTGGACGCACTTCTCGCCTTCGACGATGACCTTGCTCGACCCGTTCTTGAAGGAGACCTTGTCCATGTTGCGGTTGGACACCATGCCGCCCAGCACGCCGGCCTCGTCGCCGTTGGAGGAACTCATCTCCGACTTCAGGGTCACGACCGCCGACCCATCGAACTTGGTCTTCGACGCGGTACCGCCCGCGTTGCTGACCGAGCTCATGTTGGGGAAGGGCGTAGGCACGGGGGGTGCGGGGGGGGCCGGGACCTTGCAAACGTCGAGCGGCCCGGTGGTCGCGGTCATGCCGCCGCCCTTGGTCGATGCGGGAACCATGTCTCCTCCTTATCCGATGTTGATCCGCTCGCCGTCGATGCGGACGTCCTTGGACGCGCTCTCCGTGATGCGCTCCGCTTGCAGCGAGGCGGTGCCGCTCACCAGCGTGCGCACGCGGCCGGCGGTCGTCTGCGCCACGCCTCGGGCCCAGCGGTAGGCGTCCACCACCCGCTCGAACACCGCGCGCGCCGTCGTCTCCACCCGATCCGCCCGCAGGCGGATTTCAGGGGCTTCGATCTCGACCGCCTCGCCGCCGGCGAGGCGAAGGCGCCCGCCGGCCCGGAGGACCACGTCGCCGGGCAGGTCCAGCCGCATCGGGCCGACCGTCTTCAGGACGCCGACGATGTAGGCGACCTTCTCGGAGCGGAGCAGCAGGACGAGGTCACCGCGGTGGGGCGAGTACGGACAGGCGAGCGCGAGGCTCGCGTCGACGGGACCGGTCGGCGTCGACAGGTGGACGACGCCGTCCTGGACGGACGTTACCCGGGCGGGGCCGACGGCGACGCCCGATTCGACCATGGCGGTGTTCATGTCCTTCACTCCCCCTTAAAGGTTTCTGCCTCGAGCAGGTCGAGGTCCGTTTTCTTTAGACTGCGGACATTGGCTCCGGATAACCGAATCCCGGAATCCAGAATCGCGTGGAAGTTGGCTCCGAACAGGTTGGCCTCCTCGAAATTGGCCTTCTCCAGGACGGCGTGGGAGAAGTCCGCGTACTTCAGGCTGCACCTCAGGAAGAGGGCGCCGGGGGCCTTGAGGGTGGAGGCGAACGCGCCGTCCATCCGGGCGCCGGAGAAGTCCGCCTCCGGCGCGGAAGCGCCGACGAGGGCGATGTCGGGCAGCTCCGCGGCCAGGAACGAGGCCTTGTCGAGGGCGGCCTCGTTGAACTCGACCGAGGTCCCCTTGCTGCCCCCCAGCAAGGCCCCCTGGAGCTGGGCGCCGGCGAACGTGGCCTTGTCGAGGTTCGCTTTGAGGACCTTGGCCCCCTTCAGGATCGCGCCGGTGAAATCGGCCTGCTTCAGGTCGCAGCCCGAGAAGTCGGCGCCTTCCAGCGCGAGCCCGGCGAAGGTGCACTTCCGAAAGCTGCCCCCGGCGAGGCCGCCCTTGGGCAGTTCGGTCTCGAAGAAGCCGCAGCTGGTCAGGACGGCGGTCTTGAAGGAGACGCCCTTCAGGATGCATTTCGCGAAGGTCAACTGCATCGCCTGGGTGCCGTCCCAGAGGGAGTCGGTCAGGTCCGCCTCCTCCGCCAGGGTCTGCTTGAAGCGGGCCTTCGAGACGTTTGCCCCGACAAGGCGGGTCTTCATGAAGATGGCGCCGTCCAGGATCGCCTGCGAAAGGTCGGCGCCGGTCATGTCGCAGTCGGAGAAGTCGACGCCCGTCAAGTCGCGGCCCTTGAGGTCGATCCCCTGGAGGTTCGCTCCCCGCAGCAGGCAGCGGCGCAGGTCGAGGTCGCGCAGGTCCGATCGCCGCATCAGCGTCCCGATCAGGTTCGCTTCGCGGACGATCGCGCCCTTCCAACGGGCCCCGAGCAGCGAGGCTCCTTCCAAGTTGCCCCCCGACAGATCCGCGCCCTCGAGCAGCGTCCCCACCAGCGTGGCCCGGGCGAGCGACGCGCCGGTCAGGTCGGCGCCGCTGAGATCGGCCTCTTCCAGCCGCGCTTCGGCCAGGGCGGCCCCGGCCAGGCGCGCCTTCGCGAGCTTCGCCCGGCGGAGGACGCAGCCGCGCATGACGACGCCCGGCCAGTCGACGCCCGACAGCTCGGCCCCCGTGAGATCGGCGCCGCTGAAGTCGCCTCCCGGGCAGGTCTTCGGAAGATTCTTCACGCCGCGCATCGACGACTCGCGGAAGGCCGCGTCCTGAAACACGGCGCCCTCGAAATCGGCGTTGGGCAGGCGGCACTGGTTGATGCTCGACCCCGTCAATTTGGCCTTCCGGAAGTCGGCCTCCTCGAGCGAGAGGTCGCGCACCATGAAACCGTCGAGGACGGCCGATTCGAATGTCGCGCCGGCCAGGGAGCCCTCGAGGACCACGCAGTCGGCGGTCACCGCATCCTTGAAGTTCGCGCGCTTCAAGATCGACTCGTAGAACCGCGCGTCCTCCAGCGTCGCCCCGGTGAAGGCCGCCCCTTCCATGATGGCGGCCTCGAAGGACGTATCCTGGATTTTGGCGCGGCGGAACGACGTGTCCCGAAAGGTGCCGCGGATGATCGTTCCCTTCACGATCGTGGCGCCGTCGAAAACCGCCCGGTCGAGCGAAGAGTGGATCAGGCGGAGATCGGTCACCGTCGATCCGGCGAAGTCGACGTTGGCCAGGTCGCAGTTAAGCCATACCGACCGCTCGAGAGCCGCGCCCGCGAATTTGGCTCCCACCGCGAAGCACATGTCGAACTCGGCGTCGCGCAGGTCGGCGTCGCGCAGGTCAGCGTCCTGGAGGCTGGACTCCGTGCAGAGGATCCCCTTCAGGACGGCGGCCTTGAGGATGGCGCCGTCGAAGCGGCAGTTCTCGAAGACGCACTCCTTGAAGTCGAGTTTGCTGAAATCGATGCCGCCCAGGTCGAGGTCGCGGATCACCGACCGGACTGCCACGGTGCCCGCGCGAAGCGCCGGCGGAAAGGTTTCGGCGGTATAGGTCGGGACGTCTTCGGGCTGCTCAGGCAAGTTTCGTCCCCTTCAGGTTCGAACCGTCGAACTTCGCGTTCGATCCGGTGGTGTCGAGGAACTCGGCCTCGTAGGCGTTGGAGACCCGGAAGTCGGCGCCGTCGACGAGCGCGCCTTCGAACGTCGCGCGGAACAGGTCGGCCTTCTGGAACTCGGCGCGCGTCAGGTTGGCTTCGGGGAACCGGGCCTTGGCCAGCTTCGCCTGGCCGAACTTCGCCTCGAGCAGCGACGCGGCGCTGAAGTTGGCGCGGCGGAGGTCGGCCGACGAGAAATTGGCGCGGTCCAGCACGGCGCCCTCCCAGACGGAGCCCGCCGCTTTGCAATGGCGGAAAATGGCGCCGGTGAATGTCGCGCCTTCGCCGCCGCGGAAGTTTCCGAGGTCGCAGCCCTCGAAGTCGCACTCCGAACCCTTGACGCCATAAGCGTTGGCCGAGCGGAAGCTCGACTTGCCCAGGGAGAGCTTCTCGAGGTTGGCCCCCTCGAAATCCGCCTCCCGGAAGACGCACTCGCGGATCTTCGCCCCGGCGAACGAGACGCCGACGAAGGCGGCCCGCTGCGCCGACACCGAGGTCAGCGTGCTCCGTTCGAACTTGGACCCGCTGCAGTCGGCGTCGTCCAGGATGCTCTTCTCGAGCACGGCTTCCGAGAGGTCGGCCTCGGTCAAGTCGCAGAACGATAGTTCCGCGTCGGCCAGCCTGGCTCCCGTCAGGTTGGCCCCGGTGAGCGCGCAGCGCCGGAAGGCGGTCTTCGTCAGCGTCGCGCCCTTCAGGCTGCAGCCGGTGAGGACGCAGTCCTCGAACACCGCCTCCGACAGATCGAGGGCGGAGAGGTCGAGGCCTTCGAGATTCTCCTGGTCGAACGTCTTCTTCTCCGCGGCGTGGGCGACGACCCGCTCGCGCGTCCATGCCGGGGGCTCGGCCTCCTCGGCGCCCTCCTCCCCGCCGCCCGGCGGGGCATCGGGAGAACCCGGCGGGAACAGGGGCTTGGCGAATTCCTTCTCGAACTCGTCGAAGTGGGCTTTGATCTGGGCGTCGACGTCGAGGGCCGCGGCCGTGGGGGGCTGCGAGAGCAACTTCGCCGCCTTGGGGTTGACGGCGGCGATGGCTTCGAAGTCCTTGGCAGCTTGGGCGGCGACCGAGGCCGGGTCGGCGGGTGGCGTCGCATACACGATCCCGGTGGGAAGCCCCTCCTTGGCGAGCTCGGCGGCGGCGGCGCCGCGGGTCTTCGCGTCCACCTCGGCGACCTCCTGCTCCAGCTCCGCCTCGGCCTTCTTATACTCCTCGGCGATCTCCTTCTCGATGGCCTCCATCTGGACCTCGGGCGCGGGGATGTCGAGGGGCTCGAAGGTCGGCGGCGCGGGGGGCGGCGCGGTTTTCTTCTTCTCCCGCTCCTCCCGCTTCCCGGCCAGGGTGGTCCGATACTGCTCCGCCGGCGCGGGCTCCTGCGCGAGCGGCTCCGTCGCGATGACGACCGCCGTAACTTCCTTCAGCTTCTTCGAGCGGACCGGCGAGAAGCCGCGCCAGACGAGGATCAGTTTGTCGGCGGACGGCTCGACCCAGACGGTGTCGATGCGCAGGGGGATTTCGCGGAAGAGCGGCGGGCCGTCCTTCTTCGCCGGGTCTTCCTCCTCCAGGAAAAGGCGGGCCCGGATGCCGGGCAATTCCGACTTGTACCGCTGCCGTGCGGAATGGAGGTTGAGGAACTCGAGGGCTTCGTTCCCCTTGATGCTCCCCAGCGGCACGCGCTGGTCGGCGGGCGCGGCGTTGAAGTAGTCCGGATCGAAGTCCTCGGGCGGAGCCGGCCAGCGCTCCTTGAGCCACCTCGCGCCATAATGGGCGCGCTTCGCGATCGCCGCCCGGGATTCCCATTCGGGGTTGATGGGGCCGAAGCCCGCGGGCTCCTTGAGCGCGCGGACGTCGAGGCCGGCCTCGTCGACGCGGACGATGTTGGGGACGCGGATGAAGGTCTCCCCCTTGTCGTCGGCCTCGTCGTCCAGACCCCGGCCTGCGGGGTTCTTCCTGGAATCGAGGCCGCCGAGCGCGTGCGACCACGTCAGCGGCATCTTCATGAACGGCACCGGCGCGGAGACCTTGGACAACAGCAGGCCCGACGTCTTCCTCCGGTCGCCCAGGACCGCGAGCATCTTCGTCCAAGCGCCGATCTTCGCGCTGATGGGCATCATGTCGGTGGGCTTCGCGCCGGGCGCAAAGGCGGCGCCCGCGATCAGGAGGTCGACCATCGGCTTGGGCGCGGTCAGGTCGCGGGTATACCGCAGCGCGGGGGAGCCCTCCGCCTCGGGGACGTCGCCGTCGAGCGCATCGGGCGCCTCGGCCCAGGCCGCGGGAGCGTCGGGCTTGAGGGAGAAGGTCCCCTTCAGCGCGAAGGACGCTCCGGACGTGCGGCCGGGGAGCGGGAGGATGATCCAGCCCGGCTGCAGCGGCGTCTCGTTGAGGAGGTCCATGGGCGGTGCATTCCGTTCAGAAGCTGCATCCGAACTTGTGAATGGGCCCGGCCAGCCGGATGTCGCTCGGCCCGACGTTGACGCTCGACCCGCCCGCGTCCATGTAGCAGCAGTTGTTCGGGAACATATTCATGATGCTGCCGCCGTTGCTGCCGCGCATCTGCCAGCCGCTGCAGGAAAACTGGACCTTGCCCGCCTCGTAGCTCGCCTTCGTGGCACAGTCCTGGGTGAGGTTCTTGACGTCGGCGGTCCACGTCGCGCCGGTCTGGGAGAAGGACTTGATCTTCTGATCGAGGGTCTTGATCTGTTCCTGGACGGCTCCCGACCTCGTGCTGGCCTCCGTCGCCTTGAAGAGGCGGTTGGTCGCTTTCGTCGCCCAGCTGGCGAACGCATTCTTGACCTTGTCGAGCTTCTCGTTCGACTTGCTCTCCTTCTTGAGCACCGGAGAAGCGCCGCCCTTGAGGGTCTCGCCCCCGACAGCCTCGTGCTTGATGCCCAGCAGGAGGTCGACCTTGGCGCCGAAGATGTTGTCGAGCTTCCCGCCCATGATCGTGGTCTTGGAAAGGCCGACGACGGTCTTTATGTCCATCCCGAGGATGAAGGCGATCGACAGCGGGGCGATGTATTCCCCCTTGAGGCCGTAGACGATCGTGTCGGAGCAGCCGACCTGGAACTTGAAGAAGCCGCCCTCGATCTTCAGAGCGAGCTTTTTGAGGGCGTACTCGACGACGTTGCCCTTCACCTTCCGCTCGGCATCCAGCTGCGTGTTGAGCGTGGCGCCGTCGACCTTCTTGACCTGCTTTTTGATCTCATCGTCGTTCTTGTCGACGGCGCTTTTGGCTGCGTCAATGTCCGCCTGCGTGACCGACATGGATTCTTCTCCTTATTCCGCCTTGAACGTGTCGCCGTTGAGCTTGACCGTGCCGTCCGTGCACTTAGCGACGTTGCCGCCGCGCCACATCTTTGCCGCGCCGCTCGTGAGCCCCAGCTTGTTGCCTTTCGAGCTGACGATGACGTTCGACGACCCCTTGATCTCCAGATCCTGGGTCTTGATGGTGCCCGTCGTGAGTTTCAGCTTGATGGTCGACGAGAAGTTGTGGTCGACCTTGTCGTAGTCCCCGTTCAGGTTCGTGACGGTCTCCGTGCATTTGCCCATGGTGGACTGCTCCTGCAGCACCTTGAGTTCCTGCTGCTTGACGTCGAGCTTGTTATCCGCGGACTTCCATTCCATCTCGATGGAATCCGCGAAGCTTTTCGCGCCCTTCTCGAAGCGGAAGGGCTGCACGTCCTTGAACTTGGCCTTCTTGACCACCGTCTTGGTGCCCACGTGGGTCTCGAACTTGGCGCCGAGACAGCGCTCGGTCTTGCTCCCGTAGACGGTGTCCCACTTGGCGCCTGCGATATTCGTGATCGCGGCACCGGCGACGGTCTTCATCTCAGTGCCGGCGATGCGCGTATACTTGCCGCCGTAGTTCGATTCGTGCTTCGGGGCCAGGTGGATGTTCGTGCTGTGTCCGAGCACGATCTTCACCTCGCTGCCGCCGGTCTTCCAGTGATCGCCGTTGATGATGTTCCACGAGCAGCCGTCGACCTTCCACGAGACGTCGACCAGCGTGTGCAGCATGAAGCCGTTGGTCTTGTGATCGGCCTCCACGGCGTCCTTGGACCCCTGGTTCGCCTCTTTCAGCAGCCGCTCCAGTTCCTGCTGGTATTTGGCCTGCGCCTGGAGGTCCGGCGACATCTGGGCCGCCTTCAGGTCTCCGTCGGCCTTCGCCAGCTCCGCCTGGGACGATTGGGCTGCCGCCGCCGCGTCCGACCTCTTCTGGGCCGCCTGTTGCGCCGCAGCGGCGCGTTCGGACTCCCTCTGGGCCGTGTCGCTGGCCGTGGCGGCGTTATTCGCATCGTCTTCCGCCGTGTCGGCGGCCGTGCCGGCGTTCGTCGCGGTCTCGTGGGCCGTCGCCGCGTCGGCCTGCGCCTGCTGGGCGGCCTGCTGGGCGGCCGGGTCCTGGGGATTGTTTGCGGCTTTTTGGGCCGCTTCGGTCGCCGCCTGGTCCGCGTCCTGGGCCGCCTTCTGGGCGTCGTTGGCCTTCCCGCGGGCCTGCTCGGCCGCCTGCTGGGCGTCGTCGGCCGCCTTCTTGGCGTCGTTCGCCCGTTGCTGGGCCGTCTGGGCGTCGCTCCGGGCCTGGTTCAGGTCGTTCTGGGCTTCTGCCGCCGTGGGGATGCTCATGGCGTCCTCAGTTGATCTTGACCGTGCCGTTGATGCTGGTCCCCGAGCCGTCGCACTTGATGCTGCCGCCCTTGGACAGCTCGGCGCTGCCGTTCAGGACGACCTTCGCGCCGGCGCCGTCGGCGGTCGCCGTCCCCTTGGCCGTATAGGCCATGTTGCCGCTGGAGCTGATCTTGATCGTGGCCGACTTCATCGTCAGCGTCTTGAACAGCTGGTCGGATTTGTCCACTTTCGCCTTGAGCTTGGCGACCTTCTCCTCCAGCGTCTTGATGTCCTCGAGCACCTTCGACGCGCGGAGACTCCGGCGGCCGGAGACGTTGACGTCCTTCTTGAAGAGGTCCTTCATGGCCGACCAGTGGGCCTTTCGCACGCCGGCTTTGGTCTCATTCTCCGGCGCCACGGTCGTGTCCGCCGGGCCGAAGTACACCTTCGGGCCCGCGTGGGTCTCGCGCTTGTCGCCGGAAGTCCGGTCGATCTTCGCGCCGCCGATGGTGTCCATCTTGAGCCCGAGGAAGGTGTTCTTGTTCGCCCCGGTCACGGTCTTGATGTCGAAGCCGACGATCAGGTTGTTCTTGCAGGCCAGGACGAACTCGTTCTTCATCCCCAGGATGAGCGTGCCCGACGCGCCCAGGATGACCTTCCGCTCGACACCGGTGACGCGGACGCTCATGTTGTTCAGGATGAGGCGCCCGAAGTTGCCCGGCGTGAACTGCTCGAGGTTGTGCTCGGTCGAGAACTGGAAGCCGTTCGGGTTGCTCCGGGTCGTGACGATCTTCTCGTTGTTCGCGCTGACGATAGCCTGGACCTCGGCCAGGCGCGCGCTGTTCGCGGCCGCCGTGGCCGCGGTTTGCGCCTGGGTCGCGGCGGCCGCCTGCGCTGTCTCCTGCGCGGCCTTCTGGTTGGCCGCGGCCAGGGCGTTCATGTTGTCGGCCGTCGGATTCGCGTCGGCGTTGGCGCGGGCCGCCGCGGCCGCCTGCTGAGCCGCCTGGGCCTCGGCGGCTTCCTTCCGAGCTGCGGCCTCGGCCTCGTGCTGCCGCTGTTCGGCGGCGGCGGTGGTCGCGTGCGCTTCATCGGGCGTCGACATGGTGTCCTCCCTGCTCCCAATGCCCGACTCAGGTCTTGCCCATCGAGAACATGGTGTTGCCCGACGGCGAGTGCAACGTGATGCTCTGCGTCCCCGCGGTGTCCTCGATGGTCATCGAGTTCCCGCCGCCCGTGTGGATCTTGCACTGGG
The DNA here is from genome assembly GCA_035644495.1 of Planctomycetota bacterium. GTDB lineage: Bacteria > Planctomycetota > MHYJ01 > MHYJ01 > JACPRB01 > JACQFK01. The sequence goes on along the minus strand of DASQOM010000309.1, from coordinate 18,337 downwards.
TGCTGTTTGCCCCCGACACCGGGCTCGCCGTCTCGGGATTCACCAGGGCACCCAGGATGAGCGGACGGTCGGGGTCGCCGTCGACGAAGCCCAGGGCGACCTCCGTGCCCTTATGGAGGGGGAAATGCATGCCCATGCCGCCGCCGGCGTAGGGCTGCATCATCCGGACATAGCGCGATGCCTTGCCATCCTTCTTGTCGCTCAGGTCGAACGGCAGCTTCACCTTGTAGCGGCCCTGGTCGTCGATCTCGGCGTACTCGCCGCTGCCGCCGGCGTCGATCGTTGCGTTGACGAACCCGTGGATCGACGGCCACTCGGTGCGCCGCTCGGGGCGGAAGGCGACGTCCGAGGGGATGCAGGTGAATTCGTTCTCGTAGGTCATGGTGCCGCCCTTCCCGGCGGCCGCCGTGCCCTGCTTCGCGTCGTGCTCGACCCGGGTCAGCAGGTACGGGGCATTGAAGTCCGCCTGGAAATGGTCGCCGAGGTTGAAGACCGATCCCGCCCGGAACAGCCGGTGGTCGCCGCGGCCCTCAAGAACCTTGTCCCGACAGGCCATTTCCTCGGAGCGGAGCTGCGCGATCGCCTTCCCCTCGGCGGCCGTCTTGAAGTGCTCCCCGAACGCGTAGAGCATCCCTTCGGCGGCCGGATTCTTGCTCTCGGCTTCCGCCTTCACGTCGACCGAGGGCGTGCGGTAGTTGTGGTCCTTGAGCACGACCTGCTTCGTCGTTTTGTTCCAGCGGCAGCGGAGCTGGCTGACGATCTGTTCCTGCTCCTCCTGCGATCCGGCCGAGCGGTTGCGCGTGCTGGGATCGGGCCGGTACGGGACCTTGGGATCCGAGGGAAGCCGCGGGAAGACGTCGATCCCGTCGTTGAAGACGATCTTCTCGCCGGTGTCGGTCTGCTGGAAGTAGTAGAAGATGCCTTCGTACTCCAGCCAGCGGTGCAGGAAGTCGAGGTCCGTCTCGTTGTACTGGACGACGAACTCCTTCTTGCTGTGCGAGCCGGTGAGCGTGATCTCGAAATCCTGGGTCGTGAGGCCGGAGCCGCCCTTCTCGGTGAGCACGGCCTTGATGATCTCCTCGATGGTCATCTCCTGGAACACGCGACTCTGCGTCGTCAGGCCGCACTTCCAGAGACGGGGCACGAGAACGGCGCGGTAGGAGATGTTGTCCTGGAGCTTCTCCTGGATCTCGAAGCTCGACAGGACTCCCCAGAGGCTGAAGAGCCGGCTCCGCGGCTTGCCGCCCGGGACCGGGATGGACTGGCGGATGTCGATCCTGGCCGCCGTCGTCAGCATCTGGTCGAAGGCGATGTCGGCCTTCTTGGACTGCATCTCCACCGTGAATTCGTAGGGGGCGGAGATCTCCTCGAAGCCCCGGAGGGTGGTGAGCTGGAACGTGTCGTCGGGGTAGGCGTCGCTATGGAAGTGAAAGACTCTCGTTTCGTCGGCCACTGGTGTTCCTCCCTGCAAATGGGCCCGCGCCGGGATCCGCCATCGCTCGAGGTCCCCCCTCCGGCGGTAGAGTATCCTCCGAAGCTCCCGTCAACGCAAGGTTTCGGGGGCCCCGTGCGCAGGATATAAGACGAGCGAGCGGGGATTCCCGTTTCCGATCCTCCGCCCGATCCCGCAACCTCTTTCCAGCGGCCCCCGTCTCCGGTATGCTCTAGGATCGAATGCGGGGGATGCTTGCCATGAAGGTGAACTCAAGGCTGCTGGCGGTCTGCACGGGGAGTCTCCTGTTCGCGGGCTTCCTCGGAATCGGGAACGCCCAGGACAAGCCGGACGCGACGGGCAACGGGGACATCGTCGTCGGACCCGACTACGAGACCGATCCCGACCTGAAGGACAAGGGCAACCCGAAGGGACAGGCCTTCGAGTTCTCGATGACCCTGGCGGACAGCAAGATCTTTCCCGGCAACGACGCCACGCTCGACCCGAAGAAGCCCGTCCGCAAGTCGCGGAAGATCTTCGTCTACGTCCCGGCCGCCTACAAAGAGGGCGCCAAGGCCCCGATCCTCGTGACGTTCGACGGTCCCAGCCAGATGAACCTGGTGCGCAACGCCCTGGACAACCTGACGATCTCCAAGGACCCGAACCGCAGCCTCCCGGCCTTCGTGGTGGTGGCGATCGAAAACGGCGGCAACGACGGCAAGGGCAGCGAGCGCGGGCTGGAGTACGACACGATGTCCGATCGCCATGCCCGCTTCATCAACGACGAGGTGCTGCCGGCGGTGCTGGCGGATGAGAAGCTCAAGGCCGCTCACCCGAAGCTGGCGTTCACGGCCGACCCCTGGGGCAGGGCCGTGATGGGCTGCAGCTCGGGCGGCGCGGCCGCGCTCACCGCCGCGTGGTTCCGTCCCGACCTGTTCCGCCGCGTGATCGCCTATTCCGGCACCTTCGTCGACCAGCAGGCCGACAACGCCCCGGAAGAGGCGAAGTTTCCGCTGGGCGCCTGGGAGTATCACTCCGGCATGAAGCTCATCGAAACGACCGAGAAGAAGCCGCTGCGCCTCTTCACGCACGTCTCCGAGAAGGACATCCGCGCCAACGACCCGGAAAGCTCGAATCACAACTGGGTGATGGCCGGCAAGCGCACGGCCGTGGCGCTGAAGGCGAAAGGCTACGACTACCGCTTCGTGTTCAGCAAGGCGACCGGGCACTGCGACGGCAAGGTCTTCCAGCAGACGCTGGCGGACACGCTGGTCTGGATATGGCGCGGGTACCGTCCCGAGTAGCCACCCCCCTACAGCGCTGCTTCCTGATCGAGACCGGCGACAATCACCGCAAGACTCCGTAATATTGGCGGAATGGAGCAGTTCGACGTCCTGGTGATCGGCAGCGGCCCGGCGGGCGAGGGCGCGGCCATGATGGCGGCCAAGCACCGCCGCCGCGTCGCCCTCGTCGAGCGGCATCACGACGTCGGCGGCGGCTGCACGCACTGGGGCACGATCCCGAGCAAGGCGCTGCGGCACGCCGTCAAGACCCTGACCATGGTCCGGCGCGACCCCCTGCTGGCCGAACTGCGTCCGCACCTGAACGTCTCGTATCCGCGGCTGGTCTCCAGCTCGCAGGGCGTCATCGAGACCCAGATCGCCAGCCGGCGCCGCTTCTACGAGCGCAATCGCGTGCCGATCTTCGGCGGACAGGCCAAGCTGGTCGACGCGAACACGGTCGAGGTGCGCTCCAACACCGGCGCCGTCTCGCGCCTGGCGGCGGGCCATATCATCATCGCGACCGGCTCGCGGCCGTACCATCCGCCCGGACTCGATTTTTCCCACCCCCGCGTCTGCGACAGCGACAGCATCCTGAAGTATCCCGAGCAGCCGTTCGCGATGACGATCTACGGCGCCGGCGTCATCGGCTGCGAGTACGCGTCGATTTTCGTCAACCTCGGCGTCAAGGTCACGCTCGTGAACACGCAGGAGCGGCTGCTGTCGTTCCTCGACGAGGAGATCGCCGAGGCCCTGTCCTATCACCTGCGCGAACAGGGCTGCCTCATCCTCCACAACGAGCAGTTCGAGAGCCTGGGCGCGCGGGAGCACGATGTCGTGCTGAACCTCAAATCCGGGCGTCGGATCAAATCCGACCTGCTCCTGTGGTCCAACGGTCGCACCGGAAACTCGAACGACATGAACCTGCAGGCGGTCGGCATCGAGCCGAATTCGCGCGGACAGGTGCCGGTGAACGGACACTATCAGACTTCGGTGCCGACGATCTACGCGGTGGGCGATCTGGCGGGACCCCCGGCCCTCGCCAGCGCGGCGTACGTGCAGGGCTGCCACGCCATGCAGCACATCCTGGACTCCTCGATCGCGCTGCATCGCCTCGAGATGATTCCCAGCGGCATCTACACGATCCCCGAGATCTCCTCGGTGGGGAAGACGGAGCGCGACCTGCAGGTGGAGCGCGTGCCCTATGAGGTCGGGCACACGGCGTTCAAGAACCTGGCGCGCGCGCAGATGACCGCCGCCGACGTGGGCATGCTCAAGATCCTGTTCCACCCCGGAACGCTGGCGATCCTCGGCATCCACTGCTTCGGCGACGGCGCCTCGGAGATCGTCCATATCGGGCAGACCGTCATGTCCAGCCCCGACCTGAACAACCTCCGCTATTTCACCAACACGACGTTCAACTATCCCACGATGGCGGAGGCCTATCGCGTCGCCGCCTACAACGGGCTCAACCGGCTCACCTAGGCGCCGGCCTCAGGGATAGAAGGCGGTTCCGGCGCCGTCGGCCGCCAGGACGATTCCGCCGACGATCTTGACGATCGAGCGGTCGGTCCGCGCGCCCGTGAAGCTGCGCGAGATGCCCGACCCCACCGAGTTCGAGGCGTTCAGGCCCCAGCCCTGTAGGAGCAGGCCCACGATCAGGATTGCGATTCCAGCGATGCGGTTCATGCGCCCCCCATGAAGGAGTAAAAGGCCCGGTCACAGCCGTCGACCGTGGGCTCGTAGCGGCGGGCACGACCCTCCGGCGCGGCCGGAACGAGATACCAGCCCTGACGCGAGGAAAAGCCGCGTCGCTCGATCCTTGCGCCCGAGATGTGGACAAACTCGTGCGGCGAGACCCTTTCCCAGGCCTCCACGGCTTCCGTCAGCGTCTGCTTCTTCGGCCCCTCCGTTGCGGAGGAAAGGGATGAGGCAGATCCTAAGTGTGACGGCGGCCGCCCCGCTCCTTCGTCGGCCGGATCTCTTTCGAATGCGCCTCGATATAGGCGGCCAGTTTCTCGACCACGTCCTGTCCGGCCTCAACCAGCTTTTTGTCGAGCGCTTCGAAGCTCTCCCGCGTCGACTTCGACAGTCCGTCGAGCTGCTTCCAGCGGATGTCCCGGTCGTCCGACACTTCCCCGGGAAACACCGCCATCGCCTCTTCGAGGACCTTCAACCCCTTCGTGTCGCCGATCGCCCGCAGGGCGTCGCGGGTCCGCGTCGCGTGATCGCCGGAGCTGTTGAAGAAGTACTGGTCGAAGCCGCCGTTGGACACCTCGCCGAGCAGCGACCAGACCCGGTAGACGATCCACTCCGCTTCGGACATTTTTTCGGGCGCGCGGTTGATGAGCTTGAGGAAGACGTCGCCGACGACCTTCCAGGGATTCTTTCCGTCGGCCGAGGGACTCACGCGCCCCCGCCTTTACGCCCGCCGAAATCCACGAAGAGGAGGATGCCGGCGAACGCGAGCACGATCCAGGCGGCGGGCGCGAGGCTGGTCAGCAGTGCCGGGCCGGGCCGCGAGGCCGAGCGAAGCACCCAGGCTCCCACGATCGACGCCACGACCACGAGCAGGTGCATCAGCAGGACCCCGTAGAGCAGGCGGAAATAGCTCTTCGGCGTGCTCGGGCTGTCCGTCGTCATCACGGCGAACGCCAGCACCATCGGCAGGCTCACCACCGACAGGATGTTCAGGACGATGCTCGCGATTCCCACCCGGCTCTGCAGGTCATCCTATCGGCGCGGGCGAAGCAAATAAACGGAAGAACGCCTGGATGGTCACCGAATCGCCTTCAGTTCGACCCCTCCCCGCGCTACGATCCAGCCAGGGACGGAGGTGTTCCATGGGGTCGATGCTGCTCCTGGCGCTGGTTCTCTCCGTCCCGCCGCAGGAAGACCCCAAGCCCCTGGCGGGCGAGATCGCCGCCGGCCTCCAGAAGACGGCGAAGCGCGGAAACTTCGCGTTCCAGGGAGAGCTCAAGACCGAAGTCGATCCCGACGATGCGGACGAGGAGCCGACCGTCTGCGCGGTTTCGGGCGGCGTCGTGCCCGGTACTCTGATGGTCGCGGAGATCAAAGGGGACAAATCGATTCACGAGCTGGCCGTGAAACGCGGCAGGCTCGCGGGCCGCGAAACGTGGAAGGATCACCCCCTCGACCTGGTCAACGCTCCGTGCGAGCTGATGTCGCTGCTTGACTTCGAACGGCTGGCGGTCTACGTCAAGGACGCCAGTTCGGTCAAGGTGCTCCCGGACGAGAAGATCGGCGGCGAGGAGTGCGCCGTCTACGATTTGACGATTCCCAAGGCGGCGATCCGAAGCTACCACGACAATGCAGAGACCGCGGAGGAGGAGGAGAAATCGGTCCGCGGGGTGGACCTGCGGCTTCGCGTCCAGAAATCCGACGGCACCGTCGTGAGGCTGGAGGCCGCCGTGCGCCGCCTCTACAAGGACGACAGCCAGCCGGGTCCGGGAACCAGGGGGCTGAGCCGGTTCAGGCTCAGCCTTAAGGATTTCGGGACCGCGGAGGTCGCCCCCGCCCCGGGGTTCGAGAAGCTGCTGAAGGACTGACCGAGGCCTCTCCTCACTCGAAACGGTGGTTCTCGGTCTTCCACTTCAGCGAGGCGCCGCGTTCCGCCCACCATTTCTTGAGCGCGGCCGCATCGCGCTTCTGCCCGGTCCGTTCCTCCGCCACCTGAAGGGCCTCGTCGCGCGCGAACGGGGCCGGGTCGGAATCGAGCGCCTGGACCATGATCCCGAAGCCCGCGGGATCCTTGAGGTCGAGCACCGCCCGGGCGAGATGGATCTGGAGCTCGGGGTCCAGGTCGCGGCGCGCGGCCTCCTTGAGCGCCGACGCCGCCTCGGGCGCGTCCAGCTTCGCCAGCACGTCCGCCGCATGCTCCAGGACCTGCGGGGACTTCGTCCGCCGGACGAGGTCCACCACCGGCGCCACGAAGTGCGGATCCTTCTGGCTCATGTCCCGCAGGTGATCCAGCGCCTGCAGCACCTGGGTTTCATTGTCGGATTTCAGCCCTTCGACGATCTTCGAGAACGCGTCCTCCGGGCCGTGCTCGTGCTCGTCGTGTTTCTTCAGGAACGTCGTCCCCCAGACCAGCAGCGCGACGACGGCCGCGCCGGCCAGCAGCCGCCGCACCGCGGCCCCGGAGTGCCCGCTCGAGGTCATGTAGTGCGCGATCCCCGACACGATCAGCGTCGTCGTGAAGCCCGCGACGATCGAGGGCCCCGTCGGGAAATCGCCGAAATTGGAGATGAGCATGCCGAGGACGCTGACCAGCGTCCCCACGCTCCAGGCGATGGCGACGCGCGCCCTCGTGGACTCGGCGAACATCACCGCGATCACCCCGGGCACCACGAGGTAGCTGAAGACCAGGAGCACGCCCGCGATCGAGACGGAACTGGTGATGACGAAGCCGAAGGACACGTAGAACAGGAAGTCCCAAAAGCGGACGTTGATCCCCGCCTTCTCGGCCGCGTCGGCGTCCTCGCTGATCGCGAAGAACTTCGCCCGGAAGATCCAGTGGAAGACGCCGATCACCGAGTAGATCGCGGCCGTCGTCCACACCTTCGAGGCCTGCACCGTGAGCAGGCTCCCGACCAGCATATGCTTGATCTGCTCGCCCTCGGTGGGGGTCTTCGAGAGCAGCAGCATGGCCAGCGCCGAGGCGCTGGCGTACACGATCCCGATGAACGCCTCGTGGGGCACCTTCTCCTTCTTCATCCGCGACAGCGAGATCACCGCCGCCCCCACCAGCGTGAAGCCGAGGGAGAACAGGTAGATCGGGAACGAGTTTTCCGGATGCTTCGGGTCGTACCCCAGCAGGATCGCGTACGCCGCGCCCAGCGCGGCGATCTGGGCCATCGCCAGATCGACGAAGATGACCTTGCGCTTGAGGACGTGGATCCCGAGGTAGCCGTGGATGCCCGTGAGCACCAGGCACATCAGGAGCGGATACAGCCACCAGGGGACCTGCGACATGTTATTTCGTCGTCTCCACGAGCCGGTCGATCACGTAACCGATGAAGCTGATGTAATCCTCGGTGCCGGCTTCGCCGCCGGGCTGGCCGGGCACCACCGCGACCTTCACCCCGGTGTCCCGCGAGAGGGCGTTGGGCACCGAGGGGTCGTAGAAGTTGTCCACGATGACCCCCTTCACCTTCTGCGCCGCGATGATCGTCTTGAGCTCCTCGATGTGCTTGGGGCCCGGCTCGATGCCCGGCTTCGACTGGATGGAGCCGACGATCTCGAAGCCGAAGAGCTTCGCCAGGTAGACCCAGGTCTTGTGGTACTCGATCATCTTCACGCCGCGGAGGGACTGGCCCTTCTTGAGCCAGCCGCCCAGCTTGGCGCTGAGTTTCTTTTCCTCAAGCCAGACCGGCAGCGATCCGTCCAGCGCCTTCCGGGTCAGCGTCCGCGTCCCCACCTCCTTCAGCAGCTCGGGTCCGAACAGCGCCTCGTCGATGCGCTCCTTGAACTTCTTCAGGCGCTCGTCGACCGCCGACGCCGCCTCGGGCGATGCCGACTTGAGCCCGGCCGCGATGTTGTCCGCGATCTGCTTGGCCCGGATCGGATCGATCCAGATATGGGGATTCCCCTCGGGATGGATGTCGCCTTCGCTCCGGGACACCACCGACGGAACCTCCTCCCGGGAGATGCCTGCAGAGGCGACGATCCGCCCCCTGGCTCCCGTGGCCAGGTTGGGGTTTCCCGAGCCGGTCGCGACCTGATCCGCCCAGAGCTCCAGCTGGAGACCGATCTCGATGAAGAGATCCGCCTCGCGCAGCTTCTTCATGAGGGTCGGCGTCGGCGTCACCATATGGGGGTCCTGGTCGGGCTTCGCCAGGGCCGTCACCTCGAAGTCGTCGCCGGCCAGGGCGTCGGTGATCGACTTCAGTGCCGCCAGGGTCACCATCACTTTTTTCTTTTCGCGCGCCGCGGCCCGCGCCGGAACGACCGGCACCAGGAGCAGCGCGGCCAGGATCAGCAGCAGCTTCTTCATTTGTTCACCCAAAACGGTTCGGGAGGATGGGCTCCGAAGACGACGACGAGCTCGACAAAGAACGAATCCAGTCCGGCCTCGACGGGATTGTCACTCCAAGTGTGCTGATAGGTGAAGCGGGCGCGGAAGAATTCGCTCGTATACCACGTGAGATACGGCGAGACCTGCTTCCGGTGCATCGTGTCGTCCGTCAGCATGTCGGTCTGGTCCCAGCGGACGCCCGCGTACAGGCTGGCGAACATCTGGTACTGGGCCCACACCGTATACCCGAACGGATGGGTCCGTTCGCCGGCCCCCAGGGGGTCCGTGAACTCATGGCTGGCGTACATCATCTGCCCGCCGAAGAGGAAGCAGTTGTATTCGCCCTGCTTGAGCGGCTTCCACTTGTAGAGAAGGTCCAGGCTGGCGACCCGGTTCTGATGGCCTGCGTCGTGGTCGTCCACGCCATAGAAGCCGATCGCCGAAACGTTGAGGGAGTGCTCATCGGCGATCGGCACGAACCAGTTCAGATTCGCCAGGTACGAGAGACGGTTGCGGTCCTCGGCCACGTTGGAGTTGCCGCCGCCCAGGACCTGCAGATTCAGCTCCAGCGCGGTGTCGCCCGGCGAGGGGAGGAACGACGACGTCGCGATCCCGTTCGCCACCATCCCATCCTCTCCCAGGAACTCCCTGACCACGAGGGGACGATCGCTCTGCGGCAGATCGTGCGTGTGCGAGATGTTGTTGAGGCCGAACGCCGTGCGGAAGCGGCCGACCTTGATCTTCGTGCCCAGCGGCGGCGTCTCCCAAGACGGCAGCGGCAGGGACTTGACGATCGCGTAGAACTCCTCCACCTCGACGTCAAACTGGCCGGGAATCTCGGATCCGACCGAGATGACGGCGACAGCGTCGACGAACGGGTCGACCGAGGCGCGGAGGTCCATTTCAACTTCGCGCATGTTGACCGTATCGTCGATCCGGTCGCTCGGCGGTTTCAACGGATTGTTGTCGACGTAGACGCGCTTGTCGTCCGCGCGCCACAGGAAATCCCCCGAAACCGTCATGCGGGGGTTCAAGACCGTGAACGGATTGGCGGACGTGGTCTGGGATTGCCGTTTTTCGGACTCGGCGAGCCGCCGTTCGAGGTCCTTGATGCGGTCCTCCTGGTCGTCCAGACGGTCCTGGACTTTCGAATCCTGCTGCTGAGTGGTTTCCTTCCCCGCGTCGCCGGGAGCGCTCGCCCCCTGTGCCTGCGCGCAGAGAAGGGCCACGATCCATGGGATCATAAGCCCTCCGGTAATAGAGAGTCGGACTAGACCGGACGTCTAGCCGACCGGGGGGCCGCGCGGCGCGTGGGCGGAGTCGGCGGGGGCGGAATCGAACGGCGCGACAAAGACGACGACGACCGGCTCGGCCGCGGGCGCGGTGTCGACGTTGTCGAGCCGCTCGAGAAAGACACCGTTGAGGCTGACGTTGCAGAGGACGCAGGAGCCGGTCTCCTGCTCGACCTGCTCGGGGCAGAAATGCTTCCCCTGGTCGTGGCACCTGCTGACGGGCTCATCATGGAACGCCGGGGTGTGTCCCGCCGCCATCGCCTGCACGGCGAGGGTGAAGACGGCGACGGCAAGATACAACGACCGGGACTTCATCATCAGCTACTTATACCTCCCGCCGTCCGGTTCCGTTTGAATTTCGGCCAGTACCGGACGTCGCGGAAGAATCCCTCGCTGGACCACTCGCCGAACCACTGCTGGAGCTGGGTCGGCAGGTCGTCCGGCTTGCCCTTCCAGATCCGGGCCGCCGCCGCGACCCCGATGCTGACCGTCCGCCCGCGCTGCAGCTCGGACAGCGTCGCGTACGCCGCCTGCTGCAGGTCCAGGCGCCAGACCTTGAAGTCCTTGCGATAAATCGCAATCCACGACGTCTTCTTCTTCAGCGCCGGCACGTCGTCCTTCTCCTGGCGCACCGCGTCGATGTAGGGGTTCACGGCGTAATCGACCTCGACCAGCCGGAAGGTCGGGACGAAGTCCAGCTTCGCCCTGAAGAACTTGACCGCATCCAGCCTGGCGAAGTCGGCAGGGCCGAGCGGCGTGGACGCGGTCCCGTCGAAGACCTCCGCCATGGCCACCTCGACGGCCGCCAGGGCCCGGGCGGGCTCGCACTTCGGCACCCGGACCTTCATCGCGAGGAACTCCGGCAGCCGGCGGCCCAGCGGGTTCAGCGACCAGCTGCGCGACGGAAATTTCTCGAGGTACGCCCGGGCCATTTCGTGGAACGCCTGGTGGCCGAGGAAGCGCGTGACCGCGGGAAAGTCGTCGTGCAGCGCCTCGATGAGCCGCGCCAGGTAGGCCTCGGCATAGATCCCGACGCGCTGCTCGGGCTTGAGCGTTTGGGAGGGGCGGATCACCGTCGAGGCCGGCGCGAGGCGGGGTCTCTTGCGCCCCTGCTCGTGGGGACCCACCACGCTCTCCTGGAACCAGCGCGCGATGTCGGGGAACGACCCTCCGCTAGCGCGCGGCAAGCGTGGCCTCCATGTATTTGCGCGCCTTGAGCACTTCGCGATGGACGACCGGGAACGTCGGGATCTCCTCGTCCCATTCGAGCAGCGTGGAGCGGCCGCCCGTGAGCTCGTGCGCGAGGCCGTAGAGCTTCCACACCGGATCGATGACCGGCCCGATGTGCGTGTCCAGGATGTGCGTCCCGAAGTTCGTGTGGCCGGCGACGTGGAAATACGCGATCCGCTCCGGCGGGATCGCGCGGATATACGTCTCGGGATCGAAGGCGTGGTTGAAGGAACTGACGTAGACGTTGTTCACGTCGAGCAGCAACCCGCAGTCGGCCTCCTCGGCCATCCGGGCGATGAACTCCCACTCGGGCATCGTGGAGCTGGTGAACTCCACGTAGCTCGACGGGTTCTCCAGCACGAGCGGGCGCTCGAGGAAGTCCTGGATCTGCCGGATGCGCTTGACCATATGGCGCAGCGCCTCCTCCGAATACGGCATCGGCAGCAGGTCGTGGAGGTTGCGCCCCGCGACGCCGGTCCAGCAGACGTGGTCGGAGACCCAGACCGCCTTCACGCGCTTCGCGAGCGCCTTGATCTTCGAGAGGAAGGGCTTGTTGATCGGGTCGGGCGAGCCGACGGACATCGAGACGCCGTGGACGACGAGGGAGTGGCGCTCCGCGATCTGGTCGAGGACCCACATCGGGCGGCCCTCGGTGTCGAGGAAGTTCTCGGTGACGATCTCGAACCAGTCGACCTTGGGCTTCTTGTTGAGGATGTGGCCGAAGTGGACGGTGCGGAGGCCCACCCCCAGTCCCAGGTTCGGCTTGTCGAATCGCGTCATGGCGGAAAAAGGAAGGGTGGGAGGTCGGCTCCCACCCTTCCCGGAATCCGCAGACTATTCTAGTGCTTAATGGGAACGGCGCAACCCCCCTTGCCCTTGCAGGAGTTCTTGCCGCCGCAGCCGTTGTCGCCGCTCTTGCAGCCGCCCATGCCCTTGCACGCATTCATGCCCTTGCAGGCATGCTTCTCGGCCGCGGGCTCGGAGCTCGCGCAGCCGGAGAGAATCACCGCGCCGCCGGCCAGACCGGCCGCCGCCGAGGCGACGTACTTCCCGAACTCCCGACGACTCATCGGATTCTTCATCATGCCTCCCAATCAGGTTCGCAAAGATTACGAACCACATTCGTAATCGGATCTTTCCTAGGAGCCAGAGTAGGGTTGATTGTGACGTTCCGCAATAAATCTAACGAGCCGTCAGCCTGGCCACCGCCGCCCGGACATCGCCGGCCGTGAAAATTGGACCCTTGCAGGCCTCGGCCGTGCACACGTACGCCGTGACCTTGTCCTTCACCCGATAGGCGCCGGGCTGCTTCGACGCGGCCTCGTCCTGCAGCTCGACCAGCAGATACGGCTCGGAGGCGCGCCGCCCTTCGGCAAGCAGGGCGTCCACCGCCAGATCGCCCCGCTTCCCCACCACCGTCACCTTGAGCGGCTCCGTCGACGCCTCGAGCTCGGCGAGCAGGATCCCCGCGGTCATCATCCCCCGGGTCAGCGCCACGTCCGGGCTCGCCAGGAAGCGCAGCGCCCGCTCGGTCATGGCGCGATAAGACTCGACCTTCGTCGCGGTGCGGAGCAGATTCGTCCAGCGCGCGACGCTGATGTTCTCGTCGATCTGCCGCACCGGGGGCAGCGGCCCCGCCGGGCGCGACGTGAGATAGCCCGGCCCGTCCTTCGCCGCGAAGGTCCGCTCGACGTATCCCGCGGCCGCCGCGGAGCGTTCCAGCCAGGCGCGGTCGGCGGTCGCCATATAGAGGGACAGGAAGGCCCGGCCCATCGCGACCGTGTCCGCGAGATACGGCCCCGCGGCGTCCCGGTCGTCGTGGCGGAAGCCCCCCTCGGGGAGCGAGCGGTTCGCGAGCGCCCAGTCGGCCGCGCGGATCGCCGACTTCAACGCGTCCGCGTCCGCGGTCGCGCCCGCCAGCTCGGCCAGCGCGCGGATGGCGATGCCGTTCTCGCGGGCATAGAGATGACGGTCGATGCGCGGGATGCCCAGTTTGCGGCGGCCCGCGTCGTCGAGCGAGTAGTACGCCTCGGCGTGTTCGCCCTTGACCAGGTCCGCGTCCTGGCTGACTAGGAACACGCCGTCCTCGTTCATGAGGAAGTCGGAGAGATATTTCCGCACGGCGCGCGCTGCGGCCAGACTCTTCTCGTTCCCGGTCTTCAGATAATTCAGAAGATGGGCGTGGATCGCGTCGGCCTGGAACGGCATGATCTTCTCGAAGTGCGGATTGCCCCACACGCCGCCGTGGGAGTACTGATAGGCGCCGCCCCAGACGGGGTCGATCAGCTGCAGGTGGGCGGCCAGGGTCTGCTCCGCCCACTTCCCCTTCCCCAGCCGCATCGCGAGCTCGATGCTGTCGCTGTCGAGGAACTTCTGGATCTGCCCCCAGCCGCCCAGGTCGGCGTCGTAGCCGTCCTCCCAGCGCTTCGTCAGCTGCTGACGGAGCCCGGACTCGAGGGTGGCGGCGCTGCCGAAGACCGGCGCGGCCGCGGGCGGAGCGGAGGGGCCCGGCGTCGGGTCCTCGATCACCGCCTCGAGCAGTTTCGCGAAGGGGCCGGGCGGGATGTAGCCGCGGCGCTTGACGATCTCCCTCCCCTTCTCGTCGAACATGATCGTCGCAGGCCAGCCGTACTGCTCGTAGCGGTTCGACAGGTCCGGCCGCGCGTCCTGCTCGACGTGGACCGCGATGAAGCTCTTCCGGATCAGCTTGACCACGTCGGGATCCTGGTAGGTGGTCTTCTCCATGACGTGGCACCAGTGGCACCAGTCGGCGCCCAGGTGCAGGATGACGAGCTTGTGTTCGCGCTGCGAGCGCTCGAAGAGCGTGTCGGACCACTCTCCCCATGGGATGCCGGAGGAGGTTTCCTGTGCGCGGGCTTGAAGTCCGCCGAGCGCCAGGATCGCGAACAGGGCTGCCGTCATAATTCTCATACCGATCCTACGCGCCGCCGCGGCAGCCGGATCTCCAGGGATGCGGAAAGGCGGTCCCCGCCCTCAGCGCCAGGTTCCCGGGATCCAAAAGTAGCCGGCGTCGCGACGGTCCCAGTGCCCGCTGACCCCCACGGCGTTGGGACGGGGACGGGCGACCCAGCCGCCCGCAATCCACACGAAGGTTCGCCCATTCCAGTACCAATACCCGCCCACCCAGACGTGATTCGCGGAGGGCTGGGGGGGCGGCTCGTCCCGGCGGGGAGGAGGGGGAGGCTCGGGGATGAGGACCCCCGGCGGAGCGACGGGGGCGGGATCCCGGATCACCGTAGGGGCTTTCGGATCCTGTTCGACGGCAACGCTGCTCCGCACGGGCGGCCTTTCCCGGCGTTTTCCCACCGGGGCGGGAATGCGGGCGATGCCGACGATGAAGCCGGCCGTCAGGACCGCCATGAACACTCCCGCGCTCGGTCTCAAGAGAACATCGACTCCGACCGGCGCTCCCCGAGTCGAGCGGAAGGCAGGCGGGCCGGCCCTGCAGGGTCCACAGGGCCGGCCCCCTTGAAAATTCGAGCGACGCTAACGCCAGTATCCGGCGACCCAGACGTGCCCATGTCCGTGGGGCTCCCAGCGGCCTTCGACCCACACCGCACTGGGGCGGGGGCGGGGGTGCCAGCCACCGCCGATCCAGACATGCGTGTGGCCGTTCCACCACCAGTACCCGTTGACCCAGACGTGATTCGGCGATGGAGCCACCCCGACGATCACTTCCCGCCGGGGAGGAGGAGGAGCAGTCTCCACGACGACGACTTCGGTCGTCGCCGGCCGCCGCTCCACGAACACCTCGTGCTGCGGCGGAGGATTTTCCTTCACCCGGACGACGCAGGCAGGAGCGGTTGCCACGCCGGCCGCAATGAGCGCGGCCAGACCCAGTCGGATGCGAATCGGCACCAGATTGATCACCAGACCCTCCATCAAGATGTACCCACGGTCAGTACGCACGGCCCCGGGATTCGTCCCGGGCAATCGTTGAACCCCTATTCCCGCCCTACGTCTTCGGCGAAAATTTTGAGGCCTTTCGCCCGCGTCCGCAGTTCGGCCACGGCCTTGAGCCGCTCCTCGAGGCGCTTCATGTCCGCCTCGAGCCGCGCCTGCGTCTGCGCGAGCTCGGTCCGCGTCAGCGCCTTCACTTTTTTCGCGATGGCCTCGACGTCGACCGCAGGCTCGGGGGCCGGCATCTCGGCGGTCGCCCGGCAGCGCTCCTGGTGGACCCGGAGCCGGCGCTCGATTTCCTTCGGATCGCCGATCCTCGCCGCCGCCCAGCCGCGGAACGCCTCCCACTGGAGATTCTCGTCCCAGGCGCCGCCGCGGAGCAGCAGGTCGAGGCGGCCCTTCCAGTCGGCGCCCGCGGAACTGTCGGCCACCTTGAGGAACCCGTCGCTGCCGCCGATGGAGTAGCGCCGGCAGACGTCGCCGTGACGGCTCAGGAGTTCCTCCATATTGCGCGCCTCGACGCGCTCCGCCGGGGTCTGCACCCGGATGCGGCCGTCCTCGAACTGGACCACGCTGACCGTACCGCCCTCGGCCTCGCGCGTGATCGAGACGCGTTCGCCCGCGGACTTCTGGGTCTCCGGCGTCTCCTCGTCGAGGCGGCGCGTGATGTTCGTCGACGCCACCGCGACGGCCCGGGCGGCCGGATCTTCGTCGCCGCGGCCGGCCACCGCGCGCCGGGCATCGGCCAGGTCGTGCTCGATCTCCGCGTTCGCCGCCCGGAGGCGCAGGTCGCGGCTTTCCTGCTCCGTCATCCGCTCGACCACGCGGGCGATCCGGACCTCCGACGCGCGGGAGACCCCGACCGCCGAGGCCACGATACCCACCGACAGCCCGATCGCGATCAGCGCCGCAAGGCGGCCGGCCGGAATCCGCCGGCGGCCCAGAGACGGCGCCGCGGCGTCGGCTGCGCGGCGCCGGGCTTCCGCAGGAGGAGCGATATCGCCTCCGGCGAGCGCCCCGCTCAGCGTGCGGTGCCAGGACTGCAGGGACTTCAGCTCCGCCTCGCAATCCGCGCAGACCTCGAGATGAACGTGGAGCCCGGCCTCCTCGGCGGCGTCCAGCTCGCCGTCGAGCAGCGCGTCCAGCGCTTCGCGGGCATCGCTGCAGGTCATCGGGTCTCCGTCTGGCTCACGAGTTTCCGGAGCCGCTCACGCGCCTCGAAGAGACGCGACCGCACGGTGCCCACCGGGCAGTCCATCGCACGCGCGATGTCGGCGTACTTCATGCCGTCGACGTGGAAGAGCACCAGCGTCGTCCGCAGCTCCTCGGACAGATCCTTCACCCGGTCCAGGATCTCGCGGACGTCGTCCTCGACGGCCGGGGGTTCCGGGGCCGGGAGCAGGGCGCCGTCGTCCGGCAGCGCCGCGAGGTGCCACTTACGGCGCCCGCGCAGGAGAAGCGAGAACCGGTTGCGGAGGATCGAGATGAGCCAGGTGGACAGCTGGGATTCCCCGCGGAAGCGGGGGAAGGCCCGGACCGCCGCCAGGAAGGTCTCCTGAACGAGGTCCGCCGCAGCGTCGGCGCCCGCCATCGCGTAGGCGATGCGGTAGAGCCGGTCATAGTAGACCGCGACCAGCGCGTCGAGCGCCTCACGGCGTCCCGCGCGGCAGCCGTCGACCAGCTCCGCTTCGCTCCAGGAACGTTCGGGTTTCATGCGGTGGGGCCGCGTCGCATCCAGGACCGGCGACCCCTCTATGATATTCATACGCAGATCCTGCCTGGAGGATGAGTAGCCGGAGGGGCCTGAAAAGTTCGCGGCGGCCGGACCTTAGTGGGGATAGAACTGCCCGGCGGGCGTCCCGGCGCGGTTCTGGCTGCCGGCGTCCAGCAGCGTCAGGGTCACCCCGGACGCGTTGAGGCCGTCGAAGTAGACGTCGCCGCCGGCGCCGACCACGGTCCCGCCGCCGCCCGCCGCCGTGATGGTGCCGTTGTTGATCACCTTGCCGGGGGCCCCGCCGCCCGTCCCGCCAAGGCCGTTGTTGGCGTCGAACACGACGGCCAGGTTGACCGGGGGATTGGCCAGCGCCGTGCCCGGGTCGACGCCGTTCTGCTGGGCGGAGCCGCCGAGGGAGCCGGTGCCGCCGGAGACGTCGATGCCGCCGTTGAACTGAAGGGTGATATCGCCCGCCGTGCCGCCGCCCGTGAAGTCCGAATTGGCCACCACCTGGCCCCCGAGGCCGCCCGTGCCCGTGCCGCTCACGGGTCCGCCGCGCGCCAGGAAGCCGCCGGCCAGGGAGATGAATTGCCCCCGGGTCTGCATCGTGATCGAACCGCCGGCGCCGCCCAGCGTCGCCACCGACGTACCGGGCGCGCTGCCGCCGTCCGCCTGGATCGTGAAGCCCGCGACGAGGGTCACCGACGCGAACACGCTCGTCCCATCCAGCAGGATCGCGCCGCCCTTCCTTCCGGAGACCAGGCCGTTGGCATCCGTCGACGACCCGCCGACCGCGAGGACGCTCGCGCCGAATGTCAGGATGCCTCCGCTGCGGGCGGTGACGTTGCCGGAGACCGTGGGGACGGTCGGGGAATTCGCCCCGGAGACGGTCAGCGTTCCGGTGACGTCGAGATTCCCCGACTGCGACGTGAAGAACAGGCTGCCGGAGCTGCCCGCCGCGCCGAGGACGCCGACGCCGCCCGACGTGACCAGGAGTCCCAGCGACTGGAGCGATCCCGACCCGGCCGCGATCAGCATCGTGATGCTGGCCCCGTTCCCGCCGCTGCCTCCCGTCGAAACCGAGCCGCCCTGGGTATGGATCTCGCCGGCCGCGTTGAGGCCGCCGGTCGGCGCGATGTTCGTCGCCGCCACGCGGAACACCACCGCGCTCGTCGGGTCCACGCCGGCGATGACCGGCGTGATCGGCGTCGTCGCGCCGCCCACGCCGTTGACGGAGGAGCCGCCCGACGCCTGGATCCGCGCACCGCTGGTGAGGTCGCCGCCGCACTGCAGAAGCACGTTCCCGCCCGCGCCGCCGGTGCCGGTCCCCAGAGCCGCCCCGCCGCTCGCGTCCAGGAGCGAGGCCAGCGAGGGGATCGAAAGCGTGTGGTTGCTGACGTTGCCCGACGCCTGGAAGTCCGTCCGGTATCG
>DASQOM010000308.1:0-3308 GCA_035644495.1 Planctomycetota bacterium | reverse complement strand
CGCGGGAATCGGGCTGTAGATGCGGACGACGTTCGGGCCGGCGTCGCAGTGGATCAGCTTGCCGCGCAGGCCGGGCAGGTCGCCTTCATAGGCGAGGATGCCGGTGGGCGAGCCGCCGCCGGTGTTGAGCAGGTTGGGCACGACGCCGGGGTCGCGCTGGTGGAAGTGCGCCTCCTGCTTGCCTTGGCCGGGGTACGCCGCCATGTCGCGGCTCCAGCCGGAATCCTTGTTGAAGCCGACATAGCCGAAGTTGCCGCCTTCCATGACGTAGTTGATGCGCACGCCCTGATTGCCGTCGTCGTCGTTGTCCGACTGCCACGCGGTGCCGTACGAGTCGGAGCACACCTCGTAGTTGTTGCGGAAGTTGAAGCCGAGGACTTCGAAGCCCGAGCCGTCCACGTTGCAGCGGAACGCCATGCCGTTCGTGTAGTGATGACCGGCGCCGCCGCGGGGGCCGCCGCGCCAGACGGTGCCCTTGGCGCCGACTTCGCTGCCGGTCGAGTCGATGACGGGTTCGCCCTTGCCGTTCTTCACGCGGGCGCCCTCGATGCCCGAGTTGCCGGAGTTGAAATACAGGCGGCCGTCGGGGCCGAACATCATCGAATGCAGGCCGTGGTCGTGGTTCTCGCCGGAGAAGCCGTCGAAGAAGACCTCCGGCGGGCCGACGGGCTTGTCGCCCGAGGCGTCGATCGTGAAGACCCACATGCGGGGCGACTGCGCGACATAGACCTTGTTGCCCAGAACCGTGATCCCGAGGGGCCCGATGATCGCCTTGTCCTGGTAGAACACCTTGTAGCTGTCGGCCTTCCCATCGCCATCGGTGTCTTCCATGATGACGATGCGGTCGCCCTCCGGCCGCATCTTCGACCCGCGGTAGTTCATCGACTCGACGCACCAGACGCGGCCGCGCTCGTCGACGTCCATGTCGGTGGGATTGATCAGCCCCGGCTCGCCGGCCCAGAACGTGGCCTCGAGGCCTTCGTGGACCTTCATCGCCTTGACGCAGTCGTCCGGAGGCGGACAGCCGGTCTTCTTCTTCTCCTGAGAGAAGGCGACTCCGCTGAGGAGCGCGACGACGACGAACGCGGCGATCTGCTTCATCGAGGAAATCCCCTGAAAAATCGGATTAGCCCAGCCCTGGCGTCGAAGTACTATAGCGATCCCACCCCACCGGCGTTTCTTTAAATTACGCCATAACCGGAGATTCGCCGTGGAGTTAATAGGAAGCATGAAGAACTTGATTCCGCTCGCGCTCCTGCTGCTGTCCGCGGCCGCGTCGCCGCAGGAGGCCCGGAAGCCCAATATCGTCTTCATCCATGCGGACGATCTCGGCTACGGCGACCTGAGCTGCTACGGGCAGAAGAACTTCGCGACGCCGAACATCGACCGCCTGGCCGCGCAGGGGCTGCGGTTCACGTCGTACTACGCCGGCAACACGGTCTGCGCCCCCTCGCGCTGCGCGCTGATGACCGGCTATCACATGGGCCACGCCTATATCCGCGGCAATGCCGACCAGCCTCTGCGGCCGGAGGACGTCACCGTCGCGGAGCTGCTGAAGAAGGCCGGATACTCGACGGCGATGATCGGAAAGTGGGGGCTGGGGCTGGAGAAGTCGACGGGCGCGCCGAACCGCAAGGGCTTCGACTACTCGTACGGGTATCTGGATCAGGTCCACGCGCACAAGCAGTACACCGACCACCTGATCCGCAACGGCGAGAGGGTGGAGAAGGATCCGTCGCTCTGGTCGAACGACCTTTTCACGCAGGAGTCGCTGGACTGGTTCGACCGGAACAAGGCGGAGCCCTTCTTCCTGTACCTGAACTACACGAATCCGCACGCGGAGCTGCTCGTGCCGGAGGATTCGCTCGGGGAGTACAAGGGGAAGTTCCCGGAGAAGCCGTTCGTGAACGGCCAGGGCGACGGACCCGGCGCCAAGGGCTACGCCTCGCAGCCCACGCCGCACGCGGCCTTCGCGGCGATGGTGACGAGGATGGACCGGGACGTGGGCCGTTTGCTCGAGAAGCTGAAGGCGCTCGGTCTCGACGAGAC
Source organism: Planctomycetota bacterium (assembly GCA_035644495.1). GTDB lineage: Bacteria > Planctomycetota > MHYJ01 > MHYJ01 > JACPRB01 > JACQFK01. Next base: position 1,259 of record DASQOM010000308.1, on the reverse strand, counting down.
CACGCTGGTGCTCTTTACGAGCGACAACGGCCCGCACAAGGAGGGCGGCGGCGATCCGGCGTTCTTCGGCAGCTCGGGGCCGCTGCGCGGGATCAAGCGCGATCTCACCGAAGGCGGCATCCGCGAGCCGATGATCGCCCGTTGGCCGGGGAGGATCCCGCCGGGGACGACGACCGACTTCGCCTGCGCGCACTGGGATTTCCTGCCGACGGCCTGCGAACTCGCGGGAGCCCGGGCGCCGGACGGGATCGACGGGATCTCGATCGTCCCGACGCTGTCCGGCGGGTCGCAGAAACCGCACGAGCTTCTATACTGGGAGTTCCACGAGCGCGGCTACGATCAGGCGATCCGCATGGGGGACTGGAAGGGCGTGCGGAACGGCCTGGGCGAGCCGCTGCAACTGTACGACCTGAAGACCGACCTGCACGAAGACAACAACATCGCCGTGAAGCATCCCGACGTCGTGGAGAAACTGGAAGCGGCGATGAAGGCCTGCCGGGCGGACTCGGAGAAGTGGGTGCCGAAACTGAGGAAGAAATGAAAACGCTGCTCGCGCTGCTGCTCCTTGCGCCCTTCGCGTCCGCGTCTCAGGACAAGGCGGCCCGGCCGAACTTCGTGATCATGATGTGCGACGACCAGCGTTGGGACACGATGTCGATCGCGGGAAATACGGTGCTGAAGACGCCGAACATGGACCGCATCGGCCGCGAAGGGCTGGTCTTCAGGAACGCGTTCGTCGTCAACTCGCTGTGCGGGCCGAGTCGGGCATCGATCCTGACGGGGACCTACTCGCATACGAACGGGGTGCTCGACAACAAGATGAAGGCCGACATCAAGCCGGACGTGGCGTTCATGCCCGACCTGCTGCGCGCGTCGGGCTACGAGGTCGCGTTCTGCGGGAAGTCGCACCAGAAGTCGGCGCTGCGGGACCGCCGGTGGGACTACTACTTCGGCTACAAGGGTCAGGGGCGCTATCAGAACCCGATCATCGCCGAGGGGACGGACGCCAAGGATGCCGAGTGGCCGGGGTGGATGGACGACGTCGTCACGGACAAGGCGGTCGGCTGGCTGAAAGGGCGGAAGGAGAAGCCTTTCTGCCTGTTCCTGTTCTTCAAGGCGTGTCACCGGAGCTGGTCGCGGCCCTCGCGGCTGGAGGAACTCTATAAGGACGTGACGGTGCCGAAGCCGGCGCTCTGGGACGACGCGGGGGCGGGCAAGCCCGAGGCGTTCCTGAAGGCGGACAACAGGATCGGCGGCTT
>DASQOM010000307.1:0-10315 GCA_035644495.1 Planctomycetota bacterium | reverse complement strand
CATGCGACTACTCCTGATGACGGCAGTTGCAGGTCCAGAAGCGCCACCACTGATGGACGTCGCCGGCGTGCGCGGTCCAGTACTGACTCAGACGCGCGACCTTGGCCTCCCGGACGGGCGCCGGATCATCCGACTGCACCTCATAGTCCGCCCGGCGCGTCGCGCGGAGGTCGCAATCCCCCTTCGTCTGGGCCGGCTCCTGGTTGAGGATGAGGACGGCCTGGTGCGTGGTGAACGCGAGGAACGCGGCGGACCGGTCGGGCTTCGTGGCGCGGATCAGGTTGGGCAGCGCGCGGCAGCCGGCGGCATACAGGGTGTTCTCCATGTCCCGGCTCAGCGCGGCCCCGTCCCCGCCGTCCTCCATATAGCGGATGACCCGCTCCACCCGGTGGTGCCAGTAGTAGATTCCGCACGCCCAGAGGATCCCCGCGACCATCGCCAGGAGCAGCGCGGCGGCGACGATGCGAAGTCCAACCCTCATCCCTCCTATTGAACCCGACCGTTCGCACGCTGAACAGTCGGAAGTGGACGGCAGTCCGGTCCGACGACCCCGGAAGGAAATTCCGACCCGGACGCGGATCGTCTGCGATCTCCCTGAGGGGCAGGATTGGCACGACGCTTGCTCTCCTTCATGCCATGGAACTGGAATGCGCGATTGCGAGGGAAGCGCGCCGGCTGGCCGTCGTGGCCGACGCGGCCGCCGTCGCGATCCTGGCGCCGCGCCCCTGGTGGATCGGCGCGCTCGCGTTCCTCCGCAAGGTGGTGCGCTAATGTCGCTGGACGGCATCGCGATCTCGGGCCGGGGCGCGCTCGCCCAGGCCGCGCGGATCGAGGCCCTCGCGACGCGCCTGGCGGCTTTCGGCAACGACGCGAAAAACGGACAGCGGGTGGGGATAGAAGACGGACAGCAGGTGGGGTTCGGGCAGTACGGGGAGGTCGCCGGTCGGGCCCGGCGCGCCGGCCTCCTCGACGAGAACCGGGACGGAACGCTCAGCGGCGTCCGTCCGGTCCTCGACTCGGTGGAGTTGATCCGGGCCCTCCGTGCGCTCGAGGCGAACCTCCAGGCGATCCGCATCCAGGATGCGGTCCTCGAGCGCACGGTGAACGAGCTGGCGCGCCCGGTACGGTAGGAGCTTCCGGATGACGGTCCACGCGCTGCGGATCGCGGCCACGGGCGGAAACGCCCTCCTGCGCCGCATCGACGCGATCACGACCCGCCTGACGAACGTAGCCACCCTCCCCTCGACCTCGCGCGATCTCGACCTCGCCCTCGAGGGCGAAGGCCTCCTGCGCGTGCAGCTTCCCGACGGCGGAGTAGCCTTCACCCGCGCGGGCGGCCTCGACCGCAATGCAGAGGGATTCCTGACGACCGCCGCCGGCCTCGTCGTCGATCCGCCCCTGCAGGTTCCGCCTCAGATCACCCGGCTGATGGTCGACGCGGACGGCGTCGTGAGCGGGATCGATCCCCAGGTGCCCGAGGCAGCGATGCCGATCGGACGGATCGAGATCAGTCGCTTCGAGAATCCTCCCGGTCTCGAGTCGATCGGCGGCGGACTCTTCCGCGCTGCCGACGCCGCGGGCGACCGCGTCGACGGCCCGGGCCGCTTCCGTCAGGGTTCTATCGAACCGTCCCCGATCGATCCGATGCGCGAGCTGATGGACCTCGTCCAGACGCAGCGCGCCTACGAGCTGAACAACCGGGTGATCCAGGCGCTGGACGACATGCTCCAGAGCATCAACACCCTGCGGAGGAAGCCGTGAGTCCGGCCCTCTCGCTTCTGATCCTGCTCGGCGCCGAGGCCGTCGCCCTCAAGGAGAAGGCGGTCGTGAGCGGCCGCTGGGTCCGCATCGCCGACCTCCTCGACCTCGACCGCACCGATCCCGCGACCCGCGGCAGGATCGCGGACCTCTATATCGGCCGCTCGCCCGAGGAAGGGCAGACGCGGACCATCACGGCCGACGAGATCCGGCGCGAGCTGGACATCAAGGGGATCGCCCTCGACGCGGCGGTCTGGAGCGGCGAGAGTGTGGAAGTCTCGCGGGGGATCTCGACCGACACCGAGTCCCTGAGGAAATCGGTCGCGAAGGCGCTGCTGCGCCAGTCGGGTGCCGCGCTGGTCCGGATCGTGCGGCTGGAGCCCGAGACCTGCGCAGGCGACGTCGTCGAAGTCAAACCCAACGGCTCCGCCTATATCGCGGTCATGTCGGGCGGAGAGAAGATCGACGTGGTGGCCCGCATCCTCCGCCTCCGCGACGGCGTGTTCGCCGCGCGCGACATCGCGCCGGGGCGTCGCCTGGAGCGGAGCGATCTCGAAACGCACCGCATCGAAGTCGCGGACGGCGACCCGGTCCTGGAGATGGACCTGGTCGTCGGATCAGTCGCGGCCCAGCGCATCCGCCTGGCCTCGCCCATCACGGTCGCGGACCTTCGGCTGAAGCCCGCGGTCCGGAAGGGGGATCTCGTCCGCGCGGTTTCGTCGGGCTACGAGGTCGATGCGCGGGCCCTCGAGGACGGCGCGGCCGGCCAGGAGATCGCCCTGGAGTTCGCGTCGTCGAAGAACCGCCTTCGCGGCCGCGTGGTGGACGCCTCCCGCGTCGACGTCCTGGAGTCTGCGCGATGAAGACGATCGCCTATATGGCGCTGATCGTGCTGGGCGCGGCGACGTCGGCCTCCGCGCAGTCGCTCCTCGAGGGCAACGGGTCGCCGAACGATCCGCCGAAGAAGCCGGGCCTGAAGAAACACGACCACGTCCAGATCCGCTTCGTCGACCGCGAGAAGCCCGCGGGCCCGGCGCGCTGGGATAAGGACCTGAAGGACTGGGTTCGCGTCGACGGCAAAGAGGCCCAGACGCCCTCCGCGCTGACGGCCGAGGTGGCGGACCTCCGCCCGAACGGCACGATCGTCCTTCAGGCCGTGAAGCGTCGCATCGTGAACAACGAGGAAGAAGTGGTGCGGCTGACCTGCGAGGTCGCCGCGTCGAATGTGGTCGACGGCAAGACGACGTCGGACCACGTCGCGAACCTGACTCTGTCGTATGACGGGTCGGGGGTCGAAGGCGCGAAGCCCGGGCTGCTGGGCTGGCTCTTCGGCCGGATCTGGCCATTCTGAATCATGACGGGATGCCCGCCTCCCGGCGGGACTCCCGACATAACCCCTCTCCGGAGCCCAGGGAGCGGGCGGGCCGTAGGGCCCGCCCGTTCCCGGGACCTTTACGTGGAGACACGTCGATGAAACGGATCCTGCTCGCGCTGGCCGCCCTCGCCGCCGCCTCCGGCCTCGCCCACGCCCAGGTCGTGAAGGACTTCGTCGACGTCGAAGGCGCGCGCGCCAACAAGATCCGGGGCTACGGCCTCGTCACCGGCCTCAACGGCAACGGCGACAGCCCCAAGGGCGAGTCGGCCCGGCTGCTGCGCGGGATGCTGCAGACCCTGGTCGCGCCCGAGGTCGCCGTGCAGGAGATCGGCGCCCGGAACGCGGCGCTCGTCCTGGTCTCGGCCGAGCTGGCGCCGTTCCAGAAGGAAGGGACGCGGCTCGATGTCGGCATCTCCGTCGTCGGCGATGCGAAGTCGCTGCACGGCGGCGAGCTCCAGATCACCGACCTGCGCGGCCCCATGGGGCGGCAGGATCCGAATATCTACGCGCTCGCGTCCGGCCGGGTCGTCGTCGAAGGCGACGCGCGGCGGGGCAACGCCACGGTCGGCACGGTGCCGGGAGGCGCGATCGTGGAAAAGACGCTGGCCCATACGTTCGTGCACGACCAGGACGGCCACAAGGTTTTCCGCCTGGTGCTCAAGAAGCCCGACCTGACGGAGTCCAGCCAGCTGACGGCGCAGATCAACGCGGGCGCGCTCGGCGGCGCGGGCGGGAAGCGCGATGTCGCCACGGCGTCCGACGGCGGCCTGATCGAGGTGCGGATTCCCACGACGGCGGAATACCGCGAAGTGGCCGGGGTCGCGCCGCCGGTGAATTTCGAGAAGGAGCCCGTGCGCTGGCTCGAGGTGGTGCTCAATCTGCCCGTCGTGCTGTTCCAGCCGGAGACGGCGGCGGTTGTCCTGAACGACGTCACCAAGGCGGTGTCGTGGACGGGCGACGTGCGACTCCGCGCGGGAAGCGTCATCCTGCCGGCGCCCGCGCCGGGGACGCGCCCGTCCGTCTTTCACGCGAAGGAAGGGCAGGCGCTGTCCGAGTTCATGGAGAAGTCGGGACCGGCGCTGACGGACCAGCAGCTGATCGACGTCGTCAAAGCGCTGCACGCGGCGGGGCTGATCAAGGCGGACGTCCGCTCGCGCTGAGCGCCGCGGGAAATTCGTTCACAAATAGTATTCATCTCAAGTTGTCGTCGGCGGCCGACGATAGTGCAGTGGGTCTCGAACGGAATCCGGAGCGCAGTCCATGACCGGGGGATCGGTGATGGGCGCGTCCGCGGGAGAGAGCGGCGCGGCACAGGCAGTCGCGTGTGCTGAGCTGCGGATTCCAACTTGAGATCCCCCGGGAGACCCCGACTGCGCTCGGAAGGGCCGGTCGGGGTTGCTCCCGGCCAAACCTCCCTCCTTCCACAAACAAGCCAGTCATGTTTATGGTATCTCCACCATAAACATGACTGGCTTGTTTGTGGGGCTACTGCGCTATGGGGCGGAGAGGCTCCAGAGGCGGGGGGAACCGCTGCGATCCGAGACAAAGTAGACGCGGCCCGTGGAGGACCAGCGCGGCATGCCGTCCGAGGCGGGCGACGTCGTGAGCCGTGTGGGATTGAGCCCGTCCGCCGCCACGACCCACACGTCGTCGGCTTCATTCATCAGCCCGGCCTTCGCCCGGCTCTTGCCGACCGTCGCGAAGACCACCTTCTTCCCGTCGGGCGACCACGTCGGATTGATCGCCGCCCAGTCGTCGCTCGAAAAAATCGACGTCAGCCGCCGCGCCTCGCCGCCCTCGAACTCCAGCGTCCACAGCGAGCCGATCCAGTCGTCGCGCCGCTTCATCCGCTGGAACACGATGCGGTTCCCGACCGGCGACCATTCTGGCAGCAGGCCGTCGACGTCTTCCATCACCGTCGTGCGGCCGGACTCGAGGTCGCGGATCCGCAGCGCCCAGTCGCTCCCGCCCGCGCTCCGCGTCGAGCAGTAGACGATCTTCTTCCCGTCCGGCGACCAGCTGGGATGAAGATTCTCGGTGCCCGGCTCGCTCAGAACGACCCCCTTCGACGGCGCCGCGACATAGTCCTCGATCAGGACGAGCTCCCAGCGGCCGCGCTCGTTGGAGCAGAACACGATGCGCCGGGGCTGCACCGGGCAGACGCGCGGGAAGCGCAGGTCGCCGGCGAGGCTCGTGATCCGCGTCGCCGTGTTCGAGCCGATGCTCTTGACGTAGAGGGCGAACCTCTCGTCGTGGGACGTGGATGCGTAGAAGAGCAGCTTGCCGTCGCGGGAGACGTCGGGATCCCGGTCCGCGCCGGAGCGGCCCATCGTCTCCTGGGTGAGGGCGGGCTCCAGGTCGTCCGAGAGCAGCGCGACGGGGGCGGCGGCGGGGGGGACGCAGCCGAGTGCCAGAAGCAGCAATGCGGATATGGCGATCTTCACGGTCCCTCTCCTCTCCTTATCTCTTCGGCAAATTCATTGACGCTCCTGAAGGGGCCGTCTATATTCGATCCCGATGGAAGTCGTGGTGGACGGGAAGACGGGTCTGATGACGCCGGATGCCGGGACCACGCTCCTGGCAATCCTGGAAGCCCTCCGGCGCAACATCTCCTCCCGGCGCCGCACCATCGCCTCCTTCACCCTCGACGGGGAGAAGATCGACCCCGACAACCTGGGACCCCGGGGCACGCAGCCGCCCGGGAACTTCGGCCTCCTCGAGGTGAGGACCGCCGACCCGTTCCAGTTTTCCGTCGGGACGCTGTCCGGCCTCCTCAGCCACCTGAAGAACATGGAGAAGACGCAGGAGGACATCCTGCAGTTCGCCGGCGCCGGCGAATACGCCAAGACCCTCGACAAGGCCGACGCCTGCTTCTACGGGTGGGACATCCTTCTGCGCGCCGTCCGCGACGTGGGCACCATCTCCACCGCGGACCTGAAGACCCTCGACGCGGGCGGCCAGACCGTCGACGCGCGCATCCGGGAGCTCCAGGACGCCCTGCTCCGCTACTCGGCGGCCATGGAGTTCAAGGACGTCGCCCGCATCGCCGAGCTGGTCCAGACCGAGTTCCGCGCGCGGCTGGACGACTGGCGCACCGTCATCGAGGCGCTCGGCCGTCACGTCGCGCGCAACGCGAGTCCATGAACCGGACGGTCCCCCCCCGCCTCCTCAAGCGCATCCAGGCCCTGATTCTCGACGTCGACGGCGTCCTGACCGACGGCGGCATGTACTACGGGCCGATGGGAGAGGGGCTCAAGCGCTTCAATGTGAAGGACGGCCTCGGCCTCCGCCTGATCGGAGAGGCCGGGATCGCGGTCGCCCTCGTCAGCGGCGAGGCGAGCGAGATCCTCAAGCGCCGCGCCGAGAAGCTCAAGATCGACAACGTCTTCATCGGCGTCGAGGACAAGCTCAAGACCGTGAGCGAATTTCTCGGCCCGCGCAAGATCGCGCTCGAGGACGTCGCCTATGTCGGCGACGACCTCAACGACCTGCCCGTGCTGCAGGCGGTGGGGCTGCCGGTCGCGGTGGCCGACGCCGTCCCGCAGGTCCGCAAGGCCGCACGCTGGATCACGTCGCGCCGCGGCGGCGACGGGGCCGTGCGCGAGGTCTGCGACGCGATCCTCGCCGCGCGCTAGGAATTCCCTCTAGTTCGTCCGCAATTCGTTCGATAACCTTACGGACGGTCGGTGACCGGTCGAGGGGTGAACAGACGATGTGGATGGGAAGCTTCAAGCTGATCAAACCTACCCGCGAGTGCCGCGAGATGGCGGTGCTGGCCGAGATCGAGAAGACCGCGTCGGTCAGCCAGCGCAGCCTGGCGCGCGCCGCCGGGGTGAGCGCGACGATGATCAACGCCTACGTCGACGATCTCCTCAGCCGGGGCCTGCTGGATGTTACAGGTGACACCAACCGCACTTACCGCTATCATCTCACGGAGGTCGGGAGGGCCCGGCGCGAGGAAATCTTCCGCCTGCTCTCGCTCGAGGTGTTCGAGCTCTACGCCCGGCTCAAGCATGAGCTGAAGGCGGTGGCCGACGACGATCTGGCGCGGCGACTCCACGACCTGGACGAGGGTCCGATCGAGGCGCAGTCGGCCTGAGGCGTCCTGAGGAGACAGAGCGGGACTCATGAAGATCCTGATCATCGACGGTCCGGGGGTCCACCCGCGGACGTCGGCGCGCGCGCTGGGCGGCGCGCTTCACGCGAAGGGCCACGTCGTCATCGTCCATCCGATCCTGATGGAGCAGCTGGGCTGGTTCAAGAGCTCGGCGCTGGCGAAGCGGGTGGCCGCGATCATCGAAACTCATGAGCCGGACATCCTGCATATCTTCACGTCCGAGCCTTCGATCGCCGACGCCTTCACGGGCAAGGGCGTCCCCGTCGTGCATGCCGCGCTCGACAAGGCGTCGAAGGCCGACTGGGTTCTGGCGCCCAGCCGCAAGGCGCTCACCCGGATGGGCGGGCCCGCGCCGACGGCCGATGAGCGGTCGTCGGTCTATCCGTATCCCGTCGTCATCAACGAGAACCCGTCGACCCCCGGGACCTACGTGCTCGTCCACGTTCCCCGCCGCGACCGCGAGGCCAAGGCCTGGATCGCCCAGGCCGCGAGCATGCACAAGGACGTCCCGGTGCGTTATGAAGGGGACCCCGAGGAGGCCCGCGTCGTGATCTCGGTCTCCTCCAAGGAGGAGTCGTGGCCGGTCGGCGTCGCCGAGGCGATGGCCGCGGGACGCCCCGTGATCGCCGGCTGGAACGGCGCGGCCGAGGAGTTCGTGCTCGAGGGGGTGACCGGGTTCCTGTCCGCGCCGGGCGACATCAAGAGCCTGGCGTCGCATATGAATTATCTGTGGTCGAAGCCCGAGGAGGCCGTCGACCTGGGCTTGGCCGGCCGCATCGAAGCCGCCGCCCGCTTCGGCGGCGACGAGCATCTCCGCACGCTGCTCCGCTGGTACCTCCGCGCGGGCACCTCCCGTCTCTCGGTCAGCGGATCCTAGACCTCGCCTCATCTCAGCGGGTGCAGTGACCCACGGGTGAGCTTCGATCGCAAGACCAGGAATTTCAAAAGCGCCCTCAGAGGTGGAGACAGGCTACCTGCTCCATGGGCGCAGAGGCTCAAGAACGAGAATCAGGACCACGACCAGCACCACAAAATGGATCAGCTTGCTGAGCTGATGGATTGCCCGGAGTCGGTCGATCGCGATCTTCTGCTTTTCCGGGGAGCCGATTTCCTGGAGTACGAAGGACTTGATGCGCGCTTCTTCAAGCTTGAATCCGGCAAGGGAAGGGAGTAATTCTTGCGCGTTCCCCCCGACGGGCGACACAATGCCCGCACTCGCATCCTCGGGAGCCTGCCGAGGGGGAGGAGAATCGCATGGAATACCGTCAGTTCGGGGGCTCCGGTCTTCGCGTCCCGGTGCTGGGTTTCGGCACGGCCACCTTCGGAGGCGGCACCGAGTTCTTCAAGGCCTGGGGCAGCACGGACGTCGCGGAGGCGAAGCGCCTGCTGGACGTCTGCCTCGAGGCGGGGATCAACTTCTTCGACACCGCGAACGTCTATTCGAACGGCCGCTCGGAGGAGATCCTCGGCGCGGCGATCGCGGGCCGGCGCCGGGAGGACCTCCTGATCGCGACCAAGGCCACGTTTCCGATGGGGACGGGTCCCAACGAGTACGGGTCCTCGCGTCCGGCGCTGATCCGCGCCTGCGAGCAGAGCCTGAAGCGGCTGGGCCTGGACTATATCGACGTCTACTACCTTCACGGCTTCGACGCCACGACCCCGATCGACGAGGCGCTGGGCGCGCTCGACATGCTCGTGCGCAGCGGCAAGGTGCGGACCATCGGGTGCTCCAACTTCTCCGGCTGGCATCTGATGAAGGCGCTGTCGCTTTCGGAGCGCCACGGCTGGGCGCGCTACGTCGCCCACCAGGTCTATTATTCGCTGGCCGGGCGCGACTACGAGTGGGAGCTGATGCCGCTCGGGCTCGAGGAGAAGGTCGGCGCGGTGGTCTGGAGCCCGCTGGCAGGCGGCTCCCTTACCGGGAAGATCCGCCGGAACCAGGCCCCGCCGGCGGGAAGCCGGGCGGAGAAGATGGACTTTGTCGTTTCATCGAAATCCGAAAAGCTCCACCAGATCGTCGATGTGCTGGAAGAGGTCGCCCGGGAACTCGGAAAGACGATCGCCCAGGTCGCGCTCAACTGGGTGCTGCACCGGCCGACGGTCTCGTCGGTGATCGTCGGCGCGCGCAACGAAGAGCAGCTGCGCCAGAATCTCGGGGCGATGGGCTGGAAGCTCGGCGAGGCGCAGCGGGCGAAGCTGGACGCCGCGAGCGAGCAGCGGCCCGCGTATCCTTACTGGCATCAACGTCAGTTCCCTCAGTTGAATCCGCCGCCGGTTTGACCGGATGAAATCCTCCAAAACAATGCCCAACGACGCCGTTCCCGGGAAACCCTGGAGCCTTCCGGTGAGCCTGTTCGCCATCGCCGCCGGCATGCCGGCGATGTTCTGGCTCCGGTTCGGGTATGTGGACGGCTACGCCTTCGGATTCACGGGGTTCCTGCTCCTGCTCGTGCTGGCGGTGCACTTCATTCCGCGCAAGGCCGAGGAGACGGCCGCGCGCGGCGAGGGCGCCCGAATCCAGGGGGGGCGCTTCGACTTCCTCGGGGTGGTCTGGCTCCTGTCCATCCCGTTCGCCCCGTTTGTCGGGTGGGCGGTCTCGTCGGCGGGGGACCTGAACGCGGACAACTGGCGCGCACTGCTGTCGATCCGGGCCGGCCTCTGCGTGGTCCTGCCGCTGGTCTGCGTCCTTCCGCTCCTCCGCTACGTCCCGGGCGGCCCGGTCGCGTTCAAGGGCACGGTGCTGCTGCTCGGCACGCTGTTCCCGGTGCTGACCGGATTCGGCGCCGCGCAGGATGTCCTCCGCGGCCCGAAGTGGGAAGAAATCCGGATCGAGCGGCTGGAGGACATCCGCTTCCGCACCGGCGCCGGCACTCGCGTGGAGGTGCCCGACGCCTTCGTCCACCTTGCCGACGGCCGCCGGCTCACGCACCCGAAAGGCATGACGCTCCGCGTCGGCCCGGCCACCGCGCTGGTCCTTCAGGGAACGGGCCGCATCCTCAAGCTCCAATGACGGAGCCGGACCGTCCTGCAGGCACGGGGTCGGGCCTGAGCAAGGACAACGCCCC
>DASQOM010000306.1:0-2003 GCA_035644495.1 Planctomycetota bacterium | reverse complement strand
GGAGAGCTGATCGTCAGCAGCAAGCCGCCGCAGCGGGAAGCCTGGAGCACGAACGGCGACCTCTGGCTGATCGATCGGGAGGGCGGCCCGCCCAAGAACCTGACTGCCGACAACCCGGGCGACGACGCGCAGCCGCGCCCGTCGCCCGACGGCCGCTACCTGGCCTGGATCTCCCAGGCCCGCGACGGTTACGAGGCCGACATCTGGAGGCTGAAGATCCAGGATCGCAAGACCGGCCGCGTCACGGTGGTGGACATCGACACGGACGACGTCGGCAGCTTCGGCTGGCGCCGGGACAGCAAGGGGATCGTCGCGTCCGTGGTGCAGAAGGCGCGCTACTGGCTCTACGCCGTCTCGCTCGAGGGAAAGTACCGCCGCTTCACCGACGCGCCGGTGAACGGCGGCGACTTCGATCTCGCTCCGGACGGCGCCGCCGTCGTCGCGGCTGCGGGCATCACGCGTCCACCCGAAGTCTTCGCCGTCCGGGCCGGCGCCCAGCCCTCGCGTCTGAGCCGTTTCAACGACGAGCAGTACAAGGACCTGAACCTGGGCGTCGCCGAGGACCTCTGGACCGACTCGAAGGACGGCGCCAAGGTGCACTCCTGGATCGTGCGGCCCGCGAACGCCGCCGGAAAGCTGCCGCTGCTGGTCCTGATCCACGGCGGGCCTCAGGGCTCCTGGGAAGATGCCTGGAGCATGCGCTGGAACGCCGCCGCCTTCGCGGCCCGAGGCTACGTGGTGGTAGCCACGGACTTCCACGGTTCCATCGGCTACGGACAGAAATTCAAGGAGCAGATCTCGGGCGACTGGGGCGGCCTCGCCTACGACGACGTGATGCGCGCTACGGACGCCGCGGAGAAGCTGCCGTTCGTCGATCCCGGTCATACCTGCGCGGCGGGCGCCAGCTTCGGCGGGTATATGGTGGACTGGATCGCGGGCCACACCGATCGCTTCAAGTGCCTGGTCTCCCACGACGGCGTCTTCGATCTGGTGAGCGAGTACGGATCGACCGAAGAGCTCTGGTTCCCGGACTGGGAGTTCCGCGGCCCCCCCTGGGAGAACCCGGAGCTGTACCGGCGCCTGTCGCCCAGCAGCTACGTCCAGAACTTCAAGACCCCGACGCTGGTCGTCCAGGGCGAGCTGGACTTCCGCGTACCCGTCGAGCAGGGCCTGGGAATGTTCACCGCACTGCAGCGGCGCGGGATCGAATCGCGGCTGCTCTACTTCCCCGACGAGGGGCACTGGGTCCTCAAGCCGAGGAACAGCCAGCTCTGGTACCACACGGTGCTCGACTGGATCGACGCGCACGCCCGGCCGGGAAATAAGCAGGCCTCACGACCGTAGGCGGCGAAGTTTAGCCCCCCATCCACCTCGGAGATCGAATGAAACGATCGGCTGTCCTCATTCTCGCCGCCGCCGCCTGTAGCTCGGGACCGCAGAGCAAGCCCGTGAACGAGCCCGCCACCGGCGCCATCGGGGAACAGGCTCCGCCCGCGAGCGGCAGCGCCGTCGCGCCCGTCCAGGAGCCCGCGCCGATCGACGAGAGCGCGATGGACAGGTCCGTCGATCCCTGCACCGACTTCTATCAGTACGCCTGCGGGAACTGGCTGAAGACGACGCCGATCCCAGAGGACCGGGCGCGATGGGGGCGCAGTTTCGACGAGATCCATCAGCGCAACGAAGCGCTGCTGCACGACATCCTGGAAAAGAACGCGCGAGGCGAAGCCGATCCCGCCGATCCGTTCGCGCAGAAGGTCGGCGACTTCTATGCCACCTGCATGGACGAGCAGAAGGCCGAGACGGCTTCCCTTCAGACCCTGCAGCAGGGGTTGCGGAGAATCGACGCCATCAAGGACCCGAGAGGTCTCGCGCAGCAGGTGGCGGCCCTCCAGGCGGAAGGCGCCGGGGCCTTCTTCGGCTTCGGGTCGCAGCAGGACTTCAAGGACGCAACCCAGGTGATCGGCGGCGCCGACCAGGGCGGGCTCGGGCTGCCCGACCGCGAC
>DASQOM010000305.1:0-10225 GCA_035644495.1 Planctomycetota bacterium | reverse complement strand
TCCTTGACGAAGAGGAATTCGCGGGCGTAAACGACGGTCTCCGCCATCATATACTTGAGGGCGGTCTTCTTCACGAGGTCGACGATCTTCTTGCAATCCGCCACGCTCGTCGCCATCGGCACCGTGCACATCACGTGCTTGCCCGCCTTCAGGGCCGCGATCGACATCCAGGCGTGATCGGGGATCGGCGAGTTGATGTGGACCAGGTCCACGTTCTGGTCCTTGAGGAGCTGCGCGTACTCGGTGTAGCGGGAGCCGATCTGGAACGCGTCCCCGATCTGCTTCAGCTTCTCCGGATTGCGCTGGCAGATCGCCACCAGGTCGGCGTTCGGGTGCCCCTGATAGATCGGGATGAACTCGGCGCCGAACCCGAGACCGACGATCGCCACGCGGATCTTCTTGTCGCCCATGAACCCAGCCTCCTTCAATCCGCGGCCAGAATAGCCCCGCGGCCCCGCCCCGATCCATGAGAAACCGCGAAAATATATTGAGATATTTCACCGATCTCCCCCCTTTGTTGGACGTAATATGGCCTGAGGAATGAGAATTCTTACCAGCCCATGAGGAAGCGCCGATCGGTCGCCCTCCTCATCGAGACCTCCAACGCCTACGCGCGCGGACTGCTGACCGGCGTCATGGAGTACGTCCGGCAGCACCAGCCCTGGTCCATCTACCTGCCCGAGCTCGCCCGCGGCGAGGTCCCGCCCCGCTGGAAGGGCGACGGCATCATCGCCCGCATCGAGTCGAAGGCCATCGCCCGCATCGTCTCGCGCACGGGGCTTCCCGTCGTCGACGTCAGCGCCGGCCGGCATCTGCCCTCGATCCCCTGGATCGAGACGGACGACGAGGCGATCGCGCGGCTGGCCGTCGACCACCTCCTTTCCCGCGGCTTCCGCCACCTCGCGTTCTGCGGGGAGTCGCGCTTCAACTGGTCGCGCTGGCGCTCGGAGCACTTCCAGAAGATCGCCCGCGCCGCGGGCGTCCCGGTCGACGTCTACGAGACCTCCGGCAGGGACCCCTGGGCGAAGGAGCACCACGCGCTGCTCGCATGGGTGCGCCGGCTCCCCAAGCCCGCCGGCGTCATGGCCTGCTACGACATCAAAGCGCAGCAGCTCCTCGAGGTCTGCCGCGAAAACGAGGTTCCCGTCCCCGAGGAGGTCGCCGTGATCGGCGTCGACAACGACCCGTTGCTCTGCGGCCTGACCACGCCCCCGCTTTCGAGCGTCATCCCGAACACGCGACGCACCGGGTACGAAGCCGCCGCGATGCTCGACCGCATCATGGGCGGCGAGCGCCTCTCCGCCAAAGGACACTTCATCCCGCCCATCGGCGTCGAGACCCGCCAGTCGACGGACGTCCTCGCCCTCGCCGACCGGGAGATCGCCGCGGCCGTCCGCTTCATCCGCGAGCACGCGTGCGACGGCGCCACGATCGGCGACCTGCTCCGCGTCGTCCCGCTCTCGCGCCGCGTCATGGAAAGCCGCTACCGCAAGGCCACCGGCCGCACGCCCCACCAGGACCTCGTGCGCTTCCGCATCGACCGCGTGAAGCAGCTCCTCGCCGAGACCGACCACTCGCTGGAGCGGATCGCGACGCTGTCGGGCTTCGACCATCCCGAGTACATGAGCGTCGCCTTCAAGCGGGAGACGGGCGCGACTCCGGGGGGCTTCCGGCTGCAGGCCCATCCGAAGCATTAGCCCCTGCGGCCATGCTTCAAATGCTTGATGCCCCCCAGTGCATAAGGCTTAATGCTGGGGTCTTCCCCAACCCCTGAGGAGATCCGATGAAATACGGCATGAACATGCTGCTGTGGACGGGCGACTGCACCGGTCCCAAGTTCCCCGCACTGTTCGAACGGCTGAAAACCACGGGCTTCGACCTAGTCGAAATCCCGATCTTCGATCCCAACGTCAAAAAGCTGGCGGCGCTTGCGAAGAAGCTCGACGACATGGGCCTGGAGCGCAGCGCCGTCACCTGCCTGACCGAGAAGACGAACCTGGTCGGCACGAACCCGAAGCAGCGCGCCGCCGGGGTCAAGCACCTGAAGGCGGTCATCGAGTGCTGCCAGGCCATGGGCGTGAAGAAGCTCGTCGGCCCCCTGTATGCCGCCCTCGGCGTTTTCAGCGGCAAGGGTCCCACGAAGCAGGAGCTGCGCTGGTCCGCCGACGGCCTCCGCGAGGCGGCGGACTACGCCAAGAAGGCCGGTGTCACCCTCGTCCTCGAGTTCCTCAACCGCTTCGAGATCTATCTGCTGAACTGCGCCGAGGACGCGGCCAACCTCGTCCGCACGATCAACCACCCGAACGTCAAGATGATGTACGACACCTTCCACGCCAACATCGAGGAGAAGAGCATCCGCAACGCCCTCGAGGTCTGCAAGGACGTCATGGTCCACGTCCATATCTCCGAGAACGACCGCTCGACTCCCGGCAAGGGCGGAGTGAACTGGGCGGACACCTGGCGCTCGCTCAAGGCCATCAATTACAACGAACTGCTGGTCATCGAGGCCTTCGGCCAGGGACTGCCCGCGCTCGCCGCCGCGACGAAGATCTGGCGGAAGATGTTCCCGGACGAGGAGACGCTGGCCAAGGACGGGCTGGCCTTCATGAAGAAGAGCTGGGAAGCGGCGCAGTAGACAGCACCCAGCGGAGAAACACTCCCACCCCTTCCCCTCCCCTGCGGGGAGGGAACGGAGATGAGGATGAAGGTCCTCGACGCGTCCCGGATCCTCGCCGGGCCGTATGCCGCGATGATGCTGGGCGACCTCGGTCACGACGTGATCAAGGTCGAGCGGCCGGGGGACGGCGACCAGACGCGCTCGTGGGGGCCGCCCTGGCAGGACGGGCAGAGCGCCTATTATCTCAGCGTCAACCGCAACAAGCGCAGCCTCACGCTCAACGTCAAGTCGCCCGAGGGACAGGAGCTGTTCCGTCGGCTCGCCGCGCGCTGCGACGTCCTCATCGAGAACTTCCGCGCCGGAGAGATCGACGGCCTGGGCCTCGGTTACGAAACGCTCGCGAAGGAGAACCCGCGCCTCGTGTTCTGCTCCGTCACCGGGTATGGGCAGAGCGGACCGTGGAAGGATCGCCCCGCCTTCGATCTTGCGTTGCAGGCGGAGTCGGGCTGGATGAGCATCACCGGCGAGCCCGGCGCGCCCCCGGTCCGCGTCGGCGTCGCCGTCATCGACCTGTTCACGGCGCATTTCGCGGTTCAGTCGATCCTGTCGGCGCTCCTGGAGCGCGAGTCGACGGGCCGGGGGCGGCGCATCGATATTTCGATGCTGGAATGCGCGACCGCGTCGCTGACGTATATGGCGCAGAACGTGCGGGCGACGGGCGTGTCGCCGACGCGGATGGGCTCGCGTCATCCGTCGATCGTCCCCTACCAGGCCTTCCCCACCAGGGACGGTCATCTCGTCGTCGCGGCGGGCAGCCAGCCGATCTGGGAGCGGCTGTGCCATGCGATCGGGCGTCCGGAGCTGGCCGCCAACCCGCACTTCGCCGACAACTCGCACCGGGTGCAGAACCGCGACGCGCTGGAGGTGCTTCTGAGCGACCTGTTCAAGGAACGGTCGACGGCGGAGTGGACGGAAACGCTTCGGTCCCAGGATATTCCCGCCAGCCCCGTCAACGACATCGCGGCGGCGCTGGAGCTGCCGCCGCTGAGGGAAAGGGGCGAGTTGCCGCATCGGCCGGCGCCGCGTCTCGGCGAGCACACGGATGAAATCCTGCGCTCCCTCGGGGTCGACGACTCGGACTTCGCGGGGCTGCGGACGCGGGGAGTGGTCTGAAATCGTCTGCCAAAGCGGATTAGCCCCCTACTGCGAAAGAATGTTGACACTCATGGGTAGACGACCCATAATCTGCGGACCCTCTGGGGAAGATTCACCACGCGAACTGGGGTTCTGTCGCTGTTTCCTGAATAGGGGAGAAAAAGGGTATGGGTAACGAGAAGCGCCTGCTCTCTGCAGGCTTCATGGCCATCCTGGCCGCGGGCGTCGGCTTCGCCGTCCGCGGAGCCATCTTCGGCAACTGGGCCGGCGAATTCGGCTTCACCAATACGGAACTCGGGGCCATCGGCGGCGCCGGCTTCACCGGGTTCTGCTTCGGCATCGTCATCGGCGGCATGCTTGCCGACAAGTTCGGCTACGGCAAGCTGGTCATGCTCGCATTCGCCCTGCACGTGATCTCCGCGATCGTGACTTTCGCCGCCACTGGGGCGACGCACGACGCCACCGAAGTCGCGAAGGCCGCCGCTAAGGCGTCCGGCTACAACTTCCTCTTCTGGGGCATGTTCCTCTTCGCGTATGCCAACGGCACCCTGGAAGCCGTCGCCAATCCTCTGGTCGCGACACTCTTCCCCAAAAACCGCACGCATTACCTGAATATCCTGCACGCCAGCTGGCCGGCGGGCCTGGTCCTCGGCGGCATGGTCGGCTGGATCTTCGGCGGCAGCTGGTCCTGGAAGGTCCAGCTCGGCACCTACCTCATTCCCACCCTGCTCTACGGCGTCATGTTCTTCGGCCAGAAGATGCCCAAGTCCGAGGCCTCCGAGAAGGGCCTCAGCCTCTCGGAAATGTTCAAGGACGTCGGCATCCTCGGCGGTCTGGTCGCCTGCTTCCTCCTGGCTCTGTTCTTCAGCGGCGTCTTCGCCAACATCCTCGGCGGATTCATGAAGCCCGATCCCACGGATCCGGACAAGATCTCGCGCCTTGGGAACATCCTCGGGTACGGCGTCGGCGGGGCCCTGTTGATCGGCGTCGGGGTTATGACCAAATTCTCCAAGGGCTCGGTGCTGCTCTTCGTCCTCTTCTGCACGCACGCTCTGGTCGGCGCCGTCGAGCTCGGAACGGACGGCTGGATCCAGAACATCACGGGCAACATCCTGACGCCCAAGCAGGGCAATATGCTCCTGGTCTGGACCTCGTTGATCATGTTCTCGCTGCGCTTCTGCGCGCACTTCATCGAGAACAAGCTGGGGCTGTCGCCGGTCGGCATCCTGGTGGTCTCCGCGATCCTGGCCTGCATCGGGCTGAACCTCTCCAGCAACGTCAACTCGTTCGGCATGGCGCTCGCCGCGCTGGCCGTCTACGCGCTCGGCAAGACCTTCTTCTGGCCGACGATGCTCGCGGTGGCGTCTGACCGGTTCCCGAAAACCGGCGCCATCGCCATCAGCTTCATGGGAGGCATCGGCATGATGTCCGCCGGTCTCATCGGCGGACCCGGCCTCGGCTACGCCAAGGACCGCTTCTCCGCCGAGGAACTGGGTCGCGTCAACCAGGCCGCGTACGAGCAGATCAAGTCGAAGGACGCCAAGGACTTCCTCGTCTTCGGGAAGGTGAACGGCTTCGACGGCACCAAGATGGACGAGGTCAAGGGCCGCCTGGCCAAGGCCCGTGAAGGCGACGTCACCACCGAGGTCGCGATGTCCAAGCTCAACGCCACGGATCGCCAGATCATCGAGGCGGGCATCGTGGGAGACCGCAAGACACTGCGTGCGGACTCGGCGATTCCGGCCATCATGGCCTTGATCTACCTGGGCATTCTGGCGTACTTCAAGAGCATCGGCGGGTACAAGGCATTGTCGATCGCGGGTGACGCAGCGCCGGAGCCCGCCAAGACCGGTTAGCAATCAGACGAAATTCGGAAGGGGGCACGTGAGGAACGTGCCCCTTTTCTTTTTTAAAGCCGTCCGGGCGGACGCACACCGGAGCCCTTGCGGCCCGTCAGCGCGTCCCCCAGGACCGCGCGCGCCTTTTCCGCCAGCGCCTCGAGGCGGCGGACCAAGTCCGGATGCTCCGCCGAGACATCCTTCGTCTCCCCGGGATCGCGGCGCACGTCATAGAGCGCCGCCGCCGTCTTCTCGACGCGATACCCGTGCCGGCTCGCGATCCCGCGGATGCCCGAGACATCCATCCCCTCGGGCTTCATGTGCTCGAAGTTCGCGGGCTTGCCGTCCGAGCGCGGCGGCCCGGCCGGGGTCAGGTACTCGTGCGCGAAATGTAACTTCCAGTCGCCCGACCGCACAGCCTGCAGTTCCTCGCCCGCGTAAAAATAGAGCGCCTCGTGCGGCGACGCCGCCCCGGGCCTCCCCTCCAGGATCGGGAGGATGTCCAGACCGTCGATGGCGTTCTTTGGCGGTGTCACGCCGATCAGCCCCGCGAACGTCGGCAGCAGGTCGAGCGACATCACCGGCTCCGGGCAGACGGCGCCCGGCGGCGTCCGCCCGGGCCAGCGCAGGAGGCAGGGCGAGCGCATCCCCCCGTCCCACGCCGTCAGCTTGCCCTCGCGCAGCGGCTCCGCCCGTCCGGCATGCGTGCCGTACGAGAGAAACGGCCCGTTGTCCGAGAAGTAGAAGACCATCGTCCGGTCGTCGACCCCATTCGACGCCAGCGCCGCGAGAATCTCCCCGACGGACCAGTCCAACTCCTCGATCACGTCGCCATACAGTCCCCGCGCCGACTTCCCGCGAAACGCGTCCGACGCGTGGATGGGGACGTGCGGCATGATGTGCGGCACGTAGAGAAAGAAGGGCCGCTCGCGGTTGCGGCGGATGAAGCTCGTCGCGTGCTCGGTGATCCACCTCGTAAACGCCCGCTGGTCGGGGTCGTGGTCGATCACGGCTTCCCCTTCATAGAGGGGCAGCGACGGCAGGCCCTTCATCGTGGGATGCAGAGGACCATTGTCGTTCGAGTACGGGATGCCGAAGAACTCGTCGAAACCGTGGCGCGTCGGCAGGAACTTCGGCTGGCAGCCCAGGTGCCACTTGCCGAACGCCGCCGTCGCATAGCCGCGCGACTTGCACAGCTGCGGCAGCAACACCTCGTCGTCGCTGATCCCGATCGCACTCTGATGGTTGAGCGCGCCCTGCAACCCGACGCGGTTCGGATAGCAGCCCGTCATCAGCGCGGCCCGCGACGCCGTGCAGACCGCCTGCGCGACGTAGAAGTCCGTGAAGCGCATCCCCTCGCGCGCCATCCGGTCGAGGTTCGGAGTGCGGATGTCCTTCGCGCCGAAGCAGCCGAGGTCGGCGTAGCCCTGGTCGTCGGTCAGGAGGATCACGATGTTGGGGGGCCCTGGCGACGGCCGCCGCGGCTCGCCCGCGCACGACGCCAGCAGCAGGACGCCGACCAGGACGAGCCTCATCGCGCGCCGAGCCCCAGCAGCACGGCGCCGATCACGACCACCTCCTCGCCCAGCGAGGCCGGGACCACGTCATAGGATTGCGCGAACGGCGCGAACGCATAGCGCTCGGCGAGACTGCGTTTCAGAGGGCTCCACCACCGCTCCCCCATCAGCGAGACGCCGCCGCCGATGATGAAGCGCTCCGGATGCAGCAGCGCGAGCACGTTGCCGATCCCGATCGCGAGCGCCTCCGCGGATTCCTCGACGACCTTGAGCGCCGCCGGATCCCCCTTCTCCGCAAGCGCGGCGACGTCGGCGCCCGTGAGCTCGCGCCCCAGGCGCCGGCTGCCGCGCTTCCCGATCGACCAGCCGCTCGCGACGTGCTCCAGCTTGTCCGGTTTCCCCGTCTCCGGATCCGGCACCCACGTGTGGCCGATCTCGCCGGCGCCGAGGCCCTGGCCGGCGTCGGGCACGCCGTCGATCACCAGTCCGCCGCCCACGCCGCTGCCGACGGTGATGTAGAAGATCCGCTTCAGCCCCTTCCCCGCGCCGAGCGTCGCCTCCGCCAGCGCGGCCGTCTTGGCGTCGTTCTGAAGGACGACCGGGATCTGGACTTTTTTCTGCAGCCACTCGCGCAAAGGAAAGTCCGACCAGCCTTCGATCTGGTGCGAGACGAGGACACGGCCGCGGTTCGTGTCGACCGGACCCCCGAAGCCGATGCCGATGCCGGCAAGATCCTTGAAGCTGCCGCCGGCTTTGGCCACGCACTCGTCGACGATCGACGGAAGCTGCTCGCGGATGCCCGCGCCGCCGCGCTTCGGATCCACGGGACGGCGGACGAGCGCCGCGAGCTTGCCGTCGCGCAGCCCGATGCCCGCCTGGAGCTTGGTGCCGCCGATCTCGACCCCGACGGCCAGGCTCATGCGACCGGAGTGGCGAGCTTCAGCGCCTTGAACTTGTGATAGCAGATGTCGAGCAGGTAGTGGAACAGCGTGCTGTGCACCGACTCGACCATGCCCATGTTCCAGGACGGGACGTGGACGTTATGATGCGCCATCTTCTTCAGCTTGCCGCCGTCGTAGCCCGTCACCCCCAGCGTCTTCATCCCGTGCGTGTTCGCGTACTCGATCGCGCTGATCACGTTCGGGCTGTTGCCCGAGCCGCTGATCGCGATGAGCAGCGCGTCCTTTTCGACGAAGTTCTTGAGCTGCTCGACGAAAATGCGGTCGTAGGCCGTATCGTTGCCCCAGGCGAGGATATAGGGGGTGTTGTCCGTCAGGCTCATGACCTTGAGCCGCCGCTGCTTCTCGAAGTCGTGGAGCGTCCCCTTGCCGAGGTCCTCGCAGAGATGCGACGCATTCGCGCCGCTGCCGCCGTTGCCGATGATGAAGACGGTTTTCTCGAGGATGTAGCACTCGGTGACGAGGTCAACCATCTTCTGCACCTGCGGGCGATCGACCTGGCCGAGCAGTTTGATGAAGTCGCCGACGTAGTGGTCGACTCCGGTCCATTCCGTGGGGGTCAGCATGAGGCCTCCTATAGGAAGAATCACTATAGGAAAAAATTGGGGGGGTCGCCAGTAGACAGTAGTCGGTAGACGGAAGCGGATCCCCCTGGCCCCCCGGGGGAGGGGGGGAGCGAATGTCTGCGGATTGCTGTCTCCTGGCTACCGGCCCCTGACTAGCGAGCCAGGAACTTGACGCAGACAGGCTTCGGAACGGAAACCTCGGTGCCCGTCGGCGTCGGCATGCCCGTCTTCTCGTCGATCTTGAAGACGACAACGTTATTCGAGCTCTGGTTCGCCGCGATCAGGAACTTGCCCGAGGGGTCGATGCCGAAGTTGCGCGGCGTCTTTCCGCCGGTCGACTGGTGGCCGACGGCCGTCAGGTGGCCCGTGGCCTCGTCGACCTTGAACACCGCGACCGAGTCGTGGCCGCGATTGGAGACATAGACCCATTTGCCGCTGGGATGCACCTGCGTCTCGGCGGTCGAGTTGCCCTTCACCTCGTTGGGAAGCGTGCTCAGGGTCTGGACGACCTTGAGGACGCCCTTCTCCGCGTCGTACGTCATCGCGTGGACCGTCGACGTCATCTCGCCGCAGACGTAGGCGAACTTGCCGCTGGGATGAAACGCGAAGTGGCGCGGGCCGGAGCCGGGCGGGATCTCGGCTGCGGGGGGATCGTTCGGCGTAAGGGTGCCTTTGTCCGGGTCCAGCTTGTAGACCAGGATCTTGTCGAGGCCGAGGTCGCACGCAAACGCGAACTTGTTGTCCGGCGAGACGTTGATCGAATGCGCGTGGGGTTCGCCCTGACGGCTCTTGTTGACGCTGGACCCCTTGTGCTGGATGAAGGAGCCCGGCTCGCCGAGCTTACCGTCGGCCACGGGCAGCGACTCCACGCTGCCGCCGCCGTAGTTGGCGACGAGGACGACCTTGCCGGTCCTGTCGGCGGTGACGAAACAGGGCCCGTCGCCTCCCGACGTCTGCTGGCTCAGCAGCGTGAGCGCGCCGGACTTCTCGTCGATGGCGAAGGAGGATACCGCCCCGCCCTTCTTCCCGTTGAAGGAGCCGACTTCGCCGATCGCGTAAAGGTACTTATGGTCCGGGGAGACAGCGACGAACGACGGATTCGCGACGCCGGAGGCACCGCCCGCGTTGGACAGCGCGCCCGTGGTCATGTCGAGCGTGAACTGGTGGATGCCGTTGGCCTTCACATCGGCGTAGGAGCCGACATACACCGTGATCTTGTCGGCGGCCGGCTCGGACGCTCGACCGGGAACGATGGAAGCCAGGATCGCCAGAGACAGAAGAAGAGCGCGCTTCATGGTCAATCTCCCCAAGAGGACCCGCATTTTCCTTACGCCGGCCGTCTTTGGGAAGTGATTTCCACCGACGAATGCGCCCGCCGGCGGAGACGCTCCTCAAGGCGCTGGCGGCGCTTCGTCGACCGTCCGCAGGACCCCGCCCTCGAGGACGGACGTGCGGACGTAGCGCGACCCGTCGAAGCCGACCGCCAGGACCGCTGCGGTGCTGTTCGGGAGCCGGTCCAGTTCCTCGCACAGGTAGCGGTTGCAGACGTCCGACCGCATCGCGCGCGGGAGGG
>DASQOM010000304.1:0-7603 GCA_035644495.1 Planctomycetota bacterium | reverse complement strand
GAAGTCGAACTGGTCCGGCTCGAGCTCGGACATGCGGGTCTTGAGGATGAAGTGGGGGTTCTGCTGCCAGGTGAGCTCCGCCTCGCCGCCGGCCAGGTTCACCGTCGACGGGATGAGGGAGAGCTTGTCGTTGATGGGCTTGATGACGTCCTGCGGCTTTGCGGCTCCGGAGAGCAGCGAGTAGATGGTGGCGGGGCAGCGCTTGGGATCGAGCCCGAGCGCGACGGTGGCGTGGGCCTGCGGGTCGAGGTCGATCAGCAGAACGCGCTGTCCGAGTTTCGCGAGTCCGGCGCTGAGATTGACGGCCGTCGTGGACTTGCCGACGCCGCCCTTCTGGTTGACGAGTGCGATGGTGTACATGAATTCCCCCTCTCCTGGTTTCCCCTCGGGCGCCGACGATCCGCGCCCTCGTCCTATATATAACATACAAATTGTAAATTATGAAATGACTTCTCGAAAATTCTTTGGAGGGCCGGTCGGGGTCGCATAGAACCCCGGCACGCCGAAGGGAGGAGAAGGACGATGAAGCACCCCGCCGGACTGCTGATGCTGTTGTCGTTCGCCGCGGCCCGGACCGCATCCGCCGAGGACGGGACCCGGTGGTGGCCCGATCCGTTCAAGGGCAACGAACGCTACGTGTACAAGATGCTCATGATCGACGGCGAGGAGAAGAAGGAGTCCGTCTCCAACCTCGACGTGCGCAAGAAGGGCGACGGGGAGTGGGAGGGGAGCACCCCGTCGCGCAACGCCGTCAAGGCCCCGAAGCTCGGCGCGGAGGGGACAAGGACGTCCTCTCCGTCGAAGGGGTGATCGACGTCGAGCTTGCCCTGCCGATCCTCGGCATCAACGACGAAAACGGCACCGAGAAGACGCGCTGCGAGCTGCTGAACTAGAAGAAAGACTGAAGGCCGGCCTCCACACAAAGACACCGGGGCACGAAGGAATAGGGCTCTTCCTGCCTCCGCGAGCGCGTGCAAACACCCTCCTCTTTCTTCCACAATTCGAGCATTTCAAAAACCGTTACGGCGCCACGTCGTAGATAGCCCGTTCAAAAGCCCGAAAGGAAAAGCCATGCGAAACCATGCGAACGGGGCGAAGGTTTCCGACAAGGCTGAAGCGTTCTATTCCGCCTCCCGGAAGGCGGCGTCCAAGGAGATCTCCCGGGCGAAGTCGTACATCCACGAGAATCCCGTGAAGGCCGCGCTCATCGGCGTCGGACTGGGATTCCTTCTGGCGACGCTGATGCGCGCCCGGGGCTAGACCGCGATCAATCTCTGTTCAGGAGAAACGACATGTTGAGCTGGGCGCTGACGTTCCTGGTGGTTGCGATCATCGCTGCCGTGTTCGGATTCGGCGGCATCGCGTCGGGCGCCGCCTCCATCGCGCAGGTGTGCTTCTTCTTCTTCCTGGTCGCCTTCGTGGCGAGCCTGATCTGGCATCTGCTGCTGGGGAAGCGCTCCTCGCCGCCCCTATAGCCGTAAGCCGTGCGATCGAGAGGGGGCCCGCGCGGAGCTCAGGTCCCGATGCAGTACAGGTACCCGGGCGTCCGGTAGTACATGCGGGTCCCCTCGAAGATCGGCGTCGACACGTTCTGCTCCTGCGACTTGCCGTCCCTCGATTCCTCCAGCATGTTCTGCGAGACCTCCTTATAGACCCGGCCGGCCTGGATGACGATCGTCAGGCCCTGATTGTCCATCAGGTAGATGTATTTGCCCGCCTGCGTGGGGCTCGCCGACATGCCCGCCCAGTTCCAGTACTCCGTCTTCGGCTTCACCGGAAGAACCTTCTTGTAGACCAGTTCGCCGGTTGCCGCGTCGTTGCAGAAAAGGCCGCCGCCCTCGGTGACGTTGTAGATCAGGCCGTCCGCGAGCAGCGGCGAGGCGACGAAGCCGCGGTCGAACGGATTCTTCTTCTTGTCGACCGGGATCTCATCCTCCGCCCACTCCATCTTGAAGCTGTGCGAGGGCGACGGCTTGCCGCCGCCCTCGGCGCCCGCCGGGATCTTGAAGGCCTTGAAGCTCCCCGACTCGCCCTGGGCGATCGGATAGCCCTGTCGCGCGAAGATCAGGCCGCCTTCGACGATCGGCGTCTGGACCGAGTCGCCGAACGCCTGGTCGCCCCAGATGCGCTGGCCGTCCCGGATGCGCGCGAAATAGCCCGACTGGAAGGCCGCCACGAGCTCTCCGCCCGCCTGCACCTTGAACATCGAGCCGTAGGTGTTGAAGGACTTGGCCTGCGCCGTCCACGCCAACTTCCCGGTCTCCGTCTCGTAGGCGCGCATTTCGTTCGCCCACACGACGAGGCGGTTCATGCCGAGGATCGGGCTGGCGAAATTGCCGTGCTCGCTGCCGTCGCCCGACCCCCGGTTGATCCACTTGCGGGTGCCGTCGAGGTCGTAGCACACCGAGATGCCCGTGGTGAAGAACGCATAGAGGCGCTTCCCATCGCTCACCGGCGTCGGGCCGGCGTAGCCGAACACCGCCTGCGCCCAGTTGCCGGAGAACAACTTCTTGTTGATCGCGACCGACTGGTCGTTGATCTGCTTCTCGAGGTCCTTCTTCTTCTGGACCGCCCCCGTCGCGGGCTTCGCGCCCGCCGTGGCTCCGGTCGCGATATGGCCGTTCATCGCGTCGGCCACGTCCTGGTTCGCCTTGGCCAGCTGCGGGAGCATCGGCGCGAGCTTCGCGTCGATGTCCGGGTTCGCCTTCCGGTCCTCCGCGCTCATGCCCTCGAACGCGAGGCTGGAGCGGATCCAGAGGATCTGGCCCGAGGCCTTGTCGAGGCACATCAGGTCGGAGGGTTCGACCGTGAGATAGACGCGGTTGCCGACGATGATCGGGCAGGAGACGCCGCCGTTGGGCAGCGGGACGGCGTAGACGATGCCGCTCGCCGCGTAGCCGCCGCCGCTCTTCCTCCGCTCCCACTTCGTCGGCGGAGTGGCGCCGGGATAGCGGCCCGAGCCGTCGCCCCGCCAGCCGTAAGGCTTGTCGGGCGTGGGCATGAACTTCGCGGAGCCCAGGGGGCCGGTGGATTTTTCCCCGGACGGCTCCGCCGATTGCGCGGACCCCGACGACAGGACCAGCGCGGCCAGGCAGCACCAGGCGAGGTTCTTCATCGCAGCGTTCTCCCGCTCAAGTATCCCTCTGTTTGCGCGGAGTCCGGAAATCTCGCATCCCCCTCCTAATTATTTCCGACAGATTTTCACCCCGCCGGGCAAATCCGCTACGATGGCGGAATGCAGGATGCGCATCGGATGAAGGACGTCATCCAGAAAGTCCTCAAAGGCGACCGCGACGCCTACCGCGCCGTCGTGCGCGAATGCGGTCCCTCCATCCGCGCCTTCCTGGCTGCGCATCTCTCCCATGCCGACGCCGTGGACGACCTCGCCCAGGAGACCTTCATCGCCGCATTCGAGAACCTGGGCCGCTTCGATCTCAGCGCGGACGTGGGTTCCTGGCTGAAGGGCATCGCGCGCAACAAGCTGCTCATGCACCTGCGCCGGCGCTACCAGCACGGCGAAGCGCTCGAAAAGCTGAAGACTGAGGCGGTCGAAAAAGTGCTCGAGGAGACCTGCCGGCTGCAGGAGGGCGACGGGGCGCAGACGGTCGACCAGCTCCGCCACTGCCTCGAGAAGCTGCCGCCGCGGCTCCTCAGCGTCGTGCGCGCCCGCTACTTCGAACGCGAGCGCGTGACCTCCATCGCCTCGAAGCTCGGGACGACCGCGACGGCGATCAGCTCGCTGCTCTTCCGCGGGCGCAAGGAGCTCGAGTCGTGCCTGGGGAGGTCGAGATAGCCATGGACGGCGACGCGATCTCCCTGCTGGAGCGCTTCCTGGACGACTCGATCGACGCCGACGGCGCAAAGGCGCTGCTCGCCCGCCTGGAATCGGATGCGGCCTTCCGCGGCGATTTCACCGCGGCGCTCCGCATGCAGGGACTGCTGCACGCGAGCCTCGACCGCGACGCGTCCTGCGAACGACTCGCGGAAGTCGTCGGCATCGCCATCCGGGCGGGCGACCGCTCGTTCGATTCCCGGGTCATGGACGGGATCAAGGCCCGCGGTCTGGGCGCAGGGCCGCGCCGGCGCTTCCTCAAGATCGCGGCGATCGCCGCCGCAGCCCTGATGGCCGTCTTTGCCGGGGCCCTCCTGCTCCACAGACCCGGCCCGATCATGCTGGCCGCCGCCGGCTCCGACGTGAAGGTGAAGCGGGGCGCCGACGCGATCGATGTCGCCGGAGGCATGAGCCTGCTGCCGGGCGACGCGATCGTCACGCCCGCGCGCGGCTGGGCCTCGGTGCGCTACGCCGACGGCACCGCGGTCGAAATCGGGGCGGACGCGTCGGTGACGGTCGAGCCGGGCCCCGGAAAGCGGCTCCGCGTCGACACCGGACTCGTGACCGCCGAGGTGGCGCCGCAGCCGTCGGATGCGCCGATGATCCTGCATTCCCGGGATGCGGAAGCCCGCGTGCTGGGAACCAGCCTGGCGCTGCTGGTCTACGACAAGGGCGCACGCCTCGTGGTCCGGGAGGGCAAGGTCGCGTTCTCGCGGGGCGTAGCGTCGATTGAAGTGAAGCAGGGACAGTCGGCCACCGCGGCCGAGGGCACGCCGCTCGTGGCCGAGTCGCTGGGTCGCGAAGTGCTGCGGAAATTCGGCAAGGACCACTTCATGCTGGGAATCATGAGCGGCTACGGAGAAAGCTGGGTCGAGGACGTGAAGGGTCAGGGCGCCCGCTTCGACCTTCGCTATCAGCACCTGTCGCCCGGCTGGAAGAACTGGAACTCCGGCGGCGGCTTCATCCCGCTCTACCTCAAGGAATCCGACCGGCTGGGCGTCTCCAGCGTCTTCAGCTACTATGCGCTGATCCAGGCCTCGCCCGGCCGCGAGAACGGCCTCGGGCCCGCCGGCGCGATCGCGGTCAACTGCACGAATCGCGACACCATGAAGAAGTATCTGACCGACCTGGTCCTCTTCATGCGGAAGGCGGGGGAATACGGACGGCCGCTCATCCTTCACGTGGAGCCCGAGGTTTGGGGACACTTCCTCTCGGCCCCGGAGTTCAGCCCGCACAAGCTGGAGGACATCAAGGTCGTCGTGAAGTCCACGGGGCTGCCGGAGTTCGAGGGTCTGGACGACACCCTCGTCTCGTTCGGCCGCGCCTTCGGGCTGCTCCGCGACCGCTATGCGCCCAACGTCCTTCTCGCCTGGCACGCGTCGCGCCGCGGCGACCGCACCCCGCGCGAGGTGGCCGACGCGCTGCGCATCAGCGGCCGATGGGACCTGATTTTCACCGACGTCGGCGACCGCGATGCGGCCTACCGCGAGATCCGCGGCGACGCGGGGGGCTGGTGGACCGAGAAGGATTTCGCCGATCTGCGCGCCTGGGGCGCGGAACTTCACGAGCGTTCGGGTCTGCCCCTGGTCGTCTGGCGCATCCCGCTGGGCAATAAGGTCATGGCGGCCTGCAACAACACGCCGTGGCACTATATGGACAACCGCGCCGAGTACTGGCTCGAGAACTACCCGGAGAACCGGCACATCGCCGAGTGGGCGGCGGCGGGCTTCGTGGGGCTGCTCTTCGGCGGCGGCACCGTCGAGTGCACGGTCCACAAGGACAGCGCGAAGGACGGGGTGACGAACCCGGCCCCGATTCCGGGCAACCGGGGCGAGACGTCGTCGTTCCCCGACGACGACGGCGGCTACCTGCGCCTGCGCGCGGGCAACTACTACAAGAAGGGCCCGCTCTCCCTTCCGGGCCACTGAGCCCGCGTCAGCGTCCCATGATCAGCGACCGGACGCCTTCCGGAAGCCAGGCCGGGGGCCGCGCGCGCCATACGAACGCCGTCCCGATCAGCACGATCTGCAGCACCGCGATCATCCAGAACTTCACCTGGAACGGCCGCTTCCGGGTTTTGTGGCGGAACACGACCTGTCCCAGGAAGGCCGCGGGGGTTCCGCCGACGAGCGCCAGGAGATGCAGCAGGTCCTCGGGCACCCGCATCCGGTCGTGCACGGCCGCCGACTTGTCGACGCCGTACATCACGAACGTGGCGAGATTCAGGCCTGCAAGGAATCCCAGCGCCGGATGCAGCCCCAGGGCGATCGACACCCCGAGCGTCGCGCCCGTGATCGCCATGGCGATCAGGCCGAAGCTTCCGAACGGCGAGACGACGCTCCTGGCCATTCGCGGTCAGTCCGCCCCGCGGCTTTCGTGGACGGACCGTGTGGACGAAACCCCGAGGAGCCCGCAGAACTCCGCGGCCAGCCGGTCCGCCTCCGCCCCGTCCTCGGTCAGTCCCAGGCCGATCCGGCGGCTGTCGCGCATCGCCAGCGTGATGCTCCACCGGACCCGGCCGCGCGCGCCCGGCAGCGGCCGCTGCTCGGCCACGTCGACCGACGCGACATCCTCGAAGCCGGCCTTCGCGAGGGCCTCCCCCCGCTCGGTGGGCATCGACAGGGCAAGCGTCCGCGCGCGTCGGTCGATCTCCAGCTCGAAGAGCCCCCGGGTGATGAGGTCGAGCAGGCCCCACGAGGCGAACACCCCGGAGAGTAGCAGGGGAACGATCGCGAGGATCCAGACGAGGAGGTTGGCGCGCGCGACGCCCATCCTGAACCCGAAGGCGATGAGGCCGACGGCCAGCGCGACGTAGAGGAGTCCGCGCGCGAGGCGGCGGGGAGTCCGGTATTCGTAGAGGATCCGGTCCTCGGTGCGCTTGACCGGCCGCACCCATCCCAGCAGCGGTTCCTTCGAAGGCTTCACGATCGACCGCCATCGTACCCGGCCGGGGGAAAATGAAAAAGGGGTCCCGGGTCTTTCTGACCCGGAACCCCATTTTGCGTGAGGATAGATCTAGTCGTCGTCGTCCTCGTCGTCGTCCCCGTCGTCCCCGTCGTCCTCGTCGCCGTCGTCGTCATCGTCGTCGTCTTCCTCGACCTTGATGACGGACCCGGTGACGGCGTTGATCTTCACTTCGAAGAGCTTGCCGTCCTTGAACACGATGACCTCAGCGACCGGATTTCCCTTCTTGAGGCCCAGGCTGATGCGGGAGGCCTTGCCCGCGACCTTCGCGGTCGCGATGCCGACCAGCTTGTTCAGCGAGAGCTTCGACGCGCCGATCAGCTTCGAGTAGTTCTTCTTGAGGGGCGTCTTCGAGACGATCTCCTGCGTGCGGGCGTCGATCGACATCCGCGTCGCCGTTTCGCCCTGGGCGATATCGACGAGGTACAGGATGCGGTCCTTCTCCTCTCGGAGCTTCGCGGAGACCGGCGAGCCTTCCTTCAGCTCGGGGATCGCCTTCTCCACCGCCTCCGGCAGGGAGATCTTCGATTCCTTCAGAAGCCGCTCGGGCTTCGTCGGCGTCGGCGTCGTCAGGCACGCCAGCGCCATTCCCACCAGCACCACTGCGCTTTTCAGCATGATCCTTCCTCCTTAGTCCTTTCAAAACCCTTCCTATCCCACTGGGCCGAATTTCACGCTCGGGGACGCGGCTCAGTCCTTTCGTCCCGCCGGCAGGATCTCTCCCGTGGCGCCGTCCGCCTTGATCTCGCGGAGCCCGTCGGCCCCGAAGATCTTGATCTCGGCGCGCAGACGGCCGCCCTTGAGCTC
>DASQOM010000303.1:0-7218 GCA_035644495.1 Planctomycetota bacterium | reverse complement strand
ATGAGGATCTTTGCGTCATAGGGCGACCGCCCCTGTTTCCAGCACAGGCCCGCCGTGTAGAAATACAGGTTGTCGCTGGGATCGTCCTTGGCGATCTTCGGCCTGCCGACCCCGACCACGCCGGTCGCCAGAGTCAGGACGACGGCTCCGGCCAGGAGCAGGGGACCCAGGATCCGGGGGCGGCTCGGTGGGGACTGGGCCGGATCGGAGCTCACGCTGCGGATTCTAGCGGATGGCTGTCCCGGGGTTACTGAATATTCCTCGCGAAATCTGCCGAGGGGCGGCTATGGAGTGCGGCTCTGGAGGGCCGACTCGACGGCTTCGCGCAACTTCGCCGCGGTCACGGCCACGTCGAAGCGCTGCTTCGTGGTGAGGCGGGCGCGTTCCCCGATGCGCCGGCGCGCGTCGACATCCTGTCCGAGTCGGACGAAGGCGTCGGCGAGGCCGGCCTCGTCGCCCTGGGCGATCAGCAGTCCATCCACGTCGTTCTCGATCATCTCGGGGGTGGCCCCGATCACGCTGGAGATGACGGGCAGACCGCTGCCCATCGCCTCCATGAGCGACACGGGCCAGGCCTCTCCCGCGCCGGTGCTGGGAAGCACGAAGGCGTCCGCAGCAGACAGCAGCCGAAGCACGTCGCCTTCCGACCGCGTGCCTGCCAGGGTCACCCTGCTTTCGAGCCCCAGTTCCTTGATCCTGGCGCCGATCGCGTCCTGATGCGGTCCATCGCCAACGATCGTATACCGGAGGTTGACCCCTCGGTCCACGGCGCGCTTCGCCGCGGCCAGGGCGTGGACGTGGCCCTTGGCCGGATGAAGGCGCGCGACGGTCAGCAGGTTCAGGTCGCCCGCCTTATAGGGCCTTTCGGTCCCGAGGCCCGAAAGCCTCGAGGAGTCGACTCCCATGCAGGTGACGTGGACACGATCCGCGGGAATCCCGACCTTCTCGAGGATCTGCCTGCGGAGATGCGAGCCCACGGCGAAGACAGGGGAGGCGTCGCGCATCTTCGACCGGTGATCGCTGCCATAGACGTCGAGATCGCCGTGCAGGGTCAGGCTGTAGGAGGGCCCGCCCATCCGGCGGCAGATCGCCAGGACGTGGGCCGCGTTGGCGCAGGAGTGACCGTGGACGTGCTCGATCCCTTCCCGGGCGCACCACCTGTAGAGTTCCACGGCGGACATCAGGAGCGCGTAATGGCGAAGCCGGCCTTTGAAGCCCGCGGAGTCGAGGCCCCCGAGATAGTCCATCGACGCCCCGAAGCCCCGGAAGCCCCGCAGCAGCCATCGCGGACCGGCGAGGAGGGCGGAGGGGAAGAGATAGTGCGTTTCCGCCACGGCGCCGGGGACGAACTCGTGGCGGCAGGTGATCGGGTTGGGCTTCCGCGTCGAGATCAGGCGGACGTCGACGCCCTGGGCGCGCAGGGCGAGAACCTCCCGCCAGAAAAAGATATGGGTCTGGCCCGGAAACTCCGGGACGAGATATCCGAGACGCATGGTTATTCCCGACGGGCGATTGATCTAAAACATGGGCGCTCCGTAACGTCAAGTCATTCCGGGCGCTCCCCATATGTTGGACCGGATCGCTCAGGGGTCTGTATAGTGGGGGGCACGATGAAGGTATTGCTCACAGGAGGGGCCGGCTACATCGGCTCCGTCACCTCCGAAGTGCTGCTCCGCGCCGGCCATTCGGTGATTGCGCTGGACAACCTGGGCCACGGCCACCGCGCCGCCGTCCCCCCGGGTGCGGAATTCGTCCAGGCCGACCTCCTGGACCGGGCGGCGGTGAAGCAGGTCTTCGAGCGGTTCAAGCCCGAGGCCGTGATGCACTTCGCCGGCCATATCCAAGTCGGCGAATCCATGTCGAAGCCGTTCAAGTACCTCGGCGAAAATACGGTCGGCGGACTCCATCTCCTCGAGGCGGCCCTCGAAG
The DNA here is from genome assembly GCA_035644495.1 of Planctomycetota bacterium. Taxonomy (GTDB): domain Bacteria; phylum Planctomycetota; class MHYJ01; order MHYJ01; family JACPRB01; genus JACQFK01. Next base: position 5,289 of record DASQOM010000303.1, on the reverse strand, counting down.
CCGGCGTCTACCGCTGCATCCTGTCGTCGACCGCCAATCTGTTCGACAAGCCCGAGCGCGTCCCCATCGACGAGGCCACGAAGGTCATCCCCGGAAGCCCTTATGGCGAGTCGAAGCTCTATCTGGAGCGGGTGCTCGCGTGGCTCGATCAGACGCACGGGTTCAAGTCGGCGTGTCTGCGATACTTCAACGCGGCCGGGGCCACGGAGGAGCGCGGGGAGGACCACGACCCCGAGACGCACCTGATCCCGCTCGTGCTGCAGGTGGCGATGGGGAAGCGCCCGTCCATCTCGGTCTTCGGCAACGATTACGACACGCCGGACGGGACCTGCATCCGCGACTACATCCACGTCAGCGACCTCGCGCAGGCGCACGTGCTGGCGCTGCAGGCGCTGGACAAGGGCAGCCGCACCTACAACCTGGGGAACGGGAACGGCTTCAGCGTGCTGGAAGTGATCAAGGTGGCGGAGGAGGTCACGGGGAAGAGGATCGCGGTCGCCATGTCCCCCCGCCGGCCCGGCGACGTGCCCCGCCTGCTCGCCGACTCGACGAAGATCCGCAAGGAGCTGGCCTGGGAGCCGAAGATCCCGGAGCTGAAGCGCATCGTCGAGAGCGCGTGGAGCTGGCATCAGAAGCACCCCCGCGGCTACGCCTAGCCGTATCCGGGAAAGCATCCTAGAATACCCGGACCCATGGAAGCTCCCATGAAGTACGACGTCGTCATCCTCGGCGGAGCCCTGGCCGGGGCCTCCACGGCGCTGCTCCTGCGACGCCGCCGTCCCGAGCTCAAGGTTCTCCTGATCGAAAAGAACACCGCCTTCAACTGGAAGGTCGGCGAGTCCACGGTCGAGACGTCTTCCTACTTCCTCACGCGCATTCTCCGGCTCTGGGATCATCTCACCCGGGAACAGGTCCCGAAGCACGGTCTGCGCTACTGGTTCCACCATGGCGGGGTGACCTCGACGCGCGAGGCCAGTGAAGTCGGCCCCAACCAGCTTCCCCGCCTGCCGGGATTCCAGCTCGACCGGGCCCGCCTCGACGAGCACGTCCTCAAGCTCGCCGTCGACGAGGGCGCGGAGCTCTGGCGGCCGGCGCGGGTCCTGGAGGTGTCGCTGCCGGAGGAGAACGGCGGGGCGGAAGCCGTCATCAAGGTCGAACGTATGGGGCGGACGGTGGAACTGTGCGCCGGATGGCTGGTCGACGCCAGCGGCCGATCGGCGATCATCGCCCGCCGCCGGGGCTGGCTGAAGCCGCTCGCGGAGCATCCCACCAGCGCCGTCTGGGCCCGGTTCCGGGGGCTGCGCGACTTCGACGGCCACGAGTTTTCCGGCGATCCGGACGACCGCTTCTCGAGCTGGACCGTCGCCTCACGCCGCCTTGCGACCAATCATTTCAACGGATACGGATACTGGATCTGGTTCATCCCCCTGCGCGGCGGCGAGACCAGCATCGGAGCGGTCTGGGACACCCGCATGGTCCAGCCCGAAGGCACTACCGCGGAGGAGAAGCTCCAGTGGTTCCTCCAGGGAAATCCCCTGACGCGCGAGGTGATCCAGGACGCGAAAGCCGTCGAGGGGGACCTCTGGTCGTACAATTTCCTTCCCTACCTCAACGACAAGGTCGCGGGCAGGGGCTGGTCGCTCGTAGGCGACGCCGCCGGCTTCCTCGATCCCTTCTACAGCCCCGGCATCGACCAGATAGCGTTTTCGGTTTCCTGGGCGCTGGAGCTGATCCGGCGCAATTCCGAACAGCCCGATCCGGTGGAGTTCGCGAAGGAGCTCGAGGAGCACAACAAGTTCTACCGGAACTATCTGGAAGGCCTATTCCGCGCCATCTACAAGGACAAGTACGCGCTGATGGGCGACTACGACACCATGACGACCGCGTTCCTGATAGACACGGCGCTGTATTACTTCTTCGTCGCCATCCCGATCCACCGGAAGGGGACGCCGCGCCTTCTCCGGCCGCCGTTCTACCCGAAGCATTCGGACTATGCGGTCCACGTCATCCGCTTCTACCAAAAGCGGCTGATCACCATCGCTGAACGGAAGCGGAAGCTCGGCATCTACGGAAATCACAACAAGGGGCGGCGTCCGAGTTTCCCGGGATTCTCCCTTCGCTGGGGCGCCTGGGGCATGCTGCTGCACGGCCTGCGCCGCTGGATCACCGCCGAGTTTGCGAACGCGGCGACCTTCATCTTCCGGCCACGACCGATGAAGCAGGGCATGCCCGGCCCGATGCGGGTGCCGACCGAGGCGCCCGCGCCGGCGCCCATCCCGGAATGGGTGGAGTCCGCGCCCCCGACCCAGACACCCGTCCGACCTTAGGCCGGCGAGGCCGGTTCGGTCGCCCCGACCTTCACGCTCAGGCCCATGCAGGCGAATATCCGGTCCCGCGCGGCCAGGTAATCCGGCGAGTCCAGGTCGCGCGGACGCGGCAGCGTCACGGGAACGATCTCCTGGATCGTCGCCGGCCGCCGGCTCATGACCAGGACCCGGTCGGCCAGCTGCACCGCCTCTTCGATGTCGTGGGTGACGAAGAGGATCGTCTTCCGCTCCGCCTGCCAGATCCGGATGAGATCCGTCCGCATCTTGAGGCGGGTGAGGAAGTCCAGCGCGCCGAAGGGCTCGTCCATATAGATGATGGCGGGATCGGCGGCCAGGGCGCGGGCGATCTCGACGCGCTGCCGCATGCCGCCCGACAGTTCCCGGGGATACGCGCCTTCGAAGCCCGTGAGCCCGACCATGTCGACATAGTGCGCGAGGATCTCCCCGCGGCGCGGGTTTCCGGGTGCGATCCCGAAGCAGATGTTGTCCCGCACCGTCAGCCAGGGGAAGATGCCGTTCTCCTGGAACACGAAGATGCGATGCGGGTCGGGTCCGTGGACCGGTTTGCCGTCGACGAGGACCTGGCCGCGGGACTGCTCCAGGAAGCCCGCGACGAGATTGAGCAGCGTCGACTTGCCGCAGCCCGACGGGCCGACGATGCAGACGAACTCGCCGCGCTCGACGCTCATACTGACGCGTTCCAGGACGTGGACGGGTCCGCCTCCGGCCTTGCCGGGGAAGCTCATCCACAGGTCCCGGATCTCGACGGCCGGCGCGCCCATCAGCGGCTGTACCCCCAGCGGACTTCGTCGAAGCGTTCCAGCTGGCGCACGAGCAGATCGAGCGCGAGGCCGATGAGCCCGATCATCACCATCCCCGCGACGACAAGGTCGTATCGTTTCCCGGCGTTGCGGGCGTCGATGATCAGGTAGCCGAGTCCGGAGTTGACGGCGATCATCTCGGCGGCGACGACGACGAGCCAGGCGACTCCGAGGGCGATGCGGATGCCGGTGAGGACCTGGGGCAGGGTGGCCGGGAAGATGACGCGGCGGAAGAGGTCGAGGCGGCTCAGCCCGAAGTTTCGCGCCGCGCGGATATAGACGGGCTGGATGTTCTGGACGGCGGCCATCGCGGAAACGGTGATGGGAAAGACGCTGGCCAGGAAGATGAGAAAGACGGGGGCCCGGTCGTCCACGCCGAACCAGAGGATCGCGACGGGGATCCAGGCGATCGGCGAGATGGGCCGGAGAATCTGGATCATGGGATTGAACGCGTAGAAGAGGCGCTGGAACCAGCCCAGCAGGAGACCCAGCGGCACGCCCAGCAGCACCGCGAGACCGAATCCCACCGTGACCCGGAACAGCGAGGCGACGATGTATTTCAGCAGGAGGCCCTTCCGGGCCAGTTCGACCACGCCGAGCAGGACGTCGGCCGGCGTCGGGAAGAGGTCGCTTCCGGAGACGCGGACGGCGACGTGCCAGAGGACGAGGAGTCCTGCGGAGACCAGCAGGGGCAAGCCCACCCGTGCGGCGATCGGGTTGCGGTTCGCCCTCGCCGGCACCGGGGCAACGGTCTCCGCGATGGCTTCGTCGGCTGCGCCGCTCACTTGATCACCCCCCGGCCGCGTCCCTGTTGAACGGACTCGGGATCCGTGAACTTGAACGCCTCGACGGTGGCGCTGTCCTTGACGAAGGACGCGTCCGCGTAGTCGTCGAAACCCGCTTTCCCGTCGAGGATGCCGGCCTCGAGACCCAGCTTCTGGATCTCCTCGAAGTCGGGCCGGCGGACGTTGAGGTTGGTGTACTTGACGCGGTCCGGCGGCTTGCTGAGGACGAACTCCAGCAGGCGCGGATTCTGGTTGTAGTAGTGCTGGCTGACGAACTGGGCCGCCTGCATGCGGTTGTCCATCGTCTTGTCCAGCCAGACCCCGCTGCTGGCGATTCCATCGACGAGGGCCTGGATCTTTGGGCGGTCCTTCGCGATCACGTCGTCGCGCACGGCCAGGACGCAGGAGATGAAGCCCGGCCAGACGTCCTTCGTCAGATACAAAATGCGTCCATAGCCGTCCAATTCCGTTTGTCCCATGAAGGGCTCGCCGGAACTGATGGCGTCGACCGCCCGGGAATACAGGGCGGCGGGCATGTCGGGCGGAGGCATCTCCACCAGGTCGATGTCCTTGAACGACAGTCCCCGCTCCTTGAGGACCTTGAAGAGCAGCAGGCGCTGGTTGGAGAACCGGTTCGGCACCGCGACCTTCTTCCCGCGGAGATCCTCGATGCGGAAGATCCCGGACTCCTTGTGCACCATGAGGGCGGTGCCGTCGCGGTGGCCGAGATAGACGATCTTGATCGGAATGCCTTCCTCGCGAAGTTTCATCGCCATGGGGGCGAGGATGAAGGTGGCCTCGGTGTACTGCGAGAGGAAGGCCTCTTTGAGCTCCGGCCAGCCGTTGAAGCGGATGGGTTCGAAACCGCCCTCGCCCTTGAGGTGCTTCTGGATGTAGTGGTTCACGGGGCAGGTCAGGTGGCAGGTGACGGGGAGGAATCCGACCTTGAACGTCTTCTCGGACTTCCGGGAGCTCCGAAAGAGGTTGAGATTCAGCGCCGTATGCAGCGCGGTGATCAGGATCACCCATGCGATCGAGGACAGGACGACGGTTTTTCTCAGCGACATGTCAGGAGGTCGGGACGGCGGCCGGAAGGGTCTTGCGGGCGACGATCGCCAAGGCGCCGAGGACCGCGCACATTCCGGCTGCGGCCAGCATCTCTTCCCGGCGCGGCGAGAAGATCAGGAAGAATCCGCGGTCCTTGACGAGGGCCGCGAAGCTGGAGACGCAGAACGGGGTAATGAAAAAGCGCAGGGTCGGCCACGGCTGCAGCCGGGTCCCGGGCATCCCGGACTTCGCGTTGAGGGTCAGGGCGATGCCGACGATGACGCTCAGCCCGAGCGCGGTCAGCCAGAC
>DASQOM010000302.1:0-10536 GCA_035644495.1 Planctomycetota bacterium | reverse complement strand
CCCCCCGGCAAAGATGAGACACCGCCCCTCGCCCTGACGTTATGCTTGACGACATGCGCATCCTGCCGCTGATCGCCGTCCTCCTCGCCGGCCAGTCCCGCGAGGCCGAGCTCTGGGACAGACTCAAGCCCCTCTTCAGCGTTCCCGCGGAGTACCAGGACCAGCTCGCCCCCCTCCGGCCGCTGCTGGACGGCGTCAGGACGGCCGACGACTGGAAGCAGCGCCGCGCCGAGATCCTCAAGCGCTGGAACGACCTCCTCGGCCCCTGGCCCCCCATGGTCGAGAAACCGCTCGTCCAGGAGCAGTATAAGGAGGAGCTTGAGGGCTTCACCCGCGCCCGCGTCGAGATCGAGATCGCGCCCGGTCGCAAGACCGCGGCCTTCCTGCTGCGCCCCGCGGGACCCGGCCCGTTCCCCGCCGTCGTCGACGTGTTCTATTACCCTGAGGACGGCGCCGGTCTCAAAGCCGATCGCCGCCAGCAGAACGACTTCGGGTACCAGGCCGTCAAGCGGGGCTTCGTCGCGCTCTGCATCGGGCAGAACCCGACGGCGCCGCGGCCGAATGCCGACCTCTACTATCCGAGCTGGGACAAGGCCCAGCTCCAGCCGCTGTCGTATCTCGCCTACGTCGCCGCGACCGGCCATACGATCCTCTCGCAGCGGAGGGACGTGGACCCGGCGCGCATCGGCGTCGTCGGCCACTCCTACGGCGGCAAGTGGGCGCTCTTCGCGGGCGCGCTTTACGAGAAGTTCGCGGCGGTCTGCATCTCCGACCCGGGCATCGTCTTCGACGAGCCGCGCGGCAACGTCAACTACTGGGAGCCGTGGTATCTGGGCTACGTGCCGGGCGCGCTGTTTCGCGTCCGGGGGAAACTCGCCGGGCCCGCGGACCGCGTCGGCCCCTACAAGCAGATGAGGGAGGAGCAGTGGGACCTCCACGAGCTTCACGCCTTGATCGCGCCTCGTCCTTTTTTCGTCGCCGGCGGCTCGGAGGACGGCCCTGCGCGCTGGAAGGCGCTGAACCATGTGGTCGCCGTCAACAAGCTGCTCGGCGTCGAGCATCGCGTCGGGATGCACAACCGGCCGGAGCACAAGATCACGCCGGAAGCGAGCGACCGCATCGCGGACTTCTTCGAGTACTTTCTGAAGGAAAAACAGTAGAAACCCCGGCCGGCTCACGTTTAGTATCTGGGGAGCCTTTCCATCTCTCGAGCGGGATGACTTTATGATGCTTCGCACTCTGGCGCTGCTCCTCGTCGCGGCCCCATCGGTCCTCGCCCAGCAGCAGAAGGGCGGCGGCGGCAAGGACGCCGGCGGCCCCGGCGAGTTCCACGGCGACCTCAAGGACAAGACGGGCGTGATGATGCGCGCCCATATGCTGGCGCCCGGCCAGATGCCGCCGATGCGGACCCTCGCGCTGCTCCTCGTCTACCACGGCATGAACGGCAACGAGGACAACTACTACGGCGGCACCGTCGAGTGCCTTCGACGCCTGAAGTGCGAGAGCGAGTTCGTCGTCATCGCGGGCAAGTCGAAGGGCCCGGGCTGGACGCTCGAGGATGACGGCCCGATCTCGAAGCGCGTGGTCGAGTGGGCGAAGGAGCACTATCCGATCGACGCGCGCCAGATCTTCATCTGGGGCAGCTCGAACGGCGCCGGCTTCATCGGCCGCTTCGGCTGGGAGAACCAGGACCTGGTGGCGGCCGCGGTCGGCTACTGCGGCGGCTACAACTTCCAGAACAAGGAGAAGATCGCCAACGGCGCGGATTCGAAGACCGAGTGGTACTTCGTCCACGGCGGAAACGACAATCCCCAGAACTCGGGCAATGCGGCCAAGGCGCTGAGGGAGATGGGCATCCGCGCGGTCTTCCGCCAGCTCGACGGCTACGGCCACACGGACATCTGGGACGGCCAGGGCCATCCCGACATGTCGACCGTCAACGACTGCCGCGACGACTACGTCAGCTGGCTGCGCGCGATCCGCCACAAGACGATGGAGCTGCCCGCGAAGGACAAGGAGTTCATGGGCCGCTTCGAGAAATCGGGCGACAGCCTGCTCGGCAACAAGCTGACCTACCTCAACCTGCAGCGGATCGGCAGCGTGCCCGCGCAGGCCGCCATCGTGATGGGCCTGCAGTCGAAGAACGCGGGCGTCCGCGCGACCGCAGCCGAGTCCTGCATGCACGCCTCGTACGGCAAGGCGTCGGCCGAGGAACTGGCGCGGCTGGCGCACGACGAGAACGACCGCGTCGCGGCGCAGTCGCTGCTCTCGCTCGGGGTCTACGCGAACTGGCATTATCCCGAGGCGCTCGACGCCCTCTGCGGCATGGTCGCCGGGGAGAAGGGCGACAGCACGAAGGGCCCCAGCGCCGGCGAGCGGCTGCTGGCCATGGAAGGCCTCGCGAAGGCGATGCGCCTCGCCGCCCACGGCAACTTCGAGGACAAGAAAGTGTGGTGGACGCTGGTGCGCGCGCTCGACGACGACGACGTCAAGATCCGCGCGACGGCCTTCGCGGCGCTGCAGCGCGCGAACAAGGACGCCTTCGGCTATGTCCCGGGCGCGGTCCCCGCGGGACGCAAAGACGCGGTCGCGAAGTGGAGCTCCTGGGTCACCACGAAGTGCGGCGCCGAACAAAAGTGACCGTCACTGTTGCACCGGTTTCTTCCGCGCGGTGATCGTCCCCTGCCGGGCTCCAGGAGCAGTCGCTCGCGAAGTTTCCGCATCCTCTCCTCGGGAAGTGTCCGTTCCTTGTCCGTCGCGAGCAAGATCACGAAACTTTTGCGGCGGCTGAACCGGGGCCAGCGCAGGAAGCGCGGCGCCTGCTCCTCCCAGGATTCGGCATGCGGGTAGACGATCGGGGTATCGCCCGGAGATTCCCATTCCAGCTCGGCTCCGTAAGGGATTGACCAGTCCGACACCGAGGACCAGAGATATTGCAGCGATCAAGACGCAGGCGACCGGCGTCCGCCAGATGTTTTCGTTCTCCTTCCCCACGGAGGGGGACAGGGGGGCGAACCGTCCGATGCCTTAGGCTGGATGCCTGATGCTTCTTATTCGAGCAGCGTCTTGCGCGGGTCGATGGCGGGCAGGGCGATGAACGAGAGCCCGAAGCAGCGCTCGCAGGGAACCGCGAGGTTCGGAAGCGGGAAGCCCTTGCCGCCGCAGGCCTGGCAGGGCTGCGCCGCGTAGATATCCTCGGTCTTCGCGCGGTTCTTGCCGTCCCGCACGCCGTCCCCGCAGGTCTTGCACGGCGCCAGCCCCGACTCCTTGCAGGCCGCACAGTTCTCCTTGAGGATCGCGAAGCCCTTGCAGGTGTCGCAGGTTACGGTCGGAATCCCCGCGGTGATCGGCGGCACGCGGCCCTTGCCGCCGCAGGTCCCGCAGTTCTTTTCCGTCTGCTTGCGCCCGTGACAGACCCCGCAGATCGTGCAGTCCTTGCAGCCCTTGAAGCCGTCGCGCCAGGGCTTGCCGACGCAGACCGGGCAGTTGATGATGCCCGTCTGCCCGCAGCCCGGGCAGCCGGCGTTCTTGAACGAGCCCTGGCCGGCGCAGCGCCAGCAGCGGATCAGGGTGCTGCCCGCGGCGCCCCCCTTCTGAGCCCAGCCCAGCGTGTGGCACTGCGGGCAGGGCTGGTCGAATTTCTTCCTCCCCAGGCACATCTCGCAGGTGATCTTGCCGTCCTTGCAGACCCGGCAATAGACCGCCAGCTTCAGGCTGTCGGCCAGCGCCTTGAAGTGCTCCGCAACCCGGGGCCCCATGCCGGGGGCACCCAGGCCCAGCAGCGTCTTATAGGCGTTCTCGTATCCCTGATTCGCGCTGAGGACCTTGCTGAGGTCGAAGAGGGCGATCGCATAGCGCGCCGGAAGGCCCGTCGCCGCCCGCGCGCGCGCCTCGAGGTCGCCGCTGACCAGAGTCTTCCTCGCGATGCCGCCGACCAGGGCGCACAGGGCCAGGTCGTCCTTGCGGCCCCATCGGTCGCCTTCCTTTGCGAAGCCGAACTTGGTGACGATGTCCGACGCCCGGTCGCCCAGCGCGCTGGCATGCACGAGCGAGAACAGCTTGAGCGCTTCGGCCCCCGGCGACGTGCCGACCTTGCCCATCGACTGCTCGATGGCCTCCAGGGCTTTGCGATGGTCCGCGTCTGAAAGCGCCGCGCCCGACCACCACGCCTTCAGATAGGCGTCGAGCTCGATCGCCGCCGGATCGCGCACGTCCTTTTCGAGGGTGCCGCCTGCGACGGGAACCCGCGTGTTGTCGTAGGCGATGAAATTGGGGCCGTCGGCGGTGCCGAGCAGGGTGCCCGACCCGGTCTTGAGCCGGTCGTAGGTGAGCTTCCATTGCCGGTCGGTCTTCTCCAGAAAGCGGGTGGCGACCCAGGCCACGGGGCTGTCCTTGGACTGCTCGCGAAAGGCCTTGAGGGCGGTCTGGCGGTCGAATTCCCTGGTGCGGCGCGCGGGATCCTGGAGGATCTTGAAGTTTTCGTCCGAGGCGGAGATGCAGAGGAAGAGCGCCAGAAGAGCGGCTCGCATGCTCGACGTCCTAACGGATCCCACCGTCCCCCCCGCGGGGGATGCCTTGTTCTCTGAGAATCATACACCGCCCGATCCCGCCGGGAGGCCCACCCTCTACGAATCAGATGCCGACCGATCCCTTTTGGTCAAATCCATAGCGAAGCCCCGGCCCCGGCGTCCAATCAAGGTGGAGGATGGACGATGAGCCGGACGTCGAAGCGCGTGCTGGCCGTGGCGGTCGGCCTGGTCGCCTGGGGCTTGATTCTTGGAGTCTGGCTCCTGCCCGCCGTCTGGCGCCGCTCGCAGGCGGCGGACTGTTCCCTGTGTCCACGGTCGGGAAAGGATCCTGGACGAGGGAGTGAAGACGGCTTCGTCAGGCAGGGTCCTCCCAAGCCGGGGGAATGGCGCTGGCGGTATCCCGAGCCGGAGCAGACCTTCGAGCAGTATTCGGTCGGCCCCGTCAACCGTCGTTGCGGCCACCGCACGACATTCTACCTCCAGCCGCTGGGGGAGGCGTCGACCCGCTACCGGGGCGTTCTCGAGCGGATCCGCGCGCATTCCGAAGCCTACTTCGGCGTCCCGGCGAAGATCCTCGATCCGGTCCCGATGGTCGCGGACGCCCTGGAGCCCGAGCGCAAGCAGTACCATGCGACGCGGATCATCCGCCACCTGGCCGACCGTCTTCCTCCGGACGCCCTGGTCTCTATGGGGATCACCGATCGCGACCTGTACTCGGAGGGGCTCAACTTCGTGTTCGGGGAAGGGAGCCTGCACCAGCGCTGCGGAGTGTATTCGCTGCGCCGCTTCGAGACCGACGACGCGCCGCTCTTCCTGCGGCGCACGCTCAAGCTCGTGTCGCACGAGGCCGGCCATATCCTCTCGATCGAGCACTGCGCCGTCTGGTCCTGCGTCATGCAGGGCGCCAATACGCTCGAGGAGCACGACGGCCACCCGATGCATCTCTGTCCCGTCGATCTCCGCAAGATCCTCTGGAACGTGGGCATCGACGGCGACGAGCGCTACCGGAACCTCCGGCGCCTCTATGGGGACTGGGGCCTGGAGGCCGAGGCCGGCTGGATCGCGCGGCGCCTCGGCCATCCCTGAGGCCGCGCCGCGAACTCCCCTCCCCGAACGACGGAGAGGGGAGTGCGGAGGATTATCGACGGCGATCCGACGAGGGCGGAGGATTCCGCGGACTCTCGCCGCGCTTCTGCGGAGGAGGGGTGCGGGGCGCCTCCCGGCGCTCGCGGGGCGGAGGGGGCGGCTTCGGAGCTTCGCGCGGAGGCGTCTCCCGATTCGAAGGCGGCGGAGGTTTCGGAGCCTCGCGGCGCTCTTCCTGCGGGGGCGGAGGACGCTTCGGGATCTCCCGGGGCTGACGTTCGATCGGAGGCGGCGTCCTGGGAATCTCCCGGCGCTCGTCCTGCGGAGGAGGAGGAGGCAGGCGTCGTGGAGCTTCCCGGGGCTCTTCCCGTCGCGGCGGAGGAGGCGGCTTGGGAGCCTCGCGGTGCTCGGGGGTTTCCGTCCGCTCGTTGCGGGGCGGCGGAGGCGGCTTCGGGATCTCCCGACGCTCGCGTTCCGAAGGCGTGCGGTCCGGAGTCGACGGCGACCCGTCGCGTCCGGTCGGAGGCATCCGCCTGGGAAATTCCGGTCCCCCCTGCGGGGGGCGGCTCGACGGCCGCGCGGGATTCGGGGCCAGCCGCTCCAGCTGCCGGCGATACAGATTGTCGCGTCTGCCGTCGAAGACCGGCGCCGGGGACGGGCTCTTCCGATAGGCGGACACGCCGGACGAACGGCCGCCCCAGGTTCCGCCCACGCCGGCTTGAACCCGCGGAACGCGATAACCGGAGACGGAGCCGATGCCGACCCGGATCGACCAGCCGCTCTGGATCGGGCTGTAGTGCACGCCCACGCCCCAGGTCACCGGACGCGTGTAGCACTGGGTCCCGACCCAGGGCCGGTAATGCCAGCCGGTGCCGTACACCACGCTGCCCCGCCACACGTAGCAGCCGCGATAGCCGGGGTAGTATCCGACGTAGACCGCGGAGGGCGTCGCGCTGAACACGCGGCAGTAGGTGACGTAGTAGTGCGGGCAGCTCGGCGGAATCAGGTAGATCGTCCGGGGCACCAGCCCGCAGACGAACCACGGGCCGACGGCGAAGTCGGAGTCATACCAGATGCCGTCCAGGCACCAGTAGTACCGGCTGTCGACGCAGAAGATCGAGTACGGCGTGTTGACCGCGTAGCGGACCGGAGTGTCCGCGACGGGCGTGAATTGCGGCTGGCCGTCATAGTTCACCTGCAGATCCGGCGCCGGACCGGTCTTGACCGCCTCCGTCTGAGGGATCCCGGCGTCCAGCACGGCATTCCGTGCCGGGGCGGTGCCGGCGACGCAGGCCAGCACGTGTCCCTTCGGGCTGCCGAGCGGGATCCGGGCGAAGTCGGCGGGAAGCTGGTCGGACGCGACGAACCCCCAGGCGTCCTTCGATTGCGGGGTCCGGTACCAGCGGCCCGAAAACAGCGCATAGGTCTGCTGCTCGCGGGTGTCGAGGAAGAGATCGCTGTCCGTGTTCTTCACGTAGAGGAGATCCGTCCCTGCGATGGGGACATATTGCGGAGCTCCGTCCGTCCAGACGAGCTCGGCGGCGCCGGTCGTTGCGATCACTTCCGGCCGCTGCGACGGATCCGCGTCCGCGTCAGTCGCCGGCTTCGGTTCGTTCTTCCAGAGCTCCACGACCGACGGCGGCACGGTCGCGGCCGGCTGCCAGGGACCCGCGGGGTCCTTCGACGTCCACCAGAACGGGGAAACCCCCAGGATGCAGGTCTCCGCGTCGCGGACGATGAATGCGGAGGTGTTTTCCAGGCGATCGAGGCTGCCGTCGGCAGTTTTCCGCCAGGCGGGCTCGTCCTCCAGCGTGACGAGGACCGCGGGGCCGCTGCGGACGAAGATGCGGGGCACGTCGGCCTTGAGGCCCTCGGCCCTGGACTTCTGCTCTTCGACCGTCCGGAGCTCCGCCATCAGCGCGTCGACCGAATACGACAGGTTCCAGCGCGGGGCCTCGTCGGCGATGTCCAGACGCAGGCGCGCGGCCTCGTCGGTTCCCAGGGAGGGGAAGCGGAGGTCGACGACGCGGAGGATCTCCGGCGAGGCGGTCTTCCGCTCGGTATCGAAGTTCAGGACCATGTCGAGCCAGACGCCGCCGAAGACCGGATCGCTGTCGTTCTCGCGGGTGATCGAGACGGCGGAGCGCGACGTCATGCGGTTCCCTCGGAGGGTCTCCAGCTGGGGTTCATAGACGACAATCGTGGAGCCGCGCGCGGTGAATTCCCGGGGCCAGCCCGGCTGCTCGGGACCGGCCGCCAGTTCGGCCGGGGCCGATCCCGTGGCCGCGCAGGAGATGATGCACAGAAGCGCCATGGGGAACCATCGGTTCCGGGTTTTCAGGCAGATATTCAACATCAGGCAGATATTCAACATGGGATGATCCTCCTCTTCGTCTCGGGCACTCGATCCACCGGTCCAGCGGCGGGAAGAGGAGATCCGCACAAGTCTTTCGGAGAAAGCGGATGCTCCGGTCCCGCCGGGGCAGCCGCTAGGCGGGAGGAGCCAGAGGAACGGGAGGAGCCCCCGAGGCGAAGCACTTCAGATACTCAGGCTTGGTGAGCTGGGTGAAGGCCCGGGCCCGCACGGCCTGGAGAGGGGTGAGACCGGAAAAGCCGGCGAACCAGCCCTCCGACACCGGATCCGATCCCGAGAGACCGGGTCCGTTTCCCTGCTTTTCCGCGGTCGGAACGCGGACGGGCTCCGCGCGCAGCACGTTTTTGGGGATCTTCGGCCGATTGGAATCCTGGGATTTGTGGACGATTTCGACGGGCTGGAGCAAAGCGCGGGGACTGACCAGCACCAGGGCCAACAGCAACCCCGTGGCGGCAATCCGGGCGAGCTTCTCTCTGCGCATCTCTATATGTATGACGACGAGGCCCCCCCTGCTTGTTCCCTGAAAGCCGGGTCGAAAGGACCCTTCTGCCCTTGCACGCAATTTGCGACACGGAATCCGCGCGCCCGCGTTCATAGAGCGGGTAGACCGGAGTATCCCCGGGCATTCTGCTTGACCCCCTTCGCGGGCGGCAGGTATGAAGGACGGGGAAGGGAGGCTGCACCATCGGCTTCATGAATCTGACGTTCCCGCTGGGTCGGCTCTTCGGCATCCAGGTCCGCGTCCATTGGTTCTATCCGGTCTTGGTGGGGATGTACGTGCTCCGCGGACTGGCCGACCCGGGCGGCGGGGCCCTGCTGATGGGGTTCTACGCCGGCATCATGGCCGGCCTCCTTCTGACGACCCTGATCCACGAACTGGGGCACTGCTTCGGCGCGCGCTCCGTCGGCGGGCACGCGGAGCAGATCCTGCTCTGGCCGCTGGGCGGCCTGGCGTACGTGGGTCACGGCGGCACCCCGAGGAACGACATCAAGGTTGCCGCCATGGGGCCCCTGATGCATATCCCCCTCGCGGGGATCTTCGCCGGGCTCCTCCTGATCTGGGAGCCGTGGAGCTGGACCTATCTCAACGTGTTCGAAAGCTGGTACCCGTTCTATCCGCTGAGCCAGACCTTCTGGCCCAACCTCATGCTCGGGCTCTTCCGGCTCCAGCTCGTGCTGCTGTTCTTCAACCTGCTGGTGCCCGCGTATCCGCTCGACGGCGGCCGCATCCTCACCAACCTGCTTCTGATGCGCTACGGCCGCGATCAGGCCGCCAAGGTGACCACGTTCTTCTCCATCCCGATCGGCATCGCGGTCCTCGTCTGGGGTTTCCTCCAGCGCGACTTCATGTTCGGCCTGCTGGGGGTCTGGATGCTCTTCGAGGCGTGGCAGATCCGGAAGCTCGTCGCGGCGGGGCAGATCGACGCCCACCCGATGTTTGCCGGCGCGCCGGAGTTCGACTATATGCCCGGACCGACGCCGAAGAAGGGTTTCCTCGCGCGCTGGAGGGAGGACCGGGCGCGGAAGGCAACGGTCCGCGATCATCAGCGCGAACAGGTGTCCCGCGAACGCGTCGACGCGGTCCTCGAAAAGGTCAGCCGCGAGGGGATCGGCAGCCTGACCTCCGAGGAGCGGCACATCCTGGAAGAGGCCTCGCGCCGCAACCGGGGCGAATCCTGACCGCTACTTTTCCTGCTCCTTGCGGATCGCCTCGGCGCGCTTGAGCAGCGCCTCCACCCGCACGGTGCGATCGGGCCGCACGCTGTATTCCTCGCCCTGCTTGACGAGATACGCGCGGATGAACACCGCCAGGCCCTGGCGCCGCACGTCGTGCACCAGGCGGTCCAGAACGCGGTCGCGGAAGTCCATCAGCAGATAGGTCCCGGGCCGGTTCTCGAGGACGCCGATCACCTCGGAGTCGACGCAGCGCTCGGCGATGCGGTCGAAGTCCTCCCGGATCGTGCCCGCGAACTCCTCGCGAACCGTCTCGATGGCGGCCTTGAGGGCGTCGGCCGACTCGGCCCCGTCGTCGTCGACATACTTCCCCTTCTTCACCGTGAGCCGCTCGCCGTTCGCGGTGAAATCTTCCTCGAGCGTCGACGCCATGATTTCGTCGGCCTTGCCGCGCTGCTCGTCGCGCGCGGCCATCATCCGTTCCGCGAGGAGGACGCGGGGCCGCTCGTTCCGGATGAACCCGATCAAGTTGGTCTCGTCGGTCGCGCCGGCGGCGACTTCCGTCGCGAGCGTGTCGAGGCTCGCCTTCAGCGCGGCCACGGCCGCCTCGCACTCCTTGACGGCCGGGGCGTACTCGGCGACGTCCACCGTGAACGCGACCGATGCTTCGATCTTCTTATCCTCGTCGGCCTCGCTGACGCTGCCGATCGGGGTCTGCGAGCCTTCGTTGGCCTGGCGGATGACGCGGCCGACGAGGAAGAGGGCCGCGAGATCGGAGGAGAGGGTCGCGCGCGCGGCGGCGTCGGGGACGGTCGCGACGAGCTTGAGGTAGGACTTCTCGTAGGGCTTGACGGCCTCGAGGAGCTCGAAGAGGCT
>DASQOM010000301.1:0-9882 GCA_035644495.1 Planctomycetota bacterium | reverse complement strand
AAGGTGACCCGGACGCCGGCCTTCTCCACGACGATCTTCTGGTCGGGGGACAGGGAGTCCGCGACGACGTCCGCGTTCTCCATCGGGAGATCGACGGAGCGCTTCGCCTTCTTGACGTGGGGTTCCTCCTTTTTCACCACGCGGAAACCGGCGGACGCGGCCGCGGAGACGACGGCGGCCGCGAGGACGGGCCACGATGCGATGACGATGGGCGCAAGGACGACGACGCAGCTCATGACGTTCCTCCTCCTACAGCTCGATCCGGCGACGGGGCGCCTGGGCGGACTCGGCCTCGCGGGCGGTCGCCATGCGGGCGCGGCCTTCCGCCCAGGTGCGGAGCCGGGCCAGTTCGGTCTCCATGGTCCGGGACAAGGGGACGGTCTCGCGGAGCGCCTTCTCGATGTGCGCGGTCGTCAGCGGCTTGTCGTCCGCGTACGCGTCGTAGAGGGCGGAGACGATCGCTTCCTCGATCTCCGCGCCGCTGAAGCCCGCCGCTTCGCGGGACAGCGTCTCGACGGCGAACTCGGCGGCGTCGCGCTTCCGGGCCGCGAGATGGATCCTGAAGATGGCGCGGCGCTCCTCGTCGTTGGGCAGGTCGACGAAGAAGATCTCGTCGAAGCGGCCCTTGCGGAGGAGCTCGGGGGGCAGTTCCGTGATGCTGTTCGCGGTGGCGATGACGAAGACGGAGGACTTCTTCTCCGAAAGCCAGGTCAGGAACGTGCTGAAGACGCGCGCGGTCGTTCCCGAGTCGGTATTCCCCGAGGACTTCGAGCCCGCCATGGCTTTTTCGATCTCGTCGATCCAGAGCACGACGGGCGCGATGGACTCCGCCACCTGAATCGCGCGACGCATGTTCTCTTCGGACGAACCGACGAGGCTGCCGAACATGCGGCCCACGTCGAGCCGGAGGAGCGGCATCCCCCAGAGGGCGGACACCGCCTTCGCGCAGAGGCTTTTGCCGCAGCCCTGGACGCCGAGGAGGAAGACGCCCTTGGGAGGCGGCAGGCCGAAGTCGCGGGCCTTGTCGGCGAACGCGAGGGCGCGTTTCCGCAGCCAGTCCTTCAGCAGGTCCATGCCGCCGACCTGCTCGAAGCGCGCGTCGGTCTCGTAGTAGTCGAGGAGGCCGCTCTTGCGGATGATCTGCCGCTTTTCGGAGAAGACGGCCTGGATGTCGTCTTCGCCGAGCTTGCCGCCGTTGACGAGGATCTTGGCGAACACGTTCTCGGCCTCGGAAAGCGTGAGCCCGAGGGCGGCCTTGAGGAGGCGCTCGCGGGCTTCCGGCGCGATGTCGATCTTGATGTTGGGCTGCTGCTTCACTTCCTGGATGATGCGCTCCAGCAGCGCCGAGATGTCCTTCGCCTCAGGCAGCGGGAAATCGAGCACCGTGACTTCTTTCTCGAGCTCGGGCGGGAGCTCCATCGTCGGCGAGATGAGGACGATCGTCTTGTAGCTGTTCTTCAGCTGAAGCCCGATCTCCTTCAGGCGCCGGATCACGGCGAAGTTGTTCCGCGTCAGGAAGGGATGGAGGTCCTTGAACAGATAGATCGCGGGCTCGACCTGGTCGATGACGTGGTCGAGGGCCGCGAGCGGGTCCTTCGTGCTCGACTGGCGGTTCCGCTGCGACTGCACGGACGTGCCGGCGGGAACGATGCCGGTGCTGAACGACCATTCGAAGACCCGCTTGTTGCGTTTCTTGGCGACTTCGACCAGCCAATCCTGAACGCGCTGCTCCTCCCACGAGACGATGTAGAGGATGGGGTAGCGGGCGCGGATCAGGATTTCGATTTCTTCGAGGGCGCTCCGGCACTGTTTCAAGGTGGGCTCCCTATGGTTCCAGGACGACCTCCGGGGCCATCCGTTTCAAGGCGGCGACCAGCTCGGGCGAGGCCGAATCCACACAGATCCGTCCGTTGCGGTCGATCCAGATGTCGTCGGTCGCCGGCCGCCCGTCCGGCGCCGGCGCCATCGTCCAGGGCGCTTCGCGCAGGCCGAGGGAATGGAGGATCTCCCGCGCCCGGCGGCATTCCTCGGCGCGGTTCGTCCGGCCCAGCGCGGGGTCCCGCGCGGCGCGGAAGACGGGCAGGAATCCGGTCATCAGGCTCACGGGGACGTCCGCAAGCTCCCGGCGCAGCCATTCCGCGACGGGGCGCCAGCAGCAGTCGAGGTGGCCGGGCATCAGGAGGTGACGGACGAGGAGGCGCGACGTCCGCGCCGCCCACCTCAGGTTGTTCCGCAGCACCTCCGTATAGTCAGGAATCCCCGCCAGCCCTTCTGCGCAGCGGTCGTTTCCGAACTTGTAGTCCGCCAAGACGACGTCCGGCACGCCGTCGAGGAGCGCCAGCCCCTCCGGCGACGCGTACCCGTTCGTCTTCCAGACGAAGGGGAGCTCGCGGGGTACGCGCGCGGCGATCTCCAGCGCGGCGTCGAGGTGGATGGTCGGCTCGCCTCCCAGCAGCGTGACACTCCGGACCTGCCGGGGTCGGGCGGCGATCCGGTCCGCGAGCGCGTCGACGTCGATCGGGTCGCCGGCCGCGCCGTTCTGGCTCGATTCGCCCGTCAGGCAGAACGAGCAGGTCATATTGCAGCCGCTGAGGCTGAGGACGAGGGTCGGGACGAGATCCGCCTCGCCGGCCCACTCGATCCCTTCGTGGAAGAGACGCGCGGTGCTGTCGGATCGGCAGCGTCCGGCGGGGCCTGCGGTGCGGTCGACGCCGCAGCGATGGGCGCAAAGGCGGCACAGGGACAGAGATCGGCGGGCGAGGGCGCTCCGTTCGGCGGCGAGCGGTCTGGGGAAGGGCCTGGAGGTCCTATGCATGTTGAACCAAGGGAAGTATACACCCTCCCGGGAACCGATCGGAGACAGCCCCGATCTCCTGGAGCAATTTCCGGACCATGAGTTCAAAGGCGTATTCCCGGCCGCCGTGACAGGAAATGTAACCCCTTTTGCGTACTGCGCGAGGATTGGTCACTTCGTCGATTGCGTGAACCCCCGGCTCCGCCGGAGCGTATTCTTAGGCATGAAGCGTAGAGCGGGTGCCGTCGCCATCTTGGTCCTCATCTCCGGCGGCGGCCTCTTCGCTCAGCAATCCAAGAAGAAGCCCGAGCCCGTCAGCGCCCGCCCCGTCAAGACCCTCATGGAGAAGACCCACAAGGAGAAGGGCGCCCTCATCTTCCTGGTGCGCGATGCCGAGAGCACGGACGCGGACAACAAGGCCCTCCTCGAGGTCTACAAGCAGCTCAACAGCCTGAAGCCCCCGACCGGCGACGAGAAGGCCTGGAAGAGCCGCACCCAGAACGTCATCAACGCCCTCCAGGAGCTCATCGACAAGAAGGGCTCCGTCGAGAAGGTCCGCTCCGTCACCGAGTGCCAGGGCTGCCACAACGCCCACCGCGTCGGCGGCAACAGCGGCAAGTAGTCCCGTCGTCCGCGCCGGTTCCCGATTCTGTCCGCGCTCCGAATCGTCTCAATCTCTGAAGCATCTTGACAGCAAAATAGTTGATGCTATGATTCGTTGATGAGAACCACCGTGACGCTGGATCCCGACGTGGAGGCTCTCCTGCGGCAGCGGATGCGCAAGCGTCATTTGTCGTTCAAGGCGGCGCTGAATCAGGCGATTCGGGACGGTCTCTCGATGCGCGCGCCCAAGGGAAACCGGCACTTCACCTTGAGGACCTATCGAATGGGCCATCGTCCGGAGATCGCTCTCGACAAGGCGCTGGGGCTGGCTTCCACCCTCGAGGACGAGGAACTCATCCGGAAACTCAACGTCCGGAAGTGAAGATCGTCGACGCGAACGTCCTTCTTTATGCCGTCAACGAGGATGCCCCCCTCCATCTCAAAGCCAAGGAGTGGTTGGAGGGGACGCTTTCGGGATCGGAGCCCGTCGGGTTCGACTGGACCGTCCTTCTGGCCTTCCTTCGCCTGAGTACACGCGCGTCCATCTTTCCGCATCCGTTGACCGCCGCGCAGGCAATCGGGACGATCCGGGCCTGGCTGGAACAGCCCTGCGCGGAGATCCTGGATCCGGCCGAAGCCCATTTGGACGTGCTGGAAAAGCTGCTGCAGCCTTTCGGATCCGCGGGAAACCTGGTTTCCGACGCGCACTTGGCGGCGCTGTCCCTGGAGTTCGGAGCCGAACTCTGCTCCTGCGACCTGGACTTCTCCCGATTCCCGGGCGTCCGCTGGATCAATCCTCTGGCCTGATCCGGCCGCTTTTTCGTAAAACGATCGTGCCCCCGCACGACGTTTCTTCTTCGAGCCAACAGGAGAACCCCCATGGTCCGTCGCATCGTCGTCGCCGTCCTCTGCGCCGCCCTCGCCGCGTGCCGCAGCAACAGCCCCGCACCGCACGCGTCGACGCCGCTCCCGGCCGTGTTCGATCGGACGACTCCCGAAGCGCAGGGCGTCGCGTCCGGCGCGATCCTGTCGTTCCTCGATGCCGCCGACAAGATCGACGCGATGAACAGCGTCATGATCGTCCGCCACGGACGCGTCGTCGCCGAAGGCTGGTGGGCCCCCTATGACGCCGACAGCAACCACGAGCTCTACTCGCTCAGCAAGAGCTTCACGTCGACCGCCGTCGGCTTCGCCGTCGCCGAGGGAAAGCTCAGCCTCGACGACGAGATCCTCAAGATCTTCCCGGAGGACGCGCCGCCCGAGCCGTCGGCCAACCTGAAGGCGATGCGCATCCGCGACCTGATCACGATGTCGGCGGGACACCAGGACGAGACGTCGTCCGCGGCGGACAAGATCACGCCGAAGTCGTTTCTCGCGCATCCCGTGCCGCACAAGCCGGGCACGCACTTCAAGTACAACACGCCCGCGACGTTCATGCTGTCGGCCGCCGTCCAGAAGCGCACGGGCCAGCCCATCGTCGAGTACCTCAAGCCGCGTCTCTTCGAGCCGCTCGGGATCACGAAGCCGGTGTGGAACACGAACTCCCAGGGCATCTGCCTCGGGGGATATGGACTGCGGGTCCGCACCGAGGACATCGCCCGCTTCGGCCAGTTCTGCCTGCAGCGCGGGATGTGGAACGGGAAGCAGCTGCTGCCGGCCGCGTGGATCGACGTGGCCACGTCGCGCCAGGTCTCCAACGGCAGCAACCCGAAGAGCGACTGGGAGCAGGGCTACGGGTTCCAGTTCTGGCGCTGCCGGCACGGGGCGTACCGCGGCGACGGCGCCTTCGGCCAATACTGCGTCGTGATGCCCGAGCAGGACATGGTCATCGCCATCACGAGCGGCCTCAAGGACATGCAGGCCGTGCTCAACCTGATCTGGGATAGGCTGCTGCCGGGCATCCAGCCCGGGGCGCTGCCCGCCGAGGCCGCCGGGGTCGCAGCCCTGCGCGATCGCCTCTCGGGCCTGAAGGTCCGGACTGCGGAGGGGGCGGCGACCTCGCCCGCGTCGAAGCCCGGAAAGTACGTCTTTCCCGCGAACGACGCGAAGCTGGAGTCGCTGGAGTTCGCGCCGAATGCGGTGACGATCAAGGTCAACGGCGTGGAGAACCGGGTCGCCTGCGGCTACCAGGAGTGGACGCGGGGGAAGGCCGACTACGCGGCGTACGCGAACGAGCCGGCGGCCGCGAGCGGCGCGTGGGCCGGGGAAGACACCTATATCGTGAAGCAGGTGCTTTACGAGACTCCGTTCTATCTGACGGCGACGCTGCGGTTCAGCGGCGACGAGGTGAGTTGCGCGCTCGAGACCAACGTGGGCTTCGGCGGGACGAAGAAACCGGCGATCACGGGCAAGCGCGAATAACCGGCTCAGGACCGACGGGCGCCCTCGAGCGTCCGCGACGTGGACGAGTCCGTCGTGGGCTGGTCGGCGGCGAGCTCGATCCAGAAGGTGCTGCCGCCGCCGTAGCGGGAGTCGAGTCCGACGGAACCGCCCATCCGATCCGCCGCGCGCTGCGCCAGCGTCAGGCCGACCCCGACGCCCGGATACGCCTCGTTGGTGTGCAGTCGCTGGAACATGCCGAAAATCCTCGCGTGGTATTCCGGCGCGATGCCGATCCCGTTGTCGGCGACGACGATCCGGATCCGGTCCCCGCGGCGTTCGGTCCTCAGGCGGAGCCGCGGCGTGACGCCCGGCACGACGAACTTCAGCGCGTTGGAGACCAGCTGGCTCAGGGCGACCTTTGCCAGGAACGGATGCGCCCTCGCGCGCAGGGAGGCGACATCGCTTTCGACCCGCGCGCCGCTGGACCGGATCGTCTCTTCCTGCGACGCGATCGTCTCGCGGACGATGTCGGCCACGTCGACCGTCGTCAGCGGGAATACTTCATAGGAGAATCTCGCCAGGCCGAGGAGCCCCGCGATGAGATCGTCCATCCGGATCGCCGCGTTGCGGATCCGGCCCAGGGCATCGCGGCCGGTCGCGTCGAGCGTATTCCCGTAGTCCTCGAGGACGATCTCGCCCATCCCGGCCATCGTGCGCAGCGGGGCGCGGAGATCGTGGGCGATCGAATAGGCAAACCCCTCGATCTCGCGGGTCCGGGCGGTCACGCGCTGCTCGAGGGTTTCGTTCAGGTCGCTCACCTCCCGCTCGGCCCGCTCCAGGCGCTTCAGCGTGCGGAAGCTGAGGAAGAAGAGGCCGGCGGCCAGGGCGGCGGTCGCTCCGCCGAGCGTGGCGACCAGGATCGTCGCGCGGGTGGCCTCGCGGCGGGAGCGGAGAAGCGCCTCCCCGGCCCAGCGGTCCTTCTCCGTGACGAGACGATTCAGCGCTTCGTGCAGGGCCTGGCTCCGGGGCTGGACCCTCGCCTCGAAGAGCTTGGCGATTTCCTGAGGGTTGGCGGAACGCGACTCCGCCCCGAGCGCTTGGTCGAGCGCCTCCTGGTGGTCCCGCGCGGCGGCGAGCGCCTTGTCGAGCAGGACGTACTCTTCGGGGAAGTCCGCCGTCGACCGGAGCAGCTCGATCCGGGTACGGTAGAGGCGGCGCGCGCGGTCCTCCTGGTCCAGATATCGCGAGTCCCCCGTCAGGAGGTAGGCCCGGCTGCTGGCCGCCACCTGTTCCGCGGCAACCACGAGGTCCCGGGTCTGGACCATGTCCTGGGCATAGTCCTGGATGACCAGGTCCTTGGAGTCGATGACCGATCGGAGGGTGAAGAGGGCGACGAACGCCACGGCGCCTGCCAGGATGACGACCAGGCCAAAGCCGAACCGGATGCGACGGCGTAGAAGGGCGGTATCGGACATAGACTCCCCTGCGGCTGTCCCGCCTGAACTTTTACGACCTTCGGCCGGCAGGTCATAGCCCGGAAAGGAAGGGCGGGGAAGGAATGTTTCCAAAGTGAATTCGGGGGGACCGCTCCTGAACAGGAGCGGTTTCACGACCTCTGGACTAAGGCCCCTCCCTCGTATATAGTGTGCGGTCTTATCCCCTTACGGAGGCTCGAAGCCATGAATCTGCTCCTCGCCCTCGCGCTGGCCCTGTCGGCCCAGGAGGCCAAGCCCGTCCAGGGACGCGACGAGATCCTCAAGCAGGACATCGAGAACGCCATCAAGAAGCTCGGCTCCACCCGGTATACCGAGAGCTTCGTCGCCGCCGAGGAGCTCAAGGAGCTCGGCCGGCGCGCGGTGCCCGCCCTGGTCGCCGAGCTGAGCAAGAAGGAGGCCACTGCGGCCGTCAAGCGCTCCCTCTGCGAGATCCTCGGGGCCATCCGCGATCCCCAGAAGGACGTGATCGCCGCCCTCAGCGCCAAGCTCAAGGACCCCGACGAGTTCGGGACCTCGATCGCCTCCAGCGCCGCCCGGGCCCTCGCCTCCCTCGGCGACGACAGCGCCGTTCCCGCCATCATCGAGACGCTGAATTCGCGGTCCGTCGACAGCGACCGCATCCTGAAGTACGAGTGCATCCGCGCCGCCGGCCTCTTCCGCAGCCGGGACGCCGTCGACATCCTCCGGAAGGCCCTCGAAGACGAGAAGCCGGCTTCCGCGGGCGAGAACGACGACGCGCCGCTGATCGCCGCGGCCGCCGCCGACGCCCTCGGCCTCATCCGCTCGCTGGATGCGACCGACGACCTGGCCAACAAGCTGAGCAATCCGAAGATCAACCCCTCGTCCAGCCAGACGCTGGGTGTCCACTGCGCCCGGGCCCTGCAGCGCATCCTCGAGCACGAGCTGCGCGCCAAGGACGAGCCCCGCGCGGGCGTCCTCGCGGGCGAGCCCGCCGAGGTCAAGGCGACCCTCGATGCCTGGACGAAGTGGTGGGCGTCGAAGTTCGCCAAGAAGAACATCGAGGAGACCAAGGTCCGGCTGGCCAGGATCGCGGCCGCCATCGACAAGTACAAGGCGGAGCAGGGGGGCTATCCCGCCATCCTCGACCACCTGATCACCAAGCCCGAGACCGCGAAGACCTTCCCGAAGGAAGGCTATTACCAGGGCGAGCTGAAGGACGCCTGGGGCCGAAAGTTCGTGTATCGCTCCCCCGGCACGGGCGCCGACTACGACCTCGTCAGCTACGGGGCCGACGGCCGGACCTGGGGCGCGGGCGACAACGCCGACCTCTGGAACCACGACAAGTGGCGCGACGCCAAGCGCGCGGAGACCAAGAAGTCCATCGAGGACACCGTCAAGGCCATCACGCAGTTCAAGACCGACAACGACCGCTACCCCGACAAGCTGTACGACCTCGTCGCGCGGCCCTCGTACACGCTTAAAAAGGAATGGCCCAAGGAGGGCTACCTCAAGCAGATCCCCAAGGACGCCTACGACAACTTCCTGGTCTACAACAACCCGAGCAAGGCCGGGGCCGAATACGACGTGGTCAGCCTCGGGGCCGACGGCACCGAGGGCGGATCGGACGAGAACGAGGATCTCTGGAACCACGACAAGCGGCCTGCGAAGAAGGACGACAAGAAGTAATATAGAGCCGGGTGGCTCAGACACTGAAACCGTTCATCTCGGAGCGCCGGCTCCTCGCCCGCGTGCGCGCGATGGGGCGGGCCATCCGCTCCGACTATAAGGGCCGCGAGCTGGTCCTGGTCGGCATCCTGAAGGGTTCCTTCATCTTCATGGCCGATCTCGCCCGGGCCGTCGACCTGCCGCTCACCTGCGACTTTCTCCGCGTCTCGAGCTACGGGTCGGGAACGGCGTCGAGCGGCCGGATCCGCATGGAGTTCGACCTCAGCCACCCCGTGAAGGGGAAGGACGTGCTGCTGGTCGAGGATATCGTCGACACCGGCTGGACGCTGGACCATGTCCTGAAGGAATTGCGGCGCAAGCAGCCGGCGAGCCTGCGGCTGGCGGCGCTCCTGCACAAGCCGGACCGCACCCGCGTCGACGTGCCGATCGACTATCTCGGCTTCACGATCCCCGACCGCTTCGTCGTGGGCTACGGCCTCGACTTCGACGGCCGCTACCGCAATCTGAGGCACCTGGCGGTGCTGAGCGCATGATCCTCGACCTCCACAACCACACGAAATGGTCCTTCGACTGCTCGATGGACCCGGCCAAGGTCGTCCGTCTCGCGAAGGCCCGCGGGATCGACGCCATCGCGATCACGGACCACGACGAGATCGAGGGCGCGCGGGAGGCCCAGAAGGCGGCGGGAGGGGACGTCCTGGTGATCCTGGGAGAGGAGATCAGCACCCGGGCGGGGGACGTCCTGGGGCTCTTCCTGAAGGAGCGGATCGTGGAGGATGACCCGATCGCCGCGATCCGGGCGATCCACGATCAGGGCGGCCTGGCGATCCTGGCACACCCGTTTACCAAGACGACGACGGTGGACGACCCCGTGGCGCGGGCGCTGGACGGCTGCGAGGGCTTCAATGCGCGGCACTCGGAGATGGGGTCGTACGAGGGCGCCGAGGGGGAGCCGCGGGTGGCGGCCTTCGCGCGGGAGTACGACCTGTCGCTGACGGCCGGGAGCGACGCGCATTTCTA
>DASQOM010000300.1:0-4331 GCA_035644495.1 Planctomycetota bacterium | reverse complement strand
TCGCGCGACGGCAAGCGCCTGGCCTCGGGCGGCGCGGACAAGACCTTGCGACTCTGGGATCCGGAGACCGGCCAGCTCATCGCGAAGCTGCCCGGCTTCGGCGAATCGCTGCGCTGCATCGTCTTCGCCCCCGACGGGAAGACCCTGGTCGCGGGCGACTGGGAGGGCTTTCTCTGCTTCTGCGATGCGGTCACCGGCAAGGAGCTCCGCCGCATCCGTGCGGGGGACCTCGTCGTCCATGCGGCGGCGTTCTCGCCGGACGGGAAGGTGCTGGCGTCGGGGGGCGCGGACCAGAACGTCACCCTCTGGAATCTCGAGACGGGAAAGTCGATCCGGAAGCTCTACGGCCACTGGGGCGACGTCCAGGCGCTCGCCTTCACCCCCGACGGCAAGTGGCTCCTCTCGGGAAGCGACGACCATACGGTGCGCGTGTGGGAGGCCGCCACCGGCCGCGAGGCGGTGCGCGCGCTCGACGGCCACGAGGACAAGGTGCAGTCGCTCTCGATCTCCGCCGACGGGAAACGCGCGGTCTCCGCCAGCCGCGACGCCACCGCGCTCATCTGGGACCTGACCGCGCTCGAGAAAAAGTAGAGGCTATTCCGCCGCTTCGAAGCGGTCCTTGCCCGACTGCTTCGCCTTATAGAGGGCCTGGTCCGCGGCGCCCACCAGCTGGGTGATCGACATGTCGGGCTTGAAGTAGGCCACGCCGACGCTTACCGTGAAGGGCAGGCGCTCGCCCCCGAACAGGAACTTGTGCTGGCGCACCGAAGTCACGAGCCGGCGGACGACGGAGAGGCAGCCGATCGGGGGAGTCTCCGGCAGCAGGATCGCGATCTCGTCGCCGCCGTAGCGCGCCGAGAAGTCCTCCCGCCGGGTCGCGGCGCGGATGACCTTGCCCAGCTCGGAGAGGGCGGCGTCGCCGGCCTGGTGGCCGTGCCGGTCGTTCAGCTCCTTGAAGCCGTCGACGTCGAGCATGATGAGCCCGAGCGGCCTTCCGTAGCGCTGGGAGCGGTGGATCTCGGTGCGCAGCGTCTCGTGGAAGGCGCGGTAGTTGCGCAGCCCCGTGAGCGCGTCCGTATGCGCCTGGTTCTGCACCTCGCGGAAGAGCTTCCCGTTCCGGATGGCCAAGGCGAGGATGCGGGCCAGGTGCTCGACGACCGGAACGTCCGTCCGCGGATCGAAGCCCCCGCCGCCCTGCTTGTCGGCCAGATTCAGGACGCCGACGACGAAGTTGGCGGTGCGCAGCGGAACCGAGAGGCAGGTCTCCGTCTCGTACTGGGCCGAAAACGTGCGGTCGAGCTTCATCCGGTGCTCGGCCTCCCACGCGTGGAAGCCGTGGATGCTCAAGGTCCGGCGTCCGGAGAGGACGCGGTCCATCACGGAATGCCGGTGGGTTTTGAGCGAGAGGCGCTCCGGCAGCGGCCTCGGATGCGTGTGGGCCGCGAGTACCAGGTCGTCCGTTTCGTATTCGTAGAGGAACAGGGAGCTGAGACGGGCCTCGACCAGGCCGCTGATGCGCTGGGTGCCGACCTTGGCGATGCGGTCCAGGTCGAGGGTGCTGAACTCCTCGGCGATCTCCCCGAGGGAGAGGAGGCGGGACGCGGGGATGCCCTCGAGGCGGCTCCGAAGGAGACGGTTCTCCTCTTCGAGCTCGCGGAGACGGGCTTCCAGGCCCTTCTTCTTTCCCGTCCCCGCCGCCCGCTTCGGGGGCGATCGCTTGGGCATGAAAACCCATTGCATCATCCGGAGCCCCGGCGCGCAATCCAATTCGGGGGTCCGTTTGCATTCGCCCCGCGGCCTGCGTACAATCCCCAGAGAGAGAGGGGTCATGCTTCGCAATCCGCTGTTCCATCTTTGCGCCGCCGCGGTCGCGCTTTGGGCCGCGTTCTCCATCCACTCCTGCGCCGCCGGCCGCCCGATGAAGGACCGCCCGCGCGCGGGAGAGGGGGACAGCGCCCCCGTCGTCCAGGTAGGCCTCGGCCGCTGCCTGCGCGATCCCCAGGTCCGCATCGCGGTCCACGGACCCTATGAAGTCCGGGGGCGCAAGGACGTGCTCGCCCGCGGCAGCGAACTCCCGTGGGTCGAAGTCCGGGGAGGCGAGGCCCTCGCGATCGGATCGTCGACGTTCGCGGAGAACCCGGTGACGATCGTGCCCGAGGAGGAGGGCACGATCGAGGTCGAGTATTCGCGCGACGCCCGGGGCAACCCGGTGAAGCCCGGCGGCGTGCGCTATAAGGGCACGCTGATCGTCCATCAGCTTGCCGACCGCCGCCTGGTGCTCGTCAACGAGGTCGATCTCGAGGAGTACCTGAAGGGCGTCGTGGGCAAGGAGATGAACCTCAACGAGGGCGAGGAGGCCCTGAAGGCGCAGGTCGTCACCGCGCGCACCTACGCGGTCCACGAGCAGCGGCTCGAGCGCCTCCGCCGCGTCAAGGGCGAGCGCTTCGACCTCTACGACGACGAGCGCTCGCAGGTCTACGGCGGCCTGGAGCGGCACACCCCGTTCGCGGAGAAGCTGGTCGACGACACGCGCGGGATGTTCCTCGTCTACGACGGGAAGATCGTGCGGACGTTCTACTCCAGCGCCTGCGGCGGCCATACCGAGCCCGCGTGGGAGGTGATGGCCGACGAGACGGAGAAGTCGCCCCCGCTCGCCGGAACCGCGTGCGACTACTGCCAGCGCCGCGCGATCTACCGCTGGAAGGAGCCCGTCCTGATCCCGAAAAAGGAGATCGCCGAAAAGTGCCTCCCGAAGGAGCTGCAGGACAAGCGCGTGAAGTCCGTCGAGGTGACGAAGACGCTTCCGGGCGGCCACGCGCTCGAGGTGACGGTGACGCTGGAGAACTCGTCGCGCGTCGTGAAGCTGCACGCGGCCTTTGAGTTCAAGCGCGCAATCTCGCAGAAGCTCCGCAGCACGCTGTGGGACAGGATCGAGGACAAGGGGGATTCGATTTCGATCATCGGCCGCGGCTACGGCCACGGCGCCGGGCTCTGCCAGATCGGCGCCTACGAGATGGCCAAGGACGGGAAGACCACCGCGGAGATCCTGGAATACTACTATCCCGGCGCGAAGGTCCAGAAGCTATATTGATCCCCGATGAGCGAGCTGGGCCCGGCCCTGATCCTGGAAACCCGCCGGCGGCTCCATGACGAGTCGCTGCCCCGGATCCGGACATGCCTCTCGCAGCTCAGCGTCGAAGAGATCTGGAGCCGCCCCAACGCGGAGACGGTGAGCGTCGGCAACCTCGTTCTCCACCTCGCCGGAAACGTCCGCCAGTACCTCATCGCCGCTCTGGGCGGCGTCCCGGACATCCGGGAGCGTCAGGCCGAGTTCGATGCGACAGGGCCGATGCCGACCGCGGAGCTGCTGAGCCGCCTCGAAAAGACGATGGAAGAGGCCTCCGGGGTCCTCGACCGGCTCGACCCGTCCACGCTGCTGCAGACCCACCGCGTGCAGGGCTTCGTCGAGTCGGGCCTCAGCATCCTCGTCCACGTCGTGGAGCACTTCTCGTATCACACCGGGCAGATCGCCTATGTCGTCAAGTCGAGGAAGAACGTGGACCTCGGCTTCTACCGCGGAAAGAACCTCAACGCGAAGGGATGAAGAAAAGCCCCCGGATTGTTCCGGGGGCTTGTTTCGTCGCTTAGAAGCCGATCTCCGCGCCCAGGTCGACGTCGAAGGTCCAGAACGCGCCGGAATTCATCGAAATCCGCCCGCCTTCGGTCGGCGGAGCCAGCAGTCGAAGGCCGATCCCCAGGGTGATCCCGATCGGTCCCAGGCGGTATCCCCCGTCTGCGCGGAAGGTGCTCGCAAAGGTATACGTATCCCTGAAGACTTCGTCGCGGACCGTCGGCAGTCCGGGCGCGCTGAACGTCCCCTCGACCGCGCTGTAATGGACCACGCCGAGCGTGATCAAGCCGCCGTAGTAGAAGTCGTTCCCCAGCGTCTGCATGACCTTGCCGCCGATCTGCAGGGTCGCCGTCGTCATGTCCTCGACCTTGAGGTTGCCGGCGAAATCGTCGTCGACGCTGCGGCCGTGGTACTGGTCCTCCGTGAACAGCAGCACCAGCCCGTAGTTGAACCCCCGGGTCCGCCGGTGGCCCGGGGCGTTCTTGTTGAAGAAGATGTCCGCCTCGAATTCATAGCCCCAGCCCGGGTTGAAGAAGTCCGCCCAGGACAGGTAATGGTCGACGACGTAGTAGTTGTAGTACGAGCTGTAGCTCCGGTCGGCCGCGCCGAACGGCACGGAGAACCGTGCGTGGGCGCCGAAGTTGATGAGCAGGCTGTCGTCATCCTGCTGGGGAGGGCGCCCGAAGTCGTCCTGCTTCGG
>DASQOM010000299.1:0-13169 GCA_035644495.1 Planctomycetota bacterium | reverse complement strand
CCGATGTCTCCTCGAATCCGCCCCCTTGCGCCGCCGTCTTCACGACCGCCTCGGTGAACGCCGCATTGTTGCCCAGGACGATCATCCCCTTCACCGCACCGTAAGTCGGGCTCAGCAGGTCGTTGATCTGCAGCCCCTCCGGCCAGCTCCAGGAGTTCAGGACGACGTCGCCCACCGGGATCGACGTGAAGTATTTCGAATCCCCCCACGCGCCGGCGATCTTGCGGACCATGCGGTTGAGCGCCTCGACCGCCGCCTCCGGATCCTTCGAGGGCAGCAGCAGCGCGAACGCGGTGTACGAGCGCCCTTCCCGCTCCTCCAGGCCGGTCACGAACGCCATGCCGTCGTTCAGCTGCGGCAGCAGGTGCGAGTAGAGACCCCCGTCCTCGAGCGCCTTCAACGCCTGCTGGATCGTCTGCGCGGTGAAGTCGCGCGGACCCGCGCTGAGGACCAGGTCGCTCAGCCAGCGCATCAGGTCGGCCCCGCCCGTATTGGTGAGCAGCAGCCCCGAGGTGTTGAGCGGCGCCCAGCCGCGCAGCTCCAGCGGCGGCGGCGTCGAATGCAGCGGCTCGGCCTTGTCGAGGAGGAGATCGAGCGACGCGGTCGCGTCCTGCACGTCGGCGCTCAGCTTCAGCCCGCGCGCGGTGCTCCAGTCGACGAACGGCATCACGCCGCTGTCCCGGACCGCCTTGCGCACCTCGAACAGGGCCGGCGAGTTCTCGAAGACGGCGCGGGCGACGATCGGCCGATCCGAGGCCTCCTCGCGACCCTGGCGGCGCAAGGCCTGGGAGAGCAGCGCCTTGTCGTTGGCGGCGATCGCGAGCGACCCGATGATGACGATGCGGATCTCCTGACCCCCGTCGCGGATCACGAGGCAGGTCTCGCCGTCGAGCTCCTCGCTCCGCAGGGCCAGCCGCGCGAAGGGCGCGGCCAGGTAATGGAGCCAGCGCAGCCGGACGATGCCGCACCACGACGCTTTCGGCAGCGAGTCGCGCACCTGCAGCGCGCCGATCAAGTCGTCGCCGATCGCGTCGATGAGCCGTTCCTGGTTCTTCGCGAACGGCTTCCGCGAATCGTCGAGGTCGTCCAGGGTCGGCGCGCCGTTGGCCTGCAGCAGGCCGTTGATCTGCCTCCGAAGGACCGGGTCGCGCAGGATGCGGCGCTCGAACGCATGCCACGCGGTCGAGTCCCGCAGCCGCCGGAGCTGCGCTTCCAGCCCGCGCGCGCGGAGGACGACATTGGCGGTGGAGGGGACGTAGACGCCCCCGTCCCGCTCCGCCGCGGCGTACTGGATCGAGCGACCGGCGACATAAAGCGTCACGAGGACGATCGGCAGGACGCCGCCCGCGAGCAGCAGCTGGACCCACCAGCGCCGCGACCGGACCCAACGCCAGGGGTTCATGGCGTTTTGCGAAGCTCCCGGAGGAGGTGTTTCAGTTCGTTCATCAGGATGCCTTCGAGGGCAAGGCGCACGGCAGCTTCGGAGCCGGGCAGCGCGAGGACGATCTTTCCCGTCTGCGTGATGCCCATGAACGCGCGGGAGAGGATGGTCGCCGTCCCGATGTCCTTCATCGAGAACGCGCGGAACAGCTCGCCGAAGCCGGGGAGTTCCTTCTTCACGAGGGGGCGCAGGGCGTCGACGCTGATGTCCCTGCGGCTGACGCCGGTGCCGCCGATGGTGACGACCAGGTCGGCGTCGCGGAGAGCGGTCACCGCGGTCGCGGCGACCTTGCGCTTGCTGTTGGCGACGATCTCGTGCCGGACCACCTGGTGGCCGAACTTGCGGAAGATCTCCAAGGCCAGGCGCCCGGAGGTATCCGTCTCGCGGGTCCGGGTGTCGGTGACCGTGAGGATGGCGCAGCGCGCGGAGGTCTCGGCCGCGGCCGCTTCCCGATGCTCGTGGGCTCCCATAGGCTTC
Source organism: Planctomycetota bacterium (assembly GCA_035644495.1). Taxonomy (GTDB): domain Bacteria; phylum Planctomycetota; class MHYJ01; order MHYJ01; family JACPRB01; genus JACQFK01. Next base: position 11,251 of record DASQOM010000299.1, on the reverse strand, counting down.
CTTTTTCAACGACTAACTTACCCGTCCGTATAGAGGTTGACAACTTCGGAAACCGGCCCTTAGACTCGCCCGATTCATGGCCGACCGCGAAACCGAACTGATGCTCCGCGTGAAAGGGGGCGACCGCGCCGCCTTCGAGGAGATCTTCCGCCTCTACCAGAAGCCGCTGACCAACTACCTGTTCCGGCTGTCGGGCAACCGGGCGCGGGCGGAGGACCTGCTCCAGGATGCCTTCCTGCGCCTCTGGAAGGCGGCCCCGACCTACGAGCCGTCGGCCAAGGTGTCGACGTACATCTTCCGGATCGCGCACAACCTGTTCCTGAACGACGCCGCCCGCCGACGGGAGAAGGCGCTCGAGTCCATGGACGCCGAGACGCGGTCGGATCCCTCGAGCGATCTGAACCGCCGCGAGGTGCAGTCACAGGTGCAGCGGGCGGTGGAGGCGCTGCCGGACGGCGAGCGCGAGGTGCTGCTGCTCTCGGAGTACAACGGCTTCAAGTACGCCGAGATCTCCGAGATCCTGGGGATCCCGGTGGGCACCGTGAAGTCGCGCATGTTCAGCGCCGTTCAGAAGCTCAAGGAGGCCCTGAAGGGCCTCAAGCACTGATCCCACAAACATGACGGGCTTGTTTGTGGTTCACAATTGGGGAGGCGTTCGGGGGCCGGCGTCGTTGAAAGAGTGGTAACAAACGGACCCCGGAGTCCGTATAATTAGGTAGAGCTGTTCTAAGGGACGGAGAGGACTATGAAGAAAATCACCCTGACCCTGGCCCTCCTGGCCGGCCTGCCCCTGGCGCTCGCCGCCCAGGTCACCAAGGAAGACATCAAGAAACTCACGACCGCCGGCATCTCCGACGACGTCATCCTGAGCTATGTCAAGGCCAACGGCGGCGTCGCCAGGCTGTCGGCCGACGACATCATCGAGCTCAAGCAGGCCGGCGCCAGCGAGAAGGTGTTGTCGGTCGTCCTGGGACAGGCCCCGGCGGCCGCTCCCGCCTACCCGCAGCAGCAGCAGCAGGCCCCCGCGACGCAGACCTATGAGCGCGCGTACTCGGCGCCGTCGACGACGTACGTCTACGATTCGAACGCGTACTACACGCCCTCGGTGAGCTACTCGGCGTACATCGGCGGGTATTACCCCTATTACTACCCGTACTCCTACGGCTACGGCAGCTGCTATCCGCGCTACTACGGGTACGGCGGATACGGCGGCTACTGCGCCCCCCGCTATTCCAGCGGCTACTACGCGCCGCGCTACTCGACGGGTTATTGCGCGCCGTCGTACGCCTCTTCGCGCGGCTACGCGGGTGTGTCCAGCTATCGGGCCCACCGCTGAGCGCCCCCTCGAACCCGACAGGGCCGCGGCTCCACCGAGTCGCGGCCCTTTTTCTTTAGTCCTCGCGGGCGATCAGCGCCGCCGAGTACCCCGCCCCGAAGCCGTTGTCGATGTTGACGGTCGTCACCCCGGAGGCGCAGGAATTGAGCATCGCCAGCAGGGTCGCCAGGCCCTCGAAGTTCGCGCCGTACCCCACGCTGGTGGGCACCGCGATCACCGGCCGGCGCACCAGCCCGCCGATGACGCTGGCCAGGGCGCCCTCCATCCCGGCGACGCAGACAATGACGCTCGCGTCCATCACCAGCCGGCGGTGTCCCAGCAGGCGGTGGATGCCGGCCACGCCCACGTCGTACAGGGTCCGCACCCGGGCGCCGAGCATCTCGGCGGTCACGCGCCCCTCCTCGGCGACCGGGACGTCCGCGGTCCCGGCGGACACGATCAGGACATAGCCCTTCCCCTTCGGGGGCCGGCCGCCGATGGTGACGCAGCGGGCGCTGTCGTGCCAGACGGCGCGCCGGTCGATCTTGCGGATCGCCCTGTAGGTCTCCGGGGTCGCGCGGGTGGCCAGGAGGTCGCTGCCGTGGCGGAGGATTTCGCGGGCGATGCGGACGATCTGGGCGACCGTCTTGCCGCGGGAGTAGATCACCTCGGGGAAGCCGCAGCGGAGGGCGCGGTGATGGTCGACCTTGGCGTCCCCGAGCTCCCCGAAGGGCAGGTCCCGCAGCTCGCGCAGCAGCGCGTCCTCCGCCAGTTTCCCGGACCGGTAGCGCTGGAGCAGGCCGCGGAGTTTGCGTTCGTCCATATTGAGGGCGCGTCGATTGTATAATCGGCCGCCATGCCGGTCAAAGACCCCCCCCCGCCGCCGGGCAAACTGTTCTGGGTCTTCGCGGTCATCCTCTGCGCCTGCACCCTGACCGCCCTCCTCGTCACCGCCCTTCAGATCAAGCGCCGCAAGATGGCCGCCCGCTACGGCGAGCGCATCACCGAGACCGCCCCCGATGCCGCCATCCCCGAAATCACACTTCGACGCGGCCAGACGACGTGCATCGAACACTTCAGCCTCGACTTCGGCAAGGCGTCCGACGGCCTCGAAGTCCATAGTGCCCAGGGACTCCCGCTCGTCCGCTACTCCGACCTGAAGAAAGGCGTCGAGATGGGGTGGCAGGAGTTGCGGCTGCGTCTGGTCGACGTCACTCCGGACGAGCTTCGCATCGCGGCCGCGTTCCAGCCGGGTGCCCCCTGCTTCGGCCCCGGCGACTATACGACGCTGCGCACCGGGCTCCGCATCGAGCTGCCCGGCGGTCGCAGCGTGACGGTTCTGGGATGGGACGCAGCCAAGTCTGAGGCCCGGCTCCAGATCGAGTCGGGCGGGCGCGCCGAGGAACTGACCCTGGGCTCCGGCCCGGAGCGCAGCGTCCTGGGCGTCCGCGTCGCCCTGCAGGGGCAAGGCCTGCACCTCGAATGACGAAAACCCGCCGCTCCTGCGCGGGGTTATGACTCTATGAAGCTCATCGCCCTGCTCCCCCTGCTGCTCCTCGCCGCGCCCCAGCTTCCTCTTCGCGGTTGCCGACGACTGGAGTTACGGGCATGCCGGCGTCTATGGAGACAAGGGCGTGAAGACGCCGACCTTCGACCGCGTCGCCGCCGAGGGCGCCCTGTTCACGCACTCGTTCTGCGCGTCGCCGTCGTGCACCCCCTCGCGCGCCGCGATGCTGACCGGCCAGCACATCTACCGCCTCGAGGACAGCGGCAACCTCTGGTCGCTCCTGCCCGCCAAGTTCGACACCTATCCCGACCTGCTCGAGAAGCAGGGCTATGTCGTCGGCCTGCAGGGCAAGGGCTGGGGCCCCGGCGACTTCAAGGCGGGCGGACGCTCGCGCAATCCGGCCGGCCCGAGCTTCAAAAGTTTCGGCGAGTTCCTGAAGACGGTGCCCAAGGGCAAGCCGTTCTGCTTCTGGTTCGGCAGCCACGATCCGCACCGCCCGTATGTGAAGGGCTCCGGGGCCGCGGCCGGGCTGAAGCTCGAGGACGTCGCCGTCCCCGGCTTCCTGCCCGACACCCCTGAAGTCCGCAGCGACCTGCTGGACTATTACTTCGCCGTGCAGCGCTTCGATCGCGACACGGGCGTCCTGCTCCAGGAGATCGAGGAGGCGGGGCGGACCGCCTCGACGGTCGTCGTCATGACCAGCGACAACGGCCTCCCCTTCCCGCGCGCCAAGGCGAACCTCTACGACGCGGGCACGCGGATGCCGCTGGCCATCCGCTGGCCGGGGAGGATCAAGCCCGGCCGCGTCGTCGGCGCGCTCGTGACGCACTGCGACTTGGCCCCGACCGTGCTCGAGATCGCCGGACAGAAAGTGCCGGGCTCCGTGACCGGCCGCAGCCTGCTGCCGCTGCTGACGACCGACGCGGCCGCGTCCGGCTGGGACCGCGTCGTCTTCGGTCGGGAGCGGCACGCGAACGTGCGGCAGGGCGACCTCAGCTATCCCGCCCGGGCGATCCGCACGACGGAGTGGCTCTACATCCGCAACCTGCGGCCGGACCTCTGGCCGGCAGGCGATCCCGAGAAGTGGAAGGCGGTGGGCTCGTTCGGCGACGTCGACGGCGGCCCGAGCAAGGAGCAGCTCATCGCGAGGCGCGACCAGGACCTGGAGCGCTTCTTCCGGCTGGCATTCGAGAAGCGCCCGGCGGCGGAGCTCTACGACCTCGCGCGGGATCCCTGGCAGCTGGAGAACCTGGCGCCGAAGCGGCCCGAGGTGATCGAGAAGCTGGACGCCGAGCTCACGAAGTGGCTGGTCGAGACGAGCGACCCGCGCGCCCTCGGCGGCAAGGTCTCGGGCGACGACCCCCGCTGGGACAAGGTCCCCTACTTCGGAAAGTGAATCCACCACCGGCTGAAGCCGGTGGCTTCGGCGCGCGCTCTGGTCGGCTAAAGCCGACCTTACCTTGGGCGCGCCAAGAGTAAGAGGAGAGGCTTGAGATTTCGGATGGGGCTCCTTCTGGTTCCGGCCCTGCGGGCCTCCTGAAGGCTTCAGCTGGAAGCTGAGGGCTTTCCCCTTCCCCGGATGGGACAGTAATCCAATAAGGGACTCTGAGCCCCTTATTGCTTGTGGGATTTGGTGGGGACGGCGTCCAGGCTGAGGTCGGAGATGCGGCCCGCCTGATGGAGGTGGTACCCGAGGCCCGCGATCATGGCGGCGTTGTCGGTGCAGAAGCGCGGCGGCGGGAAATAGACCTGCACCCCCTCCTTCGCCGCCCGCTCCCCCAGCTTCTCCCGCAGCCGAGTGTTGCAGGCCACCCCGCCCCCGACCGCCAGCCGCCAGGTCCGCGTCCGCAGGCAGGCCTTCAGCGCCTGCTCGATCAGGACGTCGACCACCGCCTCCTGGAAGCCCGCCGCCACGTCCGCCCGCTCGTCGGCCGACATCAGCAGCGGCTTCTTGGCGTCCTGCCCGCGCACCCTGTACAGCACGGCCGTCTTGAGGCCGCTGAAGCTGAAGTCCAGCGTCTCCGGCACCGTCCGCTTGAACGCGACCTTCTTCGGGTCCCGCCCCTTCGCCAGTCCGTCGATGATCGGGCCGCCGGGGAACCCCAGCTCCAGGATCTTCGCGACCTTGTCGAAGGCCTCGCCCGCCGCGTCGTCCGTCGTCCCGCCCAGCGCCTCGTGGTCGATCTCGCTCGTCGACCGGTACAGGCTGGTGTGCCCGCCCGACACCACCATCGACACGCACGGCCACGTCAGGTCGGGAAACGCCAGCTTGCACGCGTAGATGTGGCCGTGAATGTGGTCGACGCCGATCAGCGGCTTTCCCGTGACGAGGGCGAGAGACTTGGCCATCGACACCCCGATCAGCAGCGCCCCCACCAACCCCGGCGCGCAGGTGACCGCGACCGCGTCGATGCCCTTGATCCCGACGCCGGCGTCGGCAAGGGCCTTCTCCACGACGGGATGAATCGTCTCGATGTGCGAGCGGCAGGCGATTTCGGGGACGACCCCGCCGTAGACGCGGTGGATGTCGATCTGGGAGTGGACGACGCTGGAGAGGATGCCTCGGCCGTCCTCGACCACGGCGGCCGCCGTCTCATCGCAGGACGACTCGATGCCCAGGATCTTCATGCGCCCTAGTCTTCCTGGGTCTTCGCTTCCTTCTTGAGGATGCGAGCCTCGACCTTGGGCTCGCGCTTGTCGATCTTCGCCTTGAGAACCTCGACGGCCGTATCGAGCTGGAAGTCGCGGAAGCCCTCGGGCGTGGCGGGCTTCTCGCCCTTGACGTAGCTCTCGTCGCTCCACGTCTTCATCAGCTTCGAGTATTCCTCGGGCGACATCTCCACCGTGAAGTCGGGCGTGACGCCCCACTCCTTCTTCCCTTCCTCCTTATGGACGCTGGTCCCGTTCGGCGTGAAATACCGCGCCGTCGTGATCTTGAGGTTGGAGCCGTCGCCCAGGGGATACGGCGTCTGCACCGAACCCTTGCCGAACGAACGCTCCCCGACGATCGTCCCCCGGCCGCGATCCTTCATCGCGCCCGAGAAGATCTCGCTCGCGCTGGCGCTGCCGCCGTTGATCAGCACGACCAGCGGGATCGGCGGCAGCGTGCCGTCCTTCTTCGCCGTGATCTCGCGCAGGTCGTCGTCGGTCCGGCCCCGCGTCGTGACGATGATGCCGTCCTCCAGGAAGCGGTCGGCCAGCTCCACGCACTCCTCGAGCAGGCCGCCGGGGTTGAAGCGCAGGTCGATGATCAGCCCCTTCGCGCCCTGGTCCATCAGCTTCTTCACCTCGGCGTCGAAGGTCTTCATGATCTTCGAGAACTCCGTGATGCGGATATAGCCCAGGCTGTCGGGCAGCATCCGCGTTTTCACCGTCTTGAGCTCGATGATCTTCCGGACCAGCGTGACCTTGAAGGGATCCCGCCCCTTCCGGAACATCGTCAGCGTCACGGACGTGTCCGGGTCGCCCTTGATGCGCCGGACGATCTCCTGGAGGGGCTGCCCCTTGGTGGTCTTGCCGTCCACCTCCCGGATCAGGTCCCCGGGCAGGATGTCCGCGGAGAAGGCGGGCGTGTCCTCGATGGGGGTCTCGACGAGGACGAAGCCGGTCGCCCGGTCCAGGCCGACGCGGATGCCCACCCCGCCGAACTTGCCGTCCAGGCTGTTCTCGCGGAACTCCTTGTACTCCTGCTTGGTGAAGTATTCGCAGTAGGGGTCGAGCTTCGCGGTTATGCCCTCCAGGGCCCCGTCCACGGCGGTCTCCACGGTCAGGCCCGGGAAGTAGTGTTTTTCGATGCGGTCCAGGGCGACGCGGATCTTGCCCATGTTCCCGGCCTGGTTGTGGCGGCCCCAGATCTGCCATCCCATGGCGAGCCCGGCCAGCCCGAACAGAAGGGCGAAGACGGGCATGAGGAAGGTCAGGAGGGGAGGCGGCCGACGATCGATCATACGGACTCCTCGGGAACAGGCGGCATTATAGCACGGCTCGGGGTATAATAACGCCACGAGCGGGGGTTGGGCGACCGTTTCCCACCCCCTGTTTTTTGGAGATTGACACCAGAGCTTATGCACTCGCAGGACTCGCAGAAGCTGCAGAAGATGGCCGTGGCTCAGGCTCCGCTGCCCTCCTCCCCGGCCCCCGCGCCGCACGAATGGGTGCGGCTGATCGAGGAGCTGAAGTCCCTCAAGAACCGTTCCCAGAGCCTGGATCTCGGCAAGCTCGAGGACCAGCACAACCAGGCGCGGGACGCGGCCATCAAGGCGGTCGAAAAGAAGGTCGGCCGCGGATCCTCGGAGGACATCGTCCGGCTGCAGTCCGAGTCGAAGAAGATCGTCGACGCGGAGCACGAGCGCTCGAAGGAGATCCTGGTCGCCAAGTTCCAGAAGATCGATACCGGGCTCGCGGCGCTGTCGCGCTTCCTCCAGGAGCTGGGCCCCGTCAAGGAGCTCGAGGCCCGGGTGCACGAGCAGGAGATCCGGCTCAAGAAGATGGAAGAGGAGCTGCGGGTGCAGCGCAAGGTTCTGGCTCACGAGCAGGAGGAGCTGGAGCGCGACAAGAGCCTGTTCGAAGCGCAGGAGACGGCGATCAACCAGCGCCAGAAGGAGCTGGACGCCCGGATGATGAACCTCGAGGTCGTGAAGCGGGCGAAGGAGCTCGACCAGCTCCAGTCCGAAGTCGAGGGGAAGCTGAAAGCCTTCGAGCACGAGATGTCGCAGGTGCAGAAGGATCGCGATGAGCTGAACAAGGACGCGGACAGCCTGGGCACCAAGCGGGCCGAGCTGGACGCGGAGGGCGAGAGCCTGGCGACGGAGCGCCTGTCGCTCGGCAAGCAGAAGGCGGCGATGGCGGAGGCGGTGGCGCACGAGATGGCGCTGACCTTCGAGGCGTTCGTGCGTGACATGCTCAAGCCCGCGGCGGAAGCGGCGGTCGTCGAGCCGGCGAAGGACACGAAGAAACAGCCCGCGGCCCAGGCCCCTGCTTCCAAGTCGGGCGCGCCTGCGGATGCGGATGCTCCGAAGAAGTCGGATTTCTGGCAATAAGAAGCATCACAAGACAGCCCCTCCGCAGTCCCCACGCCGCAAGCAACAGTAAGAGAGAGAACATCAAGACTTTGCAAAGCGGCGCAATTCCATTGGACTTCGATCCGCTGACGGCTTAACCTGCGCTCTTCGGGGTGAGTGTGAATTCGCCCAGGAATGCAGGCGGCCGGGGACAGCGGGAATGGGAGGAGGGGGAGCTGGTCCCCCCACATCCACGTCAGGTCGGCCGCAGGAAGTCCCGTACCGAAGAGAGGTTCATCATGCGTTCACTCCTCGCCGCCGTCGCCGCCCTCCTCTGCGCCGCCGCGTTCATCGGCTGCGGGGACTCGTCGTCCAAGGACCCGAGCAAGCCGCTCGTGGGCAAGCCTCCAGGCGATGCGAGCCAGCTCGTGGGCGCCTGGGCCGCGGTCTCGGAGGGCGATCTCGCCGGCCTCGAGTTCATGAAGGACGGCAAGGTGCTCATGAGCCTCGACGGATCGAACGGCATGACCCTGAACTATTCGCTGCTCGAGGGCGGGCGCCTGAGCCTCGCGGCTCCGGCCGGCGTCACCCTGGTCCAGGACGTGGTCCTCTCGGGCGACCAGCTCGAACTCAAGGGCGAGAAGAACCTGATCTTCGGGGGAGGCACGCAGCGTTTCGAGCGGCTGCCCTCGGGCAAGTCGATCAAGGACGCCATGGCGGAGCGGCGGAAGAAGGAGGCGGAGGCGTATCAGAAGCGCGTCGACGCGCTCGACGCGTTCATCGCCCAGGGCGGCCTCGTCCTGGCGGTCGAGACTCCCGTCCCCGGCGCCCCGCCCGCAATGGCGCTGGAACTCGCAAAGCCCGTCGCCGGCAGGCTCGCCGGCAAGGCCTGGCACGACGACCTGCCCCCGCACCTGGACCAGATCAGCGGACAGCTGGTCCTGAACCCCGCCACCAACGCGGCGTCCATCGCCTTCCAGCTCGGCGAACGCATCGCCCCCCGGACCGCCGGCCGGACGGGCGGCGGTTCGATGACGCTGGCCGTCGGCGGCGACGCGGGCGCGCTCCGCATCGCGGGCAAGGTCAACTACGGCCAGGGCGCGACCTTCGAGGTCGTCCTGAAGCCCGACCCCAAGCGCCACGCGGAGATCGTGAAGAAGTACGAGGCCGAGCTCGCCCGCATCGAAGCGCTGAAGCTCCCGATCGCCGGCCTTTTGAAGGACTACGCCGTCCTGCGCGGCCAGCTCGCGTCGACGGATCCCCGCCGGTCGGAGCCCGACACGTCCGAGCTGACGCTCCTGCGGGAGCCGAAGAGCGGGCAGTATTATTGCGAGGGCACGTTCACCGGCGCGAGGGGCCGCGGGGAGCTGATCAGCGGCGGCGCAGCGGAAATCCTCGTGGTCCAGGAGAAGGTCCTGCTCCGCGTCGTCTGCCCGCCCTCCCGCGAGTTCGAGCTACGGATTGCCGACGAGAAGGCCGGCAAGCTGAGCGGCCTCTGGATGTCCCCCGGCGCCAACCAGGGCTACAACACCCGCTTCGAGGTGGTCGAGGCCCTCGAGGCCGCGGCCCGCGACGCCCGCTTCGACGCCGTCCGGCAGGCCCTCAAGGCGATCAAGCCGGGTTCCGTCTATACCGGGCTCGCCTTCGAAGACAGCGGCTTCGGCATGGAGATGCCCATCCCCTTCCGACTGCAGATGACGGTCAAACCCGACGGGACGGTCGAAGGCAAGGGGGAGTACCCCTCCCTGTCGACGGTCATGACGGTCGCGGGCCAGGTGGCGGATACGCGCTCCGGTCCGCGTCTTCAGCTCCGATACACCGCCGCCGATTCGACGCCGGGCGACAAGGTCTTTTTCCGCAGCCTCCAGGCGGGGATGTGGAACCTGGTCCCGGGCGAGCCGGGGAAACTGAGCGGTTATTTCAGCGGACCGCCGCTGCGGCCCGTGCTGCTGACCCTGGCGAGCGACGAGTCCACGGCGCAGCTGCGCCGGAAGCTGGTCGACGCCCTCGGCAAGGGCGCGAAGCTCTACGTCAGCAAGTTCGTCGGCTGGCAGCAGCCGAACATCGCGCCCACCGTCGTCGAGTGGACGCTGGACGAGAGCGCCCAGAAGGTTTCCGGCAAGACCATCGCCGACGGCCGGGCCCTCGGCACCAACGAGAACATGGCCCCCGCGCAGAACGGCGACCTGAAGCAGGAGAACGGCTGGGTCTACCTGGAGCTGATGCAGCTCGCCCGCTTCGGGCGCACCAACGTCACGGCGGGGCTGCGGCTTTACGTCCTCGAGGATGCCGCCGGCGGCCTGCACTTGAACGGCGCGATGGCGGGCAATCCCAATCAGCCGGCCGATCAGCCTGTTCCCGCCTTCCCCGCCCGCCTCGACCGGTTGATCGAGCTGGTTCCAGTCGGCCAGACCGATGCGACGACCCAGGCGGCCATCACCCAGGCGATCGCCGCGGTGGCGAAGACGAAGGCCGACGCCGACACGGCCTCGAAGACGGCCGACGCCGCGGCCCTGGACGCCCGCAAGGCCAAGCTCGCGCCTTATCTCCCCCTGTTCCAGTCCAAGTCGGGCGCGGTGATCACGACGGACGCGCCGAAGGAGCTGGGCTCGGTGATCCTCGAGGCCCAGGTCGACGAGGACAAGGCGACGATCAAAGGCAAGGGCATCGACCTGCGCGAGCTGCCGTTCCGCGAGTTCACGATCGAGTGCGGCCTGGACGGCTACGGGAATCTCACCGTGACGTCGTCGCTCCAGAAGGCGCCCTATGTTTTTGCAGCGCCGAAGGACGGCAAGGTGGCCGCGGGCCGCGGGATGACGCTCACGATGCTCTCGGAGACGGAGCGCGCCGACGTGGACAAGGCGATCGCGACGGGCAAGCGCCTGCAGGGCGCGACGCCGTCGGACCTGGCGGCCGAAATCCTGGAAGCTCCCGCGACGAAAGCGAAGGAGGCGGGGCTGGGCGCCGTGGGGATACCGGGCGTGACCCTCTATAAGGACCGCAAGAACGACCAGCTCATGGCGCTGTTCGGGGCGGCATCCAACGGCCGCTACCGCTGGGCGAAGGAGGCCGTGGTGCACCGCCTGCGCGAGCCGATGAAGGGCCGGGCGCTGTACCTGAAGAACGGCGCGCCCACCGACAACCTGACGGTGGTGATCAACGGGATCCACAAGGTGAAGATCGCGGCGATCCCGCAGCTGGGCGCGGCGAGCATCGCGCTGCCCGACTCGATGGAGATCTTCGATATCCGCCTCGAGGCCGAAGGCACGTCGCAGCTGCGGGCCGTCGTGCTGCTCCCTTAGGAAGATTTCCGCCCTACAAAGTGCCCTTCACTCTTCGACCAGAATCCGGAATTTCTGGCCGGCGTAGTCGGCCTTTTCGGTGATGAACTCGTGGGTGCCCAGGGACCACTCGAACTTGAGGATGCCG
>DASQOM010000298.1:0-47124 GCA_035644495.1 Planctomycetota bacterium | reverse complement strand
GAGTTCAACCTGTACGGCGACCCCGACGCGCCCGCCGGCGTCGAGCTGGGCGTCTACAAGAATCTGCTGAAGGACGACGCCGCGAAGAAGAAGTGCATCGAGACCATCGCGGAGATGCTGGGCAATCCCCAGGACGCCGAGGTCCTGAAGTCGATCGGCCTGAAGGAGACCCGGAAGGAGCGCGAGGGCATGGTCTTCGAGATCACCCCCGACACGGCGCCCGACGCCTACGGCGGCTGGTGGATCTCGGTTTACGACTCGGCGCTGATCGAGAAGGCCCGCGCCTCGCAGGAGGAGCTGGACAAGATCACGGCGACGCGCGAAGAGATGGAGCGCATGGAGAAAGAGGCGAAGGAAGAGGACCAGAAGCACAAGGACGCGGAGAACAAGGCGAAGGCCCTCCTGAAGAAGGAGGAGCAGGCCGCCAAGGCCGAGGAGCGCAAGCGCCAGCAGGAAGCGGCGGCCCAGGCCGCCGGGACCAATGAGTCGAGCGAGTACTACGACGGCTATTATGGGGATGCCTGGCTGGGCGGGGCCATGGTCTGGCGCAACTGGAATCACAACGGCATCCGTCCGCCGCGTCCCCGCCCCACGCCCTATACCCCGCGCTACTACTCGCCGGGCTACTCCCGCTCGGGCGGCTCCTACAGGGCGGGTCCCCGAGTCGGTGGGGGCCGCCGGCGCTGAGAGGGAAGACCGCGGGATTGTTGTCGAGCGGGCGGTGACTTTTCCGGATGCCTGATGCCGCTTAAGGCAGGGTGACGGAGCGGACGTCGTGGGCGTTGATCGCCCGGCGGATCTCCTCGAGAACCTCGGCCTTCACCGGATCGTCGACCGAGAGCAGGATCATCGCCTGCTGGCCCCGCCCGGCGCGGCCCACTTCCATCCGCGCGATGTTGATGTTGTTCTGGCCGAGGATGGTCCCGACCTTGCCGACGATGCCCGGCTGGTCGATATACGCCAGCACGACCATGTGCTTCGCGGGCCGGAGATCGATGTCCATGTTGTCGATCTCGACGATCCGCGAGTCGCGGCCCTCGAAGACCGCGCCCGCCACGCTCCGCAGCCCCTTCTCCGTCTCGACCTTGACCACGAGCAGGCTCTTGTAGTTCCGCGCTTCCTTCTGCTTTTCCTCGACCAGCGCGATCCCCGCCTCCTTCGCGACGAAGCGGGAGTTGATGACGTTGACGCCGTCGCCGACCGTGGGCGCCAGCGCGCCCTTCAGCGCCGACTGCGTGATCGGCCCCACCTCGTACGCGCTGATCGCGCCCTGGTAGGACGCCGTCACCGACTTGACGCGGCCGCCCGCGAGCTGCGCCGCCAGGCCGCCGAGGTCCTCCGCGAGACGCAGATACGGGGTCAGCGAGGGATCCGCCAGACCCGCCAGGTTCGTCGAGTTCCGCACGACCCCGTTCTTGAAGTAGTCCACGAACTGCTCGGCGATGTCGATCGCCACCTTGACCTGCGCCTCTTCCGTCGACGCCGCCAGGTGCGGCGTCAGCACGCAGTTCTCGACCTTGAAGAGCGGGTGGTCCTTCGCGGGAGGCTCGGTCTCGTAGACGTCGAGCGCCGCGCCGGCGATCTCCTTGGCCGTCAGGGCCTCGGCGAGCGCCTTCTCGTCGATGACGCCGCCGCGCGACGTGTTGATCAGCCGCACGGTGCGCTTCATCTTCTTGAACTGCGCCGCGCCGATCATGCCCTTGGTCTTGTCGGTCAGCGGCACGTGGAACGTGATGAAGTCCGACTCGGACAGGACGCGGTCCATGTCGACCAGTTCGACGCCCAGCGAGGCGGCGCGCTCCTTGGTCGTGACCGGATCGAAGGCGATGACGCGCATGCGGAAGGGCTTGGCGTACTGGGAGAGCAGGCCGCCGATCTTGCCGAGGCCGACGATGCCGAGGGTCTTGGTCTCGAGCTCGACGCCGGTGTACTTGGAGCGCTCCCACTTCCCGGCGCGCATCGACGCGTCGGCCTGCGCGATGTTGCGGCACATGGCCATCAGGAGGCCCCAGGTATGCTCGGCCGCGGAGGCCATATTGCCCTGCGGCGAGTTCATGACGATGACGCCGCGCTTGGTCGCCGCTTCCTGGTCGATGTTGTCCACGCCGATGCCGGCGCGGCCGACGATCTTGAGCTTCGTCCCGGCGTCGATGATCTCCTTGGTGACCTTCGCGGCGCTGCGGACGACGAGGCCTTCGTAGTGGGGGATGGCGGCCTTGAGGTCCTCGGGCTTCATCTTGCCCTTGAAGTCGACCTCGATCTCGGCCTTGCGGAGGATCCGGGCGCACTCGTCGCCCACGTCGTCGGCGATGAGGACTTTCGGCATGGTCTTAGTTCGCCCGCTCCAGGTACTTGGCCTCGCGCGTGTCCACGCGGATCATCTCGCCCTCCTCGATGAACGGCGGCACCTGCACGACGGCGCCGGTCTCGAGCGTGGCGGCCTTGTAGACGTTGGTGATCGTGGCGCCCTTGAGCGAGGGCTCGGTCTGGGTGACCTTCAGCGTCACCGTCATCGGAACCTCGATGGCGATCGCGCTGCCCTCGTAGAACTCCACCTTGCAGACCATGTTTTCCTTGAGCCACTGCACGTCCTCGCCCAGGAGGGTCTTGTGCAGGGAGACCTGCTCGAAGTTCTCCTGGTTCATGAAGACGTAGGACTCGCCGTCCTGGTACAGGTACTCCATGTCGATCTGCTCGATATGGACGACGTCGAGCTTGTCGCCCGACCCGAAGCGGGTCTCCTTGGAGTTGCCGCTCTTGAGGTCGCGCATCTTGATCTGGATCACCGCGCGCAGGTTGCCCGGCGTGTGGTGGTAGACGTTCATGACGTACTGGAGCTTGCCCTCGAAGTTGACGATCATGCCTTTCCGGACTTCCGTGCACCCGATGTTCGGCATGGACTACTTCCTCTCCGGTTCTTCAAGGACCCAGGCGGTATCGGCGTGCTCGTACTTCACGAGCTCGTTCTCGCTGAAGAAGATGGGGATCTCCCGGGCGGAAGCCTCGACGGCGTCGGAGCCATGGATGAGGTTGTACCCCTTCGAGACGCCGTAATCGCCGCGGATCGACCCGGGTTCGGCGTTGAAGCCGAACGTGGCGCCCAGGAGTTTTCGGACGACCCCGACCGCCTGGTTGCCCTCGACCGCCATCACCACGACCGGCGACGACGTCACGAACTTGACCAGGTTGGCGTAGAACGGCCGTTCCTTGTGGATCGAATAGAGGGTTTCCGCCTGCTTCGGGCTCATCTGGATGAGCTTGAGCCCGATGATGCGGAGCCCCTTGTCCTCGAAGCGCTGGACGATGCGTCCGACCAGGCGGCGCTGCACGCCGTCCGGCTTGATCATGCTGAAAGTGCGTTCCATAGGGCGCGCAATATACTAAGTCCACCTTGCGAAGTCCAGAGTCCAACGACTCCGGCAGAAGGCATCCGGCATCAGATCCAGAAAGACAGACGACCCTCGACTCCGCCTGTCGAGGGGGTTTCGGACGAATGTGAAGGGTCATCGTCGGGAGCTGGTCGAGGCCGACGCCAAGGCCAAAGGCAGGCGGGGGGGCCTGAGGTCGCTGGGGATGAATCTTCGCGGCGCCGGAACGCGGCGACCTCCTTGATGCCTGAAACTTGATGCCCTCTATCGGGTGCCCAGCTGCCCCTGCAGCGGGACGTCGACGAACTGCTCGAACCACCCCTTGTTCTCCGCGTAGGAGAACGCCTCTTCGGGGTCCACCAGCTTCTTGGTGACGAGGTTCACCAGCGAGTCGTCCAGCGTGTGCATGCCCTGCTGTTTGCCGGCCTGGATGACGCTGACGATGTCCTGGATCTTGTTCTCGCGGATCAGGTTGCTCACGGCCGGGTTGCCGAACATCACCTCCGTCGCGGGGATGCGGCCGCCCGTGTCGACCCGGCGCAGCAGCACCTGCGAGACGACGCCGGCCAGGGACTGCGACAGCATCGCGCGGATCTGCGGCTGCTCCTCGGCCGGGAAGACGTCGATGATGCGGTCGACCGTCTGGGAAGCGCCGTTGGTGTGCAGCGTGCCGAAGACGAGCGAGCCGACCTCGGCGGCCGTCAGCGCGAGCCGGATGGTCTCCAGGTCGCGCATCTCGCCGATCATGATGATGTCCGGGTCCTCCCGCAGCGCCGCGCGCAGGCCCGCCGGAAAATCCGTCAGATCGTAGTGGAGGCCGCGCTGGTGGACCACGGACTTCTTGCTCGGGTGCAGGTACTCGATCGGGTCCTCGAGCGTGATGATGTGCTTCCGGTACGTCGCGTTGATCAGGTCGATCAGCGACGCGAGCGTCGACGTCTTCCCCGACCCGGTCGGGCCGGTGATGAGGACGATGCCGCCTCGCAGGTGGATCAGGCTTTCGAGGGACGCGGGGAGGTTGAGCTCTTTCAACGACGGGATCTCGACGGGGATGCGGCGGAAGACGGCGGCCGGGCCCCAGTGCTCCGTGAAGAAGTTGCAGCGGAAGCGGCCGGACTTGACGTCGCCATAGGCGAAGTCGATCTCGCCCTCCTCGCGGTACACGCGGTCCTGCTCCTCGGAGAGCAGCTCGCGGGTCATCTTGTCGACTTCCTCGCGGGTGTAGACGGCGGAGCCCTCGACGTCGCGCAGCTCGCCGTTGACGCGGTAGCGGGGCCTCATGCCGGCCTTGAGGTGCAGGTCGGAGGCGCCGGCCCCCTTCATATGGTGGAGCATCCGGTCGACTTGGGCCATGGGCTACCTCCTCTTCCCTTCTTCATCCCCTAAGGGATTGAGGAACTTGGTCTTGTCCGAGGCACGCATGAGCGCCTCCTCGAGGGAGATCTTTTTCAGCTTGACGAGCTCGATGAGAGAGTCGTCCATCAGCCTCATGCCGTGCTTTTTGCCGGTTTGCATCACCATCGGGATCTGCCAGGCGCGGTCCTCGCGGATGAGGTTGGAGATGGCCGAGTTCACCACCATGACCTCGCACGACAGGCTGCGGCCCTTCCCGTCCAGGTTGGGCACCAGGGTCTGCGAGACGACGCCGCGCAGCACGTTCGCGAGCAGCGTGCGGATATGGTCGCGCTTCTGGGCGGGGAACTGGTCCAGCACGCGCATCACCGTGCGGGCGGCGCTCTGGGTGTGCAGGGTGCCGAAGATCAGGTGCCCCGTCTCCGCGGCCGTGATCGCCGTCGACACCGTCTCCGGGTCCCGGAGCTCGCCGACCACGATGACGTCCGGGTCCTCGCGCAGGGCGGCGCGGAGGGCAGACGCGAACGACTTGCTGTGCCTGGGGATCTCGCGCTGCGAGATGAACGACTTGTCGCTCTTGTGGACGACCTCGATCGGGTCCTCGATCGTGATGACGTGCAGCCGGTGGAATTTGTTGATGAGGTCGATCATGGCGCAGAGGGTCGTGGACTTTCCCGATCCGGCCGCGCCCGTGACGAGGACCATCCCGCGGCTGTAATCGATAAACTGGCGGACGACGCCGGGGAGACCCAGGCGGTCGAAGGGGATGACGTTCTCCGCGATGGTCCGGAAGATGCCCGCGATACCCTTCAAGTGGCGGAAGATGCTCGTGCGGAAGCGGCCGATGCCCTCCAGCTCGAGGCTGAAGTCGATGTATTTCTCCTTGTAGTACTCGTCGACCTGCTCCTTGGTGAGAAGCTGGAAGAGGAGCTTGCGGCTGTCCTCGAAGCCGGGCGCGTCGCCGGGGAGATCCAGCAGGTTGCCGTGGAGCCGGATCATGGGCTTGAGGCCGGAAGTGATATAGAGGTCCGAGGCGCCCAGCTCGCGGGAGACTTTCAGGTACTCGGTGCACGGGGCGCCCTGCAGCCGCCGCTGGAGCTCGGATTCGCCGCCCTTGGGCTGGGCCTTGGTGAGTTCCAGCTTGCGCTTCTGCACGCTGAGGATGCTCTTCAGCGATTTGTCGTCGAGGAAGCCCTGCTCCACCAGGAGCTCGCCGAGCAGGCGCGGCGGGTTCGATTTCTTCTGGAGCTCGACGACCTTGTCCAGCTGCTCCTGGGTGATCAGGTTGAAGTTGATGAGAATCTGCCCGAAGAGATTCTGTTCCATAGGTTTGCCGCCTCACCCCCCGGAATGCCCTCTCCGCCGCTCCGCCGAGTGCGGAAGGCGCCATCTCCGTCCCAATAATAGCCCACGAATTTGCGGCCATCAACGAATTGTGAAGACCGGCGCGACGGGCCCCCGGGGTGCGGGGGGACCTCAAAATAGGCAGCGCCCCCCATCTGTCCAACCACGCGATATACTTCAGTCCAACCACCGGGGGATGGGTTTGACGACAAAGCAGTTCCTGCTCCTTGCAGTACCGCCGATCGCCCTCATCTCCCTCTTCGCCGCGCTTCGGACATCGCCCTCCGCCCTGCCCCCTCGCGCCGACGTCCGAATCCAGACTCCCTTGGCGGGTTCCGAAGCGGCGCCGCTGCCGTCCTCCCCGGGGCGTCCCGCGCCTGCGGAGGTCCGGCATTCCCCTTCGCGGGAGGCCGTCGTCCTGACCGCGAAGTCGGGAGATGAGCAGACCCGCAAGAATGAACTGTATGCCCTGGCTCCCCGCGAGCCGCTGAATCCGGACATCACGAGGCAGATCGTGGCCCTGATCACCCCGGAAGAGTCCGTGTCCATCCGCGTCGCCGCGTATACGTCCCTCCGCTTCCGCAGGGACGATGCGGTCGCGGTCGAGGCGCTTCTGGCCGCGTTTCCGAAGGCCGGCGAGCCCGAGCGCCGGGCGGCCGCGCAGTCCCTGGGTTTCCAGAATCTTCCCGGCGTCGCAGACCGCGTTCAGGCCCTGCTCCCCGACGAGCCGTCCCCGGGGGTCCGGGCGGCGCTGGTCTCCGCCCTGGACCATCTCCTGAAGAGGATCCCGCCGATGCCCTGCCTGACGAAGCCGAAGCCATGAATCTGAAACGGAGCGTCCTGATCCCGGTCCTGCTCCTGGCGGTCGCCGCCAATGCCGGCTCCCTGATGGCCCAGGTCCAGACGACCGCCGGCACCGTGGTCGCCGATTCCTGGGTCACGTCCGCATTCCCCAACTCGACCACCGCCGAAGGGGTCCTGGCGGTCGGCTACAACACGACGAATTCCTACGCCAACGAGCGCGCCCTGATCCGCTTCACGCTCCCGCCCCTTCCGCCCCACGCCATCGTCACCACGTGCGTGCTGCGGACAACGGTCACGGGGACCTCCAGCGGAACGCCGATCAACGTGGCCGCGTGCCAGGCGGCCAATCTCTGGTCGGAGTCGGTCACCTGGAACACGAGTCCCAACTATTCGCTGTTCACCTGGGCGACCGTGGGCGGCACGGGGACGGTGGATTGGGAAGTCACGGACATGGTCACCCAGTGGTATTCGGGGATGCCGAACCTGGGCTTCCTCCTGATCTCGGACGTGGAGGGGTCGGGCGTACAGAACGACCGGGTGATGGGGAATCGCACGAGCGGCAATCCGCCGCAGCTTCTCATCTCCTATGTCCTCCCTTCCGTTTCGTACGGCAGCCCGGAAATCGATCTCGTCGTGAACAACGGCCCCGCGGCCGGCCGGGTCAATCTGGTGTTCCTCGGGGACGGCTTCGACGCGTCGGAGCTCGCGCTCTACAAGAGCATCACGGACGGCCTGGTCACCGCGCTGTTCGCCGTCGAGCCCTATAAGTCCCTTGCCTCCCGCTTCAACGTCACCCGCGTCAACACCATCTCGGTCAATTCCGGGATCCGGTTTTCCGCGACCGACGCGTGGAGCACCGCGTTCGACAGCTACCGCTGGGACCTGGGCGGCAGCTACGCCATCACCGTGCCGTTCGACCGCTGGGACACGACGGTGACCCAGGCAATCGCGAAAGCGCCCGCCTGCGACATCATCATGATCATTTCGAACACGACGAGCTCCCTGGATCGGGGTCAGGCGTTTCTGCCTCCCTACTGGGGAACCGGCTCGCACCAGTACCGGGCGGCGACGAGCTATGCCGGCGCGTACGCCGATCGCAGCGTCATGCACGAGCTCAGCCATGCCATCGGATCGAACGGCGACGAGTACGACACCGGCCAGACCCTGGACTTCTTCCCCAATCTGTCGCTCGATGGATCCCCGTCGACGGTGAAATGGTCCAAGTGGGTGGGCCAGGGGGACGTCCAGTCGCCGGTGCCCTTCGGCACGCACGGCCTGTTCAAGACCGTTCCCGACAGCAAGTGCCTCATGAACGACCTGTTGGCCCCTTCCTTCTGCCTCATCTGCAACGAGCACCTCAGTTCCAGGATCCTGCGCTACTCCACGCTCCCCGCGCCGGCGGACTTCAGCGTCGCCGCGGGGGCCGCGGCCGTGACGTCCGGGGACGCTCTCGTGACCTGGGGCGTGGATGCCACTCCGGCGTCGGCTCCGGGAGGGGCCGTCCGGAGCGCGCCGGCGTCGCTGAACTTCAACAACGGGACGAACTACGACACCGGGTCGCGCATCCGCGGAAGCGCCACGCTGGCGCTGCTTCCGGTCCAGGGAACCGCCGACCTTCACTTCTGGTGCAATCGCGACACCGAGAACGTGGACGGAAAGGACCGCCGGATGATCAAGTTTGTGAACGAGGACTCGTCGCAGATCCTCCACGAGATTTCCTCGACCGAATTCAGCCTGGCCGACTGCTCGCCGGCGGGGACCTGGCACGAGCATACGGTTCCGGTCGCGGGCTGGTGGGGTCCTGTTCAGCCCCGCTTCTTCTTCGACAGCGTCGACGGCGGCGCCAATGCGACGACGGGCTGGTTCGTGGACGACATCACCGTCGTGGCGCAACCCAAGAGCAGCGGGGGCGGCGGTGGAGGGGGCTGCGGATTGACCGGCTTCGAAGGTCCCCTGATGCTCGCGCTCGCGGCGGCCCTGCGCCGACGTCGGCCTCTCCCTGCGGCGTGACGTTCGTCGACCCCGTCCGCCTGGTGCTTCCCGCGCGCCGAAGGCGCGCCCTCTTGCTGTGGCCCAGTCCGAGCCGTGCCGCTAGAGCGTCTTGTAGCGGCGGGCGTGTTCGTAGACCGAGCGGACGACGGAGACGAGCGTGTCGGGCCGGGCCGACTTCGGTATATAGAAGTTCGCGTTGTGGCGCGCGGCTTCCTGGATATCCTCCTCCCGCTCGGAGGAGGTGAAGAGGATGAACCCGAGGTGAGACAGTAAGGGCTCGGAACGCACCCAGCGGAGCAGCTCGGTTCCGCGGTCGCCGCCCAGGTTCAGATCCGAGATGATGAGCGACGGGACCGGATACGCCGCGCGGTCCTTATAGATTCCCCCGCCGGACAGATACTCCCGGGCCTGAGGGACGCCCTTGGCCGTGCGGATAAAGGGGGGCAGGCCGGCCCTCCGGAGAGCCTGGACCAGAAGGAGCAGGTCGGAGGGTTCGTCGTCGACGACCAGCGTGACGAAATCGCCGTCCTGCACGGAGGCGGCGAGCCCCATCGCGCTCTCGACGAGCTTCCGGTTCTTCTCGCTGAGACGCTGGATGTCGCGGACGAGCTCCGCAGTGACGGCAATGGCCTTCCGCGTCGCCCCCGCCAGCCGACGGGACTCCATCGCCGTCGCGACCAAGTCGGCGGTCTTCTCCACTGCGGAGGCGCGGCGGACGACGGCGTCGGCCCCCATCTGCTCCCCGAGATTCCGGAAGATCGGATCTGCGGACTTGGTCAGCATGAGGACCGGCAGGTCGGGCTTGGCCTTCTTCAGACGGATGACGCAGGCCAGCTCATCGGGTCCGTCCACGACGCAGATCGCCGCCTCATAGGAACGCAGGCCGACCTCCTGGAGCGCGTCGATGACCCGGGTCACGGGGACGACCTCGGGCGCTCCGGTCCGCTGCATGAGGGGTCCCGGAAGCTCGTCCAGAAGGGCCCGATCGGACGAAACGAGGAGTACTTCTCGCGACTTCATGCGTCCCTCTCCTGGCCCCCCCACCCGGGAGGAAGAAGCTATCCTAGTGGACCGGGGAAGCCGTTTCCAAGGGATTTTATCGAGCCGTCACGTCTTCAAAGGCCAGCAGGATCCTTCCGTCGCCGACCCCGTCCGAGGCCATCCGGCGCGCGTTCACCAGGAAGGTGCGGCGGCCGAGCTTGGGGAGCGTCGATTCGATCATGAAGTCCTCGACGACCGTCTTCTTCGGAATGACGTTCTCGAGCAGGTCCCGCAGCGCGGGCACGTTCCACTCGCCCTTGGCGAGATGGAACAGCGGCTGATCGAGGATCTCCTGCTGACTGGTCTCGAAATACCGGTAGAAGTACCGGTTGGCGGACTTCACGCGGAGCTGGGAGTCGAGCACGAGCACCGGGGTCCGGACCGTCTCCACGAAAGCCTCCGCCTCCTGGTCTCTTCTCCGGGCGTCGATATCGAGGAACGTCACCGTCGCGCCGTCGATCTTGTTCTCGACCGTCCGGTACGGACGGATCCGCAGGGAATACCAGCGACCGTCCTTGGCCCGGACCTCCTGCTCCTTCACGATCATGGTGTCGATGACCTCGGCGATCATCTCCTCGAAGCGCGGCAGGTCGATGTTGGGATTGATGTCCGTGATGGGGCGGCCCACGTCGCTCGGGATGAGATTGAGCAGCGCGCCGGCGACGGGGGTGAAGCGCCGGATGCGGAGGTCCTGGGACAGCATGAGGATGGGGATGCTGATGCCGGCCAGGAGGTTCGTGATGTCGCTGTTGAGCTGGCCGAGCTCGGTGTTCCGGGTCATGAGCTCCTCGTTCAGCGTCGTGAGCTCCTCGTTGGCGGACTGCAGTTCCTCCTTGGCCGTCTCGAGCTCCTCGTTGGTGCTCTGGAGCTCCTCGTTGCTCGACAGGATCTCCTCGTTGGCCGACTTGAACTCCTCCTGCGCGGCCTCCTGCTCCTCGACGCGGGTCTGGAGCTCCTCCCTCAGCGCGTTGAGCTCGCGCCGGAGCAGCATCACCCGACGGGTCTCCTCGCGGACCGAAAGCTTCAGCGACTTTTCCGACCCTTTTCCCCTGGCCTTGACCTTGACCTCCCCGATCTCGTTGAACAGCACGAGCAGGAAGGGCTTATCCGAAAGGCCGGAACGGATCGGGACGACGTCCAGGACCACGTCCCGCCGGTTTCCGTTGGTCCTCATCTCGATGACGCCGCTGCGGACCGGCATCCCCTGCTTCAGCGCCTTCTCGACCGCGCTCCGCAGGCCGTAAACCAGCCCTTCCCGGATCAGCTTGAGGACATGGACGGTGGGCTTCCCGGGAGCGTTTTCCAGATACGGACTGGTGCGTCCCCGGTATTGCACCACCTCGAGCTCGGCGTTGAGCAGGACGCCTGCGGGCGCGAAGCGTCCGAGCACCAGCTTGTCCGCCTCGCGGAACAGGTCCACCTCCGTCACCGGGCCCGGCGTCTTCCGACCCTCCTTGACGGCGGGAACGCGATCCGGACGCAGGGCGGCGTGCTCCAGCCGGGAGTCCTTCGACCCCGGCTTCTTGAGGTAGATTTTCCCTTTCTTGTCGACCGGGGTGAACAGGCCGGAGAACGATCCCGGGGACTCCGCACTGCCCAGCATGAGATAGCCCCCCGGCTTCAGGGAGTAATGGAAGATCGGGATTATCCGCTTCTGGAGCTCCGATCCCATATAGATCAGCACGTTCCGGCAGCTGATCAGATCGAGCTTCGAGAACGGCGGATCCTTCGTCAGATCCTGCCGGGCGAAGATGCACATGTCGCGCACGGTCTTGGAGATCCGATACCCCTCCGCCGTCTTGATGAAGAAGCGGCGCAGGCGTTCGGCCGCAACATCGTCTTTGATGCTCTCGGGGTAGAAGCCGCTCCGGGCCCGCTCGATCGCGGCATCGCTGATGTCGGTGGCGAAGATCTGGCAGTGAAGGCCGGGCGAGATTTCCCCCATCGTCTCGATCAGGCTCATCCCGATCGAATAGACCTCCTCGCCGGTGGAACAGCCCGGAACCCACGCGCGAATCGGCTCCCCGTTCTTCCGGTGCTTCAGGATGGCCGGGAGGACCTTCTTCTGCAGGACCTGGAACGACTCCGGGTCCCGGAAGAAAGTCGTGACCTTGATCAGGAGGTCCTGGGAGAGCGCGTCGACTTCGGAGCGGTTTTTCAGAAGGTGGCCGACATAGTCGTCGATCGACGTGAATTTGTTCAACGTCATCCGCCGGGAGATGCGCCGACGGATCGTGGTGCGCTTGTAGGAGCTGAAGTCGATGCCTGCCACCCGCCGCAGCACTTCGAAGATCCGGCTGAACTGGTCCGTGCTGACCTCGGCCCCGATCTCGCCGAGTTCCAAACCGTCCCGATCGCGGGCGACATAGGGGTGACGACTGACTTTGACGAGTTCCCGGGCGATCTCCGCCGGGGGCAGCACGAAGTCGACGCAGCCGGAAGCGCGCGCGCTCGACGGCATGCCGCCGTACTGGGCCGACTTCTCGTCCTGGGCGAAAGTCAGGCCGCCTTCGGCCTTGATGGCCTCGAGCCCCAGGGTGCCGTCGGACGCGGTGCCCGAGAGGATCACCCCGATCGCGCGGCCCTTCTGGTCCTCGGCCAGCGAGCGCATGAAGTGATCGATCGGCAGGAACCGTTTCTCCGAGGTCCGGGCGGCCAGGCGCAGGGTGCCGCGGGAGAGCGACATGACCGTGTCGGGGGGGATGACGTAGAAGGTGTTCGGCTTGACGCGGACGCCGTCCCGGGCTTCCGAGACCGGCATCGGGGTCTTCTTGGCCAGGAGCGGCGGAAGGGAGCTCGGATGGCTGGGATCCAGGTGCTGGATGATGACGTAGGCCATGCCCGTGTCCGGCGGAAGCTCCTCGAGGAGGCGGCCGAACGCGTCAAGCCCGCCGGCCGACGCTCCGATGCAGACGATGGGGATCCGTTCCGGGACGGAGGAGCCCCGGCCATTCGACTTGCGGTCTCGGGCGGACCTCTTGGACGGCATTCGCTCCCCTTGTCTCCCCGCGCATCCTTTCCGAATGCGGTCCATGGCAGCACAATGGCGCAAGAGCAGCAAGGGATATTTCCGGGAGCCGGATCCGGAGCGGTCCCCTTGTGAACCGGACCGGTCCGCGGCCTTCGACTCAGTTCTGGTCTTTCACCCGCATCATCGGCAGGCAGGGGCCCTCGGCCGCGGGGCCGAAGACTCCGGAGATTCGAATCTTCCGCGCCGGATTCGCCGGATCCGGGATGTCGAACGGCGCGTTGTGGCCGGTGCCGTCGACCGACGTGCAGAACAGCGTTCCGGGCGGCGTGATGTTCCCCAGGAACAGATAGTCCGGGGCATGATAGGCCCAGGCGTACATGGCGTTGTAACACATGATGCAATGCACGTCCCCACTGGCCTCGTTCTTCGGATACCCGACCACCCCGGGGACCGGGTTGGGCGTGACCCGCGTCTTCGAGCGGTCGTAGATCTTCAGCGCCGCCGGGTTCTGCAGGTTCACGATGCCGTTGGGGCCGTGGTGATTGACGTCGAGCGCGTGCGTGATCTCGTGCGCCACGGTCTGGCTGATCTCCGTGGCCGCCGACCACGTCGCGCCCTTGTCCCCCTGGAGGATCGTCCGGATCTTCACGAGGTCCACCTGGACCCGGTCGTAAGCCTCGCGGGAATTCAGGGGCTTGTGATAGTCGCGCTTCGTCAAGCCGGTGTCGTCGCCCGGCAGGCGCACGTCGACCAGAACCAGACCGTGCTGCGCCCTGACCGAGGTCCTCGGGCCGCGGTTGACGTTGACCTCCCGCGACTGCGGCAGCTCAGCCGGATCCACTTCGACGAGGTGAATCCCGGAGGCCTTCTCGAAAAGGAGCAGGCCGGCGACGACGGCGGCATCGCTTCCGATCCGGTTATCGAGGATCAGGTCCTTATGGCCCGGCGTCAGGGGCTTGATGCCGTCGGGCCCCGCGCCGTGATCGCGCGTGTGCTTTCCCTTCGCCATCATGCCGCGGTACTCCTCGTACAGCGTCAGGCCGTCGCCGTCGTTCGGATTTCCTTTCTGGGGATCCTTGTCGTCGAGGTCCGGCCGCCCTTCCTCGATGCCCTGGTCCGTCTTCCACTTGTCGGCGATGAACGACTCGGGCGGCCGCTTCGGGACGCGAACTTCGTCCTCGGCAGGATTGCCCTCCATCACGCCGAAGACCATGCGTCCGTCCTCCAGCACCGCCTGCGACTTCACGGCGCCCCAGGCACCCCAGTCGAAGCAATCGAGCACGAGGTCGAGCTTGTCGATGGGACTTCCCTTGTGCACGACCCGCGTCCCGTCGTCCTCCAGGGTGTAGCCGGCGCCGGTGGCAAAGCGCAGGTCGGGCGTGTCGGCGCCTTTCGTGGCCGGCAGGTTGAGGCAGACGCCGGGCTCGCGCGAAACGTCGTCGATCCGAACCGTGAGGCTCGTCATGCGGGCCTTGGTGGGGCCGCCGCCGTGCTTCTGGAGCCGCACCTGGAGGGGCAGGGAATTTCCCTTCGTACCCTCGTCGGGGCCGCCGCGGGGGAGCCAGGCGTCGTACCCCTTGGGGACCATCACCAGCTCGACGTCGTCGAAAGGCACGGGCGAAAAGGTCCAGGCGATCGTGCCGCTGGTCCGGCCGTAGCTGTAGCTCCAGTTGCCGCCGATCTCGCCGACGACGGAGGCCAGCATGCCCTTGGGAATGCTCTTGAGACCGCTGATCGTGGTTCCGGAATCCGGCAGCTTCTCGTCCTTCAAGTGGACCTCGAGCCGGGCGAGCAGGTCCAGGATCTTGGGTTCAGGCTTCTCGTTGTTGGACGAGCTGTAGACCACCTTGGGGCCGTTGATCTGCCCTCCCTGGTAGCTGTAGGTGCCTTTGACGATGTCGATCTCCAGCTGGTGGATCCCCATCACTTTCCGATCGAGGCCGCCCTCGTTCGACTGCCGGCTCCAGACGCTGCCGTCGGTCTCGACCTTGCCCCCGACGGAGTTGAACGCGTCGTGGACGTCGAGATGGGCGTCGGTCTCGTCTTCGGGCTGCTTGTTCGTGAGCTGGGTGATCCAGTGCCGGCGGTTGCGCGCGTCCTGAAGACTCTGCAGCGCTTTCGGCGGCAGGGCGACGGGCGATTTCTTCATCTGCTCCATCATGGAGTCCATGGCCGCCTCGCCGGGCATCGCCGGAATGCGGAAGCGGACCTGGGCGTCGCGCTGGATGCTGTAGTTCTCGTGCTTGCGACGGCCGCTCCCGTGGATCGTCACGAGGATTTCGCCGTACCAGAACTGGTTGTTGAACCAGCGTTTCCGCTGGCCTTCGAGGGAGCGGTCGATGGCCTCCTCGACGGGATTCTGGGTCGGCGCGTAGGTGCTGAAGTGGTCGACCTCCGCGACGATTTTCCCTTTCGCGGCATCCACGCGCGATCCGGGGACTTTGTCCCATTGCGTCCCGCTCCAGACGGAGAGGCCGGGCGAGCGGGCGGGATCCAGGACGGCGGCGTCATAGGGCAGCGCGATCTGGACGGGCTTCAGGAAGCTGAAGTGCTCGGCGCCGTCGACCTTGAAGTTCCAGACGGGCCCGATGACGCGGACGCCGGGGCCCGGGTGGGATTCCGGCGGCGACGACGTCAGGGCGATCGCGGCATCCTTGGGGAGCGCTCCCGGAGGGATGACGAGCTGGGCGCCGGCGGGGTCGCCGACCACGCCTCCGCTCGCAGCCGGGACGGTCCCGGCAGGCGCCTCTTTGGATCCACAGCCCGACAGCAGCGCCAGCACCATGAGGCTGATCGAAACTCGCATGGTCCGTCCCCCTCCCTCCGGGCATGAAGATCGCCTGGGATCAGATCCGGCGAGCCCAACCAAGCCGCCTGGTCTGCGTCTCCCAAGATGCTCCTGATCGCCGGATCAGGTCAGGATTGGGTCGCGACCGCCGCGACCGGCGCCGTCAGACCGCCCTTCCCTTTCAGCATGTCCAGAGTCGAGTCGCCGGAGAGATTCACGCTCACCCGCTTCGAGACGCCCTGCTGCTCCTGCGTCACCCCGTGCAGGGTGTCGCAGACCGCCATCGTGCGCTTGTTGTGCGTGATCACGATGAACTGGGTGTCCGCCGCGTATTCCTTCACCACGCCGGCGTAGCGTTCCACGTTCTTCTCGTCCAGGGCCGCGTCCGCCTCGTCGAGCAGGCAGAACGGGCTGGGGTTCGCCTTGAAGAGCGCCATGACCAGCGCGATCGCCGTCAGCGAGCGCTCGCCGCCCGAAAGCAGCGAGATCGACGTCAGCTCCTTGCCCGGCGGGCGCGCCATGATCTCCAGACCGCGCTCCGACAGGTCGATGTTCTCGCCCTGCTCCAGGATGATGTCCGCCTTCCCGCCGCCGAAGATCTTCCGGAAGATCGTGCCGAACTGCTCCTTCACGAACTCGAAGGTCTTCTCGAACAGGTCCCTGGACTCCTTGTTGAGCTCCCGGATCAGCTCCTCGAGCTGGCCCTTTGACTTCGTCAGATCCTCCGTCTGGGTCAGCATGTACTTCTCGCGCTCCTCCAGCTCGGTCAGCTGTTCGAGGGCGACGACGTTCACCGCCCCGAAGCCCGAGATTTTGGCCCGGAGCTCGTCGACTTCGCGCGACAGCGCGTCGGGGTCGGGGATCTCCTCGGCGGGCGTCTCGGCGACCACCTGGGCCAGGTCGATCTCCAGTTCCTCCCGCGCCCGCTGGGACAGGTTCTCCCCCTTGATCCGGAGCCCCTCCTCCTCGATCCTGAGCCGGTTCAGCTCGTCCTCGCAGGGCCCGAGGTCGCTTTCGACGCGGCCCTTCTCGGCCCGCGCCCGGTCGCAGTCCTCCGCCAGCGCCTCCCGGTCCTTCGCGGCCTCCTCGACGGTGGCGCGCTCGGCGTCCAGGCGGCCGGCCAGGTCCGCCCGCTCCGCCTCGTTCGCCGTCTTCTCCTCCAGCGCCGCGATATGGCGCCCGGCGATCTCGCCGGCCAGCGCGGCGACGCGGTCCAGCGCGCGCGCGGCCTCGTCCCGGTTCCCCTCGAGCATCTCCCGCCGCTTGCCGACGGAGAGACGCTGCTCGGCGGCCTTGGCGCTTTCGACGCGGGCGTGGGTGAGCGCATTCTGCAGCTCGACCTTGCCGCTCTCGTAGCGTTCCAGGGTCGCGGCGAGATGCTGGATCTCCGCGGTCACCGACGTGTTCAGCCAGCCCAGCTGGGCGAGCAGCGTCTCGAGCGACGCGGCGCGGTCGGCCACCGCCCCGGACTGGCGGCCCATGGCTTCAAGCTCGCCGACGATCTGGACGCGTTCGCTGTCGAGGAACTGCTCGCGCACGGCGAGCTGCTCGATCTGCGCCGAGGTCTCGCCCAGGAACATATTCTTGTCGTAGACGTCGTGGCGGAGCTGGTCGATCTTCTCCTCGCCGGACTTGAGGCGCTGCTCGACGGCAGCCTGGCGCTGCTCGCGCTCGGTGACCAGCTCCATATAGCGGCCGATCTCCTCCTCGAGCTTGCGCAGCTCGGCCTTGCGCGAGATCAGGCCCTGCACCGCGCGCGCGCCGCCGGTGGTCAGCAGGCCGGGGTGATCGAAGTAGTCCCCGTCGGGCGTCACCAGCGGCCACTCCGTGAGGCGCTCGCTGCGGACGAGGCGGGCGGTGCCGCGGTCCTCGACGACCAGCGTGTGACCCAGCAGCGCTTCGACCATGGGGCGGTAGCGCTCGTCGCACAGAACGAGGGCGCCGGCGCGGCCGAGCACGCCCTTGGCGAGCAGCTCGACGTCGGTGAAGTAGCCGTTCTTGCACTCGTCGAGCGCGATGACAATCGTGCGTCCGAGGTTGCGCTCGCGGACGAACGCGACGGCCTTCTCGGCGTTCTCGGACGTGTCGCAGACCACGGCGCCCGCGCGGTCCCCCAGGGCGCCTTCCACGGCGGCCACGGATTCCGCGGGCACCTCCAGGAAGTCGGCGACGGTGCCCAGGACGCCCTCAATCTTCTCGCGGAGCAGCGTGCGGGCGCCGGCCTCGAGGCCCTCGAAATGCGATTCGAGGTCGCGCAGGGTCTCCCGCCTCGCCACGCGGTGGTTCTTGCCTTCGCGGAGCTGGACGAGCTCGCGGTCGACCACCGTGCGCTCCTCGCGCCGGTTCGCCTGCTCGACGTCCTCCGCCTTCTTCTCCGCGATCAGCGCCGCGATCTCCTGCTCCAGGACGCCCTTCGTCTCGCGCGCGCCGCCGATCTTCGACCGCAGCTCCGCGAGCTCGGCCTCGAGCTTCACGTCCTGCGCCTTCATCGACTCCACCCGCGCCGCGAGCTCCGTATGCTCCCTCTGGAGCCGGGCCTGCTCGTTGCGGAACTGCGTCTCCTTGTGCGCCAGCTCGACGGCCTCGCCCTTCTTCACCTCGTGCTCCGCGGACGCCCGACTGCACTCGCGCACGGCCTCGTCCAGGCGGCGCCGCACCTCCTCCTGCTCTGCCGTGCGCGCGCGGACGGTCTCGTCGAGCTCCGCGAGGGCGGCGGACTCGATCTCGAGCTGGGCCGTCAGCTCCGAGGCCTTGGCTTCGAGGGCCTCGCGGTCGGCGTCGGCCCGGCCGCGCTCGGCCTCGAGCTCGCGGCAGCGGCTTTCGGCGGACGCGATGGAGCGCTCGAGATAGGACGCCTGCGACTCGAGGCCCGCGAGGGACGCGGCCAGGTCGGCATGGCGGCCGGCCTCGGCCTCGAGCTTCTTCCGGACCTCGTCGAGGTCGAGCAGTTTCGCCTCGAGCTCGCCCTTGAGCTGCGCGCGGCGCTCCTCGGCGGCGCGGAGCTTCGCCCCCAGGTCGGTCCCGCGGGCGGCCAGTGAGCGGTGGTCGTGGACGGCGAGACGCAGCCGCTTCCCCTTGAGGTCCTCGGCGAGCTCCTTGTAGCGCGACGCGCGGCCGGCCTGGGCGCGCACCGAGCGCAGCTGCTTCTGGACCTCGTGGACCACGTCCTGGATGCGGAGCAGGTCGCCCGCGACCTTTTCGAGCCGGTTCTCCGTCTCGCGCTTCTTGGCGCGGAACTTGGAGATGCCGGCGGCCTCCTCGAAGACGAGGCGGCGCTCGTGCGGGTTGGAGAGGACGAGGCGGTCGATCTTTCCCTGCTCGATGACGGAGTAGTTGTCGGTGCCGATGCCGGTTCCGTAGAGGAGCTCGCGGATGTCCTTCAGGCGGCACGGCGACTTGTTGATGGAGTATTCGGCGTCGCCCGAGCTGAAGATCTTGCGGGTGATGCAGACTTCCTCAAACTCGATGGGCAGCGTATGGTCGGAGTTGTCGAGGGTGAGGGAGACCTCGGCGAAGCCCATGGCGGAGACGCCCTGCGCGCCCTTGAAGATGACGTCGAGCATCTCCTCGCCGCGGACGGATTTGTACGATTGGGTGCCCAGGACCCACTTGATGGCGTCGACGACGTTGGACTTCCCGCAGCCGTTGGGGCCGACGACGCCGGTGATGCCGCGGCCGAACGTGAACTCCGTGCGGTTGGCGAACGATTTAAAACCGCACATCTCCAGCTTCTTGAGCTGCATGATTCCCCTCTCTCTACCCTGGGCCGAAAGAAAGGGGCGCGGACCGGTGGGAACCCCTCTCTCTTCGTGCTTAGAATACTATATCGGGGAAAAAAGGCAAATTCCGCAAGGAATGTTCAGGGAGTGAACGGACGACCGGAATGACGAATCACGGAAAGAGGAGGGGCTGCCATCAGCGACTCTGAGTCCCTTATTGCAGGCGGCGCTCGCGCAGCTTATTGAGGAGGTCGACATAGTTGCGGTAGCGGGAGTCGGCGACGTGGCCCTTCACGGCGCAGCCGACCTCGCGGATGTGCGAGCAGTTGCGGAAGCGGCACTTGTCCGCGAGATCCACGAAGTCGAGGAAGTGGTCCTTGAGATTCTCCGGAGTCACGCCCCATAAGGTGAAGAACTCCATGCCGGGCGTGTCGGCGATCAGGCCCCCGCCCATCGGCACCAGCTCCACCCAGGTCGTCGTGTGGCGGCCTTCCCCGCGCTTCGACACCGCGCCCACCTTGAGGGTCAGCTCGGGGTCCAGCGCGTTCAGCAGCGACGACTTGCCGACGCCCGACGGGCCCATCAGCACCGACGTCTTCCCCTTCAGGAAGCCGCGCAACTCCTCCACGCCCTCCCCCGTCGCCGCCGACGTGCGGAGACAGCGGTATCCCGCCTTCTCGTAGATCGAGAAGTCGGGGCGGGCGAGATCGCTCTTGTTGACGACGATGACCAGCGGCAGCCGGTTCGCCGCCGCCATCACCGTGCACTTGTCGACGATCACGTCGTTGAACTCCGGATCCTTCGCCGCCTGGACGACGAAGAGGACGTCGACGTTGGCGACGATCACCTGCTCCCGGGTCGTATGCAGCACGTCATGGCGCGAAAGCTTCGAACGGCGCTCGAGAACCTTGTCGATGACGCCCTGCCGAGCTTCGCCGGGGGTGAACTCGACGTAGTCGCCGACGGCGGCGAGCTTGAGGGCGTCCTGGCGGACCCGCTTCAGCTTGCCCGCGAAATGGCAGTGCCAGACGCCCTGGTCGGTGTGGACTTCGTAGTCGTTGGCCGCGACCTTGTGGATACGGCCGGTCAAGGGATCACTCGACGGCCAGGTGCGAGGCCTGCGTCTCGCTGTGGAGCCGGCCGAGGATCGTGAAGAGCTCCGCGGCGGAGAGGCGCTGGCGCTCGACCGTCGCCCGGGCGCTCGGGACCAGCGTGTGGAAGCGGGACTCGACGGCGAGGGCCTCGAACGCGGGGGCGCTGCGGACGCGGAAGCCCGGGGTATACCGGGTGCGGTCGGCCAGCAGGCCGCGCGCGCGCGGATAGAGCTGAGCGTCGATCTTGACGAAGCGGTCGGAGGCGTCGGCCACCGGGACGTCCTCGAGCACGAGCTTGAGGCCGTGGCGCGTCGACTCCTCGCGCAGGCGGAAGTAGACGTACGACACGATGCGCAGCGCCAGGCGCACGGCCGTGTCGCTGCCCAGGATCTCCTCGTTGGACAGCAGCCGCACGGACTCGTTGAGGCCGGCGATGCCGACGGCGTACTCGAGATCGTCGAAGCGGAGCGGGCCGGCGCCCTCGCTGGTCCAGCCCAGGCCGTTGCCGAGCGTGCCCGTGGCCTTGTCGGTGAACTTGCGCAGCAGCTGGCGCTTCTGGAGGTGCGCCTTCGCGGCGAGCTCGATCGACGTCTCCAGCTCCGAATAGAAATCGGTGCCCGCCTCGCTGCGGTAGTAGGCCTGAGGAAGATTGAGCGTGATCGCGTGGGCCGTCGCCGACCAGCCCGCCGCGGACGCGGTCGCGCCGGGGCGGTCGAACTGGAACATCATCCCGCGCTCCGCGCCGATGCGGCAGAACTCCTTGAGCTCGTCGCCCTCGGCGCTGACGGTCACCAGGGCGCGCCCTCCGGCGGCGATGCCCGGCGCCGTGCGATGCCGCGGGTGGACGCCGGCCGTCGCGCCATCCAGCACGACGCCCAGGTGCTCGACTTCCGCGCGGACGGCGCCCTCTTCGGCGCCCCAGAGCAGCTGGTCGTACGCCTCGCTCAGGTGGTGCAGCGTGACAGGCCCGCTCACATAGCGCCGCGCGTCGGTCAGCACGCGCGAAAGCTGGGCGGTGAAGGTCCGGGCGTCGCGCGCGGGCTCCGAGAGCACCGACGAGCCGCGGACGCGGACGCCGGTGCGGCGAAGGCTGGCGACCGACGGCGACAGCGCGTGGAGCTTGAGCGGCTCCTCGAGGCCGTGCAGGTGCAGGCGGCCCTCGATATGGGCGTCCGCGACGTCGCGGGCGAAGATCTCCTGGAGCGCGTATTGGCGGAGCGTCGCCTGTCCGATCGTCCGGCACAGGGTCTCCGGATCGATCTGGGCCTCCTCGTCGCCGACGAGCTGGCCGAGGTCGTACTTGGGGAGGCCGACGACGATCTGACGGCGCAGCTTCGAGCCGTAGCCGCGGCCGAGCAGTTCGTGGTTGACGAGCTCGCGGATGAGCGAGGTCGAGATGCGGCGCTGGCCGAGGCGGAAGATCTTCTGCTCGACGGCCCCGGCGATCTCGGTGGCGGCCTGCTCTTCGAGCCCGGCTTCCTTCGTGAGCGCGGCGATGATGCGCTCGCGACCCCAGGGGGCGACGTCGCCGGTCGTGGCGCCGTCGACGAGCAGCAGCCCCGTCGGGAACAGGTCCTCGGTGGGCGGCGCGGAGGGGGCCTCGGCGGGCTGACCCTTCTTCTCGCGGTGGACGATATAGGCGCGAGCGATGGGGGCGTTGCCGGTATCGAAGAGGATCTTCTCGACGAGCTGCTGGATCTCCTGGCTGGTCGGCGTCTCGCGCTCGTGGTAGCGCTCGAGGTACATCGTGACCACGCTCGCGAGATCGCGGCCGATGGTCCCGTTGTCCAGACCGGAAGCGCGCGCCGCCTTGGCGATGGCTTCCGCGATCTTCTGCTCGTCGTACGGCGCGACGTTGCCGTCGCGTTTGCGCACGGACTCGATTTTCCGGATCGGCATGCCCTCTCTACCCCGTCACCCCAGGCCCTTAGTCTACCCCGTCGTCGCCGGTTTTGCCTATGCGCGCGTGACGCCCTTCAGCATCGGCTTCAGCTCGCGCATGAACTCATTGACGTCCTTGAACTCGCGGTACACCGAGGCGAAGCGCACGTACGCGACGTGGTCGACCCCCTTCAGCTCCCGCATCACGAGATCGCCGATCTTCGTCGACTTGACCTCGCGGTCGTAGTTCTCGTACAGCTCGATCTCGATGCGGTTGACGATGTCCTCGATCGTCTGGAGGGACACGGGGCGCTTCTTGCAGGAGGTCAGCAGGCCGCGCTTGATCTTCTCCCGGTCGAACACGTCCCGGCGCCCGTCCTTCTTGATGACGTAGAGGGTGATCTCCTCGACCTTCTCGTACGTCGTGAACCGCTTTTTGCACGCCAGGCATTCCCTGCGCCGCCGCACGGTTGCGCCGGCGTTGGCCGAGCGCGAATCGATGACCTTGTCGTGGTCTTTTTTGCAGAACGGACAGCGCATGAAGTGGAGCTACTCTAGAGGCGATGCAAATTATTGTCAAGGTGAAGCGAAGCCCGGCTACATCAGCATCTTGAACGCGAGGACGAGCCACGCGACGATCAGCAGCGCGCAGACGACCCCGCCCGCGAGGTTGCCGGTCCCGCCCGCCTTCGAGTAGAGCATCCAGAAGCGGACGCACTGCCAGATCAGCACGCCGAGCAGCGCCAGGCCCCCCAGCGGGATCGCGATCAGCTTCCAGCCGTGCGCTTCAGGCATCTTATTTCCCCAGACAGAATCGTGAGAAGATCCGGTCGAGCAGGTCCTCGTCCGTCGAGCGGCCGCTGATGCCGCCGAGGGCGGACAGGGCCGCGCGCAGGTCGGCCGCGACGTACTCCATCCCCAGTCCGGCCGCTCCGGAGGCGCAGAGCAGCGCGGCTTCGGCCTCGCGCAATAAGGCGCCCTGACGGAGACTCAGGCGGAAGCGCGCGCCGGGACGGTCCTGGTCGCGCAGCATCCGGCCGATCGCCTGGCGCAGCTCCGACAGGCCTTCCCCCGTCTTCGCCGAGGTCCACAGGCCGTCCCGGGCCGCCGGATCGCGACCCAGGTCGGCCTTGCTGTGCACCTTGAGCGACGCGCAGCCCTTCGGCTCGATCGACGGATCGGGCTTCCTCGGATCGACGACGAAGAGGATCAGGTCCGCCCGGCGGATCGCGTCGCGCGAACGGCGTACGGCTTGCCCGTCGAGCCCCGCCGACTCCGCCTCCCCGGGAGCGTCCATCAGGCGTACCGGAATGCCCGCGTCGATGTCGGCCGTCAGCACGTCGCGCGTCGTCCCCGCCACGTCCGACACGATCGCGTCCGCCCCGCTGAGCGCGTTGAAGAGCGCGGACTTCCCCGCGTTCGGCAGGCCGTGCAGCACCACCGTCGGCCGCCCGGCCGAGACCTTGCGCGCCGCCGTCTCATTCATCAGGCCCCTCAAGGCGGCGAGCGACGCCTTCGCGCGCGCAACCGCGTCCGCCGCCGGAAGGATCTCGATATCCTGGTCGACGAAGTCGATCGCCGCCTCGGCGTCGGCGCAGAGGTCCAGCAGATCGCCTTCAATGCCCTTCAGGCGCTTCGAGAAGCTTCCGCCCAGCTGATCCAGCGCCGCGCGGCGGTCCTCTTCGCCTTCGGCCGAGATCAGCTGCTCGACGGCCTCCGCCTGGGCCAGATCGAGGCGGCCGTTCAGGAACGCTCTCAGGGTGAACTCGCCGGGCCTCGCCGGCCGTGCGCCGCGCCCGACGAGAGAGCGCAGAAGACGGTCGACCAGGGGAGGCGCCGAGGGGAGATGGATCTCGACGAGATCCTCGCGGGTATAGGTGCGGGGGGCCGGGAAGATCACGGCTCCGGGGACGGCGCCGCCCAGTTCGACGGCGCGCGGGCCGCTCAGCCGGATCACGGCCCGCAGGCCCGCTCCCGGCGGAGTCGACAACGCGACGATCGTGTCCGCGCTATCGGACAAAGTTCTTGAGCTTGTCTTTCGCGTCCTCGTCCAGGCTGTCGAACTTCACCGCCAGCGCGAACTCGTCCTCGTTGTCGGAGAAGCGGACCAGCTTGCAACGGGCGCGGAAGCCCTTCAGCTTGCCTTCCTCGACCTCGACGTTGAACTTGAAGCGGTCCATGGGCAGCGTCTTCTTCTTCGTCCGGAAGTTCCGGAGCAGCATGCCGGACATCGAGATCTCGTCGATGTCGATCTCGCCCTCGTCATAGACCGTGTTGGTCCCGATCATGACCTGGACGCGGCCGGTCACCTCGGCCTTCCGGCGGCTCGACTCGCGCCGGTTGGACGTGATGAGGGACGGGTGCAGGTAGCCCAGCTCGCGGGCCACCTTGAAGACCTTTTGCACGGTCTCCTCGGCGAACGAGTCGCGCGTGTCCTCGTTCAGGATGCGCGAGACCGACCCCTGGTCGATCTTGCAGGTCCTGGCGATGTCCTCCTGGGTCACCCTTTTCTTGGCTTCCATCCATCCTCCCTATGCTTTACCAGATCCACCCTCGGAGACCTTGGGAAAGAGCGGCTTGCCGGTCGCGTCCACCTTCAGGATGTAGCGTTTGATGATCTTCTGTTCGCCCATGCTCAGCAGAGAGTTCGACAGGAAGTAGAGCGAGAGGCCGCTGGCCAGGCCGTAGCAGGTCAGCCCGAACACGATGGGCATCCACATCATCATCTTCTGCTGCTGCGCCATCTGGGGGTCCGGCGAGCGCGGCGTCCAGAAGGCCTGGAGGAACCAGGTGATCGTCATCAGGATCGGAAGCAGGTTGAACGACTCGATCTTGACCTCGGTGATCAGGAGCGGGATGGTGATCGCCGACCACGGTCCGAAGAGCCGGTCGGGCTCGGACAGGTCCTTGATCCAGCCGAAGAAGGGCGCGTGGCGGAGGTCGAGCGACATCTCGAACACGCTGTAC
Source organism: Planctomycetota bacterium (assembly GCA_035644495.1). Classification (GTDB taxonomy): domain Bacteria; phylum Planctomycetota; class MHYJ01; order MHYJ01; family JACPRB01; genus JACQFK01. Next base: position 21,802 of record DASQOM010000298.1, on the reverse strand, counting down.
ATGCCGATGAAGATCGGCATCTGGATCAGGAGGGGCAGGCAGCCCGCGACGGGGTTGACGCCGTTCTCCTTGAAGAGCCGCATCTGCTCGACGCCGTATTTCTGCTGGTCGTCCTTGTAGCGTTCCTTCAGGGCCTGGAGCTTGGGCGACAGGGCCTGCATCTGCAGCGCATTGCGCTGGCTCTTCAGCGAGAGCGGGAAGAGGCAGAGGCGGATCAGCAGCGTCGTGATGATGATGCTGACGCCCATGTTGCCGAGGATGCTCTTGGTGAAATGGAGCAGCTCCATGATGATCGCCATCGCAGGCTTGATGACGAAGGCCAGCGGCGAGCAGCCGCCGGAATAGGCGGCCATGTCCTCCGCTCCCGGAATTTCGCGGAGCGCCTCCTTGTCCAGCGGACCGGCGTAGACGGTGAACATCAGCGCCTTCCGGGAGGGGCCCACCCGCATCGCGTTCGTGCGGGCGGACGCGACCACGTTGTGACGGTCGTTCTGCTGGAGCGCCGCCGGCAGGCCGCGGAAGTAGTAGTAGTCGAGCTCGTTGAGGGCGGCGTCGTCCGGCTGCAGGAGGGCCGTGAAGAAGCGGTTCTTCACGCCGAAGTACTCCTTGCGGCCGCCGGGGATCCTGAAGAACTTCTCCTCGATCGACTTGATCTCGTTCTCGCGCTCCGACCCCGGGAGCATCTTGAGGGCTTCGATCATCTTCAGCTCGCCCTTTTCGATCTCGCCGACCGACTTCAGATGGAGCGAGTGATCGTATCGCCAGGCGCCCATCAGATACTGCTCGGAGCGGTATAAGCTGTCGGGGTCCATGCCGTTGAAGACCAGGAAGTCGAGCTTCATCTCGACGTCGGCCGGGTCCTTCTTGTCCTCCCCCGGCTTGTTCTTGTTGTCGAGCAGGAGGGTCATCTTGCCCGTGTGCCGGCCGTCCTCCAGCGCGAGGATCTTGGTGATCTCGACGCCGTTGCGGAGGCGGTAACGGAACTCGACGTGGTCGTCCTTCTGCTCGACGATCTCCCAGGGCTGCAGCTCGATCTGGTCCTCCCCGTCGACGTGCCGGAGGGCCAGGTGCGGCGCGTGCACGCCCATGGGCTGCAGGATGGGGACCGCGTCCCCGGGCTTCGGATAGTGCAGCGTGAGACGCTCGATGCCGGCGCCCTGGTTGGTGACGACCGCTTCAAGGTGCTTGGACCGCAGCGTGAACGAGGGCTTTTCGTCGTAGCGGGAAGGCGCCGTATTCGGCACGGGCTTGGCGGGCGTCTCCGTCGACGGCTTCTCGGGTCCGGGCTTGTCGGGGTTGGGTTTGTCGGGGGTGTACTGCGGCGCCGCGGCCACGGGCCTGGGCTGGGGCTTGGGCGGCGGCCAGATCCGGTTCTGCAGCCACATCCAGCCGATGAAGATGAAGAAGCAGAGGACCAGGGCGATGATGGAACGCTTATCCACTTATTTTCTCTCGTATTTGAGGGTGGCGCCGCACTTGGGGCACTTCAGGATGTCGTCGTTCCATTCGCGGGCGGCGCCGCACTTGGGACAGGGACGCTCGGCCTCGTCGATGAGCATGACGGGGATGTCGTCCTTGATGGAATAGACGAGCTTGCAGTCGGGGTTGACGCAATGGAGCTTGTCGCCTTCGAGGCGCAGGTCGGCCTTGCAGAACGCGCAGGCCATGATGTCGAGCAGGTCTTTCGGCACGCCCATATGGGTGAATCCCCCCGGCTGATGGCATAAACTATAGGAACCTTCCCCATAAAATGTCAAATAATTTATGTTGCATTATGCGACATATGGGTAGGGAACATGTGAATGTGCTCCGGAGGGCTATTTCTTCTCGCGGTCCAGCAACTGCTGCTTCTGGGCCAGCCCGCCCGGGCCGCCCCAGCCCCCCAGACCGGTCGACGCCACCACGCGGTGGCAGGGAATGAAGAGGCAGATCGGGTTCTTCGACATCGCGTTCCCCACCGCCCGCGCCGCCCCCGGGCGTCCCGCCGCGTCCGCCACCTCCCCATAGCTCCGGGTCTCCCCCGCAGGGATGCGGCGGACCACGTCGTAGATCTTCCGCACGAACGCCGACCCTTCCAGCTTCAGCGGCGGCTTCACCGTCGCGCCCTTGAACCAGGCCGCCACCCAGCGCCGCGCTTCCGGAAGCCGCCGGCGCCTGGCCGAATGACGCGGCCGGTCGCTCATGCTCAGCGAAACCACGCGGCCGTTCTCCATCTCGACGGTCACCGGTCCGGCCGGCGTCTCGATCACGTCATAGTCGATCATTGGAATCTCCGGATCCAGGAGCGCGGGCGCTCGCGCTCGTCCGCCAATTCGGGGGACTTCAGGTTCTCCGACGGCCGCGTCTCCCGCTCCAGCAGCCCATAGACCCCCTCCTTCCCCACGAAGCGGGACCAGGCGTCGTAGCCGCTGCTGCGGTGGGCCGGGCCGGCGCCGTCGAGGGACGCGGGCAGCGGTTGATCGGCCGGGTACTCCCCGAGATACATCCCCCGACCCTTCCGCACGATCACCGTATCGAGCAGCGGCTTGGGCAGCCTGTTCGGCGGCGTCTTCTCCACCGGCAGCGGCTCTGCGCCGCCGAAGCAGGCCGCCTTCGACGGCCCGAGCTTGAGGCCGACGACCCGGCTCCCCTTCCCGTCCACCCGCAGCGTAAAGCCGTCGTCCGTCCCGCCGGGCGTCGGGAAGATGGGCTTCACCAGGCGCGGGAACTCGATCGATGTCTCGAGCTCCGTGGCCGCGTTGAGAAACCACACGTGCAGGTCCTGGACGTCCCCCGCCGGCGAGACCGCCTCGACGGATTCCCCGATCACCCAGAGCTGCTTCGACGGGAACAGCAGCGCGTAGCCTGCCATCCCGACGACGGAGACGCCGGAGACGCAGACCAGGCCGAACTTCGGGAAGCGCCGCGCGAGAACCGCCAGGGCCAGGAAGGCCGCGAAGGCGTAGACGGTGACAAAGTAGAGCGTCCAGTGCCGCTTGGCCGGCACCCAGCCGCCGCCGGGCGCATGCGGCCAGAGCGTCCGGTCCACCGCCTCGAGCGCCGGCGGCGGCCCTTTCAGCGCCGCCACGGCCTTGTCGGCATCCTCCTTCGTCGGCGCGAGCACCCCGGGGCCGTCGCCCGACGCCTCCTTGAGGAGAATCAGGTCCGCCGCCTCGAGCAGCCCGCGCGGCCGCGTCGCGTCCAGGTCCTCCGCGCCGATCTTCTGGAAGAGGATCTGCGGGGTCGAGACGAGCTCGGCGGCATAGGGGAGCCGGGCGTCGACGAGGACGATATGGTCGGGCCGGACGAAGTCGCGCGCCATCTTGTGCAGCGTCTTCCCCGCCGTGATCTCCTTGGGGTCGAGGGCGGGGACGATGACGGTGACCACGCCGCCCGGCGCGACCTTGACCTCGCGCACGATGCTGAAGCCGAAGCCGCTGTCGACGCGGACGTCCCCCGCATATCCCGCGGCGCTGGTCAGCGTGATCTTGAGGGGGGTCCAGAGGAGGGGGCGGTTGACGTCGCCCGCGATGCGCTCGACCTTCTCGATCTTCGGATCGTCCTCTGCCATCCGGGACTCCGAGTCCCTGATGGCAAGCATCAGCAGAAGGGCGGCGATCATGCCGGCTCTTTCCAGGCGAGGAGGCCGAGGCCCGCGACGGCGCCGACCCCGGCCAGCACCCAACCGGGGGGGCCGTCGGAGGCGGCGCTCCAGAACGGGCTCATATAGGGGGATACGGACGGGACCGTCGCCAGGAGCTGACTGTTGAGGAACAGCAGGAACGGCGGGACGGTCGAGAGCAGGAAGAGGGCCAGCAGGTACCAGGGCATCGCCGCACGGAGGCGGGACGCCATCCCGGCCGAGAGCGCCGCCAGCCCGGCGACCAGCGCCTGGCTTCTCACGACGGCGAGTGGCGGGACGCTGGAGACGTTCGCCCCGATCAGCGCGATCGGCAGCGCGAAGAGGATCAGGATCGCCACGGGCGCCAGCATCCACGCGCCCCGAACCCCGGCCCGCTTCAGGTCGGGAACGAAGAGCGGCCAGATCAGGAGCGCGAAGAAGACCTCGACCTGGACGATCGAGAGGAAGAACAGGCCCGGCGTGGCAAAGGTCAGGGGAAACGGCAGAAGGTTATAGAGCAGGACGATGACCGCGCCGCAGAGGGCCCCGATCCAGGACAGGTAGAGACCGGAGAAACGATGGAGGGGGGGCGCCGGCATATCGGGGAGTATAGCAAACCGCGACGATTTAGCGGACGACCCGAGGGCGCGGCGCCGGGCCGGGCGACTGCACGTAGGAGTCGGCGGCCTCCACGGCGCGCGAGCCGCGGAAGTAGAGCGTCACCTTCTTGAGGCCGTTCAGGTCGGGGTACACCGCGAGCACCTCCCGCAGGTTTTCGAGCTTCTCCTCCGTGGAGACGTCGCCGAATTTCGCCGTCTGCGCCGTCCGGCCCCAGGCCAGGACGCAGCCGTTGGAGGTCACCAGGCTCAGCTCGCTGCGGCGGGGATCCTGCCGGCCGGCGAAGTTGGCCACGTCGACCTCCCGGATCCCCAGGCGGCCGAGCAGCGTGCTCGACGGGACGTAGTCCGCCATGGCGACGGCGGCGCGCAGGGAATCGTCCTGCCACGGCCGGCCCGGCTCGGGCGGCGCGGAGGCGATGCCCGTGACCCGGACCGCCACCTCGCACGAGGGCGGCACCGTATAGACGCCCGGGAGGCGCACGCCGTCGGCGTCGACGAGGACGAATCCGTTCTCGCGGCGGACGGCGACGTGGGCGCGGCGATACTCGAACTTGACCAGAAGCTTGTCCGGGAAGACGCGCTCGACGGCGGTCACCTTCTGGACCCACGGGCAGCTCTCGAAGGTCTTTCCCACGCGCTCGACGAGCTGCGGGTCGAAGAGGGACTTGCCGCCCTCGATGCGGACCAGTTCCTCGCCCTGGCTGCCGGCCCACTTCGGGACGACGGCGGTCTTGATGGTCGGGGCGGAGAACGTGCGGCGCGCGACGATGAAGGCGAAGACCTCGCGGTGGACCAGGAGGACGACGAGGCCGAGGCCGACCGCGAAGAGGGCGCGGAGGGCGTGGTCCTGGTGGCGGGACGCGAACGCGCCCAGGCGGGCGGCGCCCTTGTCCCAATTGAACTTGCGCATCCGCGCGACGAATTTCCCCAGCATTCGTCTAACCTATCGACGGTTCAGGTAGAATGACTTTAGTGAGAATCGTCCTGGCCCTGCTACTTTTCGCGAATGCAGGGTCGAAGTACGTCGAGCGGGACCTCGACAAAGTCGACGCGAAGTACCTCGTCGTGGCCTCCCCCGCCTTCGCCGACGCCCTCGATTCCCTCTGCGACCACCGCTCGAAGACCTATAAGGTCCAGGTCGTGCGCACCGACGACGTCGCCAGGAACTTCGGCAAGGGACCGGAGGGCCTCGCCTCGTTCGTGAAGAGAGTCGACCCGAAGTTCCTGCTTCTGGCAGGCGACGTCGACTCGGTTCCGACCTTCATCCGCAAATCGGAATATCAGAGCGACCGCTTCGCGAGCGACCCCGATCTCGCGACGGATCACCTCTATGGGCCGCCGACCGGCCGCTTCCCCGCCCGCGGCGTCGAGGAGCTCCAGTCGATGGCGGCCCGCACGGTGGCCTACGAAGGGCTCCCTCCCGGCCGCTGGCAGAAGAAGATCTCGATCATCACCGGGGAGGCGAATTTCGGGACGCTGATCGACGAACTCCTCGAGCGGCAGTTCAACAACGTGGTCGTCGGCAAGATCCCGCCGGCCTTCGACGTCGAGACCGCGTACGCGAAGCCGACGTCGAAGTACTGCTATTATCCGCCCAAGTTCGGCGAGAACGCGCTGCGGATGCTGAACGAGGGCTCGCTCTTCTACGCCTACGTCGGCCACGGCTACACGACGGGGTTCGACGACGTCCACTACAAGGACGACGTCTATCCGATCTTCGACCCGAAGAGCGTGAAGGACGTCGCAGTCCAGGAAGGCTTTCCCATCATGGTGGTCATCGCCTGCTCGACGGGCGAATACGATTCGCGCGCGGGCGACTGCATCGGCGAGCTGCTGTTCAAGCGGCCGAAGGGGCCGGTGGCCTTCATCGGCGGCTCTCGCACGACGCAGCCCTACGGCAACGGCCTCTTCGCGCACAAGCTGGTGGAGCAGGTCTTCGCACAGCGGGCGCTGACGATGGGCGAGGCGCTGTGGGCGGCGAAAACGGCGGTCGTGGAAAAGGACGGGTCGGCGCTGCGGGTGCAGGCGGACGCGATCGCGGGCACGATCCAGGGCCCGGCGAGCCTGGAGCCGATGCGGAAGGACGTGATCCTGCAGTACAACCTGCTGGGCGATCCCGCGCTGCGCATCCGCCGGCCGCTGGAGACCATCGAGATGACCCCGCGCGGGAATCCCGGCGCCGGGCGCACCTTCTTCGTCACGGGGTCGGCGAAGGACGGCCCGGTGGAGGTGACGTTCGAATGTGCGAGGGACCGCTTCTGTCACCCGACGGAGCTGGAGGGCGACACGGCCGAGGACCAGATCAACCGTCGCTACGCGAACGCGAACAACAAGGTCGTGATGCGGTCGCCGACGACGTCGGTGAACGGTTCCTTCGAAACCGAGATCGAGCTGCCCGAGAATCTCAAGCCGGGGAAATACTTCCTGAAGGCCCACGGCCCGGGCGCGATCGGCTTCCGCGAGATCGTCATCCCCGAGTAGGCCGCCCTACTTGGGCTTCAATTCGTTCCGCAGGTCCGCGATCAGCTCCAGGATGCCGAAGTTTTCCCCCATCGGCTCGCGGTGTTCCTCTGCGACCTTGAGCGCCGCTTCATAGGAGCTCAGCGCTTCCGCCTTCATGCCCTGCGAGCGCTGAAGGTTGCCCTGCTGGAGCAGCACGGCAACGTCCTTCGGATGCTCCGCAAGGTAGGCTCCCGCCGTCGCGAGGGCCTTGGCGGGGTCGTTCGCCCACGCCGACGCGGACATCCTGGCCAGGCACTTCCGCTGGGCCGCTCCGCGCGAGGGATTCGCCGGAGCTGGAGCGACGACCAGGGAGACCGTGTTCGACGCCACGCCGCCGGGCAGCGAGCCGCCCAGTTTCTTTTCATCCACCACGACCCGGATCCGGTAGGAGCCTTCCGGCAGAGTCGAGGGCTCGACCGAATCGAGGACCCATACCATCAGGCCCGAGCGCGCGGCCGTGAGCTCGATGCCCTTCTCCGAAGCATAGGCGGGCTTGAACGGCGGCGATCGCAGGGCGCCTCCGGGACCGCTGCATTCGATCGAGAGCGCGTCCGACCAGGGTCCCGAGGCATTCGAGAGAGTCAACGACGCCCCGGCGCGCGGCTTCAGCATCAGTTTCGCGTCGATCACGACCGGCCAGCCGGCGCTGACCGTGGTCTCGATGCTTTGGTTGGCGGAGATCGACAGCAGGACCGGCGACGGAGCGGGGGGCGCCGGAAGCGCCGGGAGGGTCGTCGGTGCGGCCGAGGAGACGGGAGCAGGGCTTTTTTCAGCCGAATCCCCGCTCTTCCCGCAGCCGCTCAGAAGGAGGCCCGCGAGGAGGGTCCGGAGGACACCGGCGGGGATGCTCATCAGTTGAGCTTCTCCCAGCGGTCGCTGACGACGAACTTGTGCGCGCAGTTCCCCCGCTTCGTCTCCGCGCCGAAGTACCGCGACTGGGGTTCGTGGGTCGGCATGTTCAGTCCCGTGCCGGCCGGCGAGATGCACAAGCGGGTCCCCCGGATCTCGTCGCTGCCGTGGTAGTAGAGGACGTTGGCATCCCGCTGGGAGCGATACGCCTGCGCGACGGTGTAGCGCATGACGCAGGCTTCGTCGCCGGCGTGCTGGCCGTTCCGCTCCCCGATCCACACGAACATGTTCTCGCCTGCGCTCTTGGCCCCAAAGAGATCGTCGGTCGTCACGGCGAAGTTCTGCTCGTTCCTCACCGTCACCTCTTTCCCATCGGCATAGAAGAGGATCTGGCCGGTCTCCTTCTTCAACTCGAATTTCCAGGGGCGCAGCCCCAGGTCCTTGTCCCCGTGATGGCGGATGCCCAGGGCATGCCCGAGTTCGTGACAGATCGTCCTTTCCGAGGCGGCCACCTCGTAGGTCTCCCCCTGGCGAAACTGCTTCGACTGGAAATTGTTTTGCAGCATCGAGGGCAGGATGGAGACGAACAGCGTGTTTTTCGGGGGTCCCGGGAAATCCGCCCCGTTGGTATACATGCAGATGCTGCCCGCGAGAGGAGCGCCGTCGTCGGTCTTCGTGTCGAATCCGCCCTCGATGACGTGGAGGCAGTGCTGGTCCACCAGATGAGGTTGAGAGCCGTGGTTGAAATTGATCACCCGGTCGACTTTGACGTCCTCCGCCGCCAGCTGGTTGTGGACGCCCAGCCTCGTGATCTCGGCGAACTTCCGGATTCCTTCCAGCGCCACGGGACCGACGCCGTTGAGGATGAACAGATCCTTGACGCCCGGGTCACACCCCTCCCATTGTCCGCCGACCCAGAAGCCGCGATACTCCTCCCAGACGGTGAGCCCGTCGCCGACCTGCCCGTCGCCGACGGGATCGTTCTCGTCGTCCGCGTTGTCCGGCTTCCCGCGCGCGTTCAGGGCCCGCCAGCCGCGGGCGATCTTCGAAACTCCCTGCTCAAAATCCGGGATCATCAGGTTCGGGGCATTCGAACCTTCGACGACCCCTTTCACCGTCCGGCCGTCCTCCAGCTCCGCTTCGGCGACCAGGATCCCGTTCGCGCCAGAGTCGAAGCAGTCCACCGACACGGTTCCCTTTCCCGCGCCGACCTGAGCACCGTCGATCACCAGTTTCTGGCCGTCCATCGCCACCGTATACCCGTTCGGCGGCGGCTTCATCGTCGCGAACGTGAGGTCGAACTCAGGCGGAGATTTCGGCTGCAGGGGCCGGTTCATGCAGACGCCGGGTTCCCGGCTCGTCTCCAGGAGCGAAAACGTCACCCGGCCTGCCTTGGTCGGCTTGGCCGGATCTCCGCCCTCCTCTTCCAGCTTCCACCCGAGGTCGAAGCGGTTGCCCGGAGTTTCCTCGGAGTTCGAGCACATCGGCCTCCAAGTGGTGGCGTAATCCTTGGGCGGGGTCAGGATCAGCTTCGCCCGGGACGGCGGAGTGGGAGAGAGGATGACGTCCAGGCTCAGCTCCAGCGGAGCTCCCCCTTGGGTGGTGTATCCATTGAAATTCATCGGTCCGCCGTAGTTCGTTCCGCTATGAGAGAAGTAGGGCAGCGGGATGATGGGCAGGGATGCGGTGAACCGGATCTCCCCCTTCACCAGCGCCAGCTTTCGGGAGGACAGTTGAGGCAGGAGTTCGGTCACCTCCGGAAGTATCCCGCGAATCGTGAACTCCTCCAGCCCATAGACATGATCGAACTTCAGCTTCGTGATCGGAGTGGCCTCGTGGTATTCCCCCGACAGTTTCAGGGTCTTCGGCCCGTCTCCGTCCCAACCCCGGAGCGCGTCGAGACGGAAATCGAAATCCATGTCTTTCAGATCGCACTTCAATTCCTTGAAGCGGCCGATCCGCGTGCTGCCGTACCCGGCCAGTTTCGTGAAGCCCTCGGTGGTGGTGATCGCGCCGCCTTCCCCGTGGCTCTTGGAGGAATGCTCCACGCGGTCCTCCACCAGGTAGGAGACGTCGCTCCACCCGGCGACCGTACCCCAGCTGATGTAACGCCCCTGGTACCTTTCTCCGCGGGCCAGCACCGACTTGGAGGGCCCATACTCTCCCTGCTGGTCCAGTTCGAAAGTCCCGCTGACTTCCCTCCTGATGTTCCATTTTGTCTTGTACTCGGCCCCCGCCTCGGTTCGGGTCGCGTTGCCGTTGCCTTTGAGGGCGAGGATGAACGTCGCGTACCATTTTTTCCGGGAGAGAAAGGCGTCTTTGTCGAACTGATCCTGGCCCCGCAGATCGGATCCGAGCGCGATCAGCAGCGAAAGCAGGAGTCCGCTTCGAAGCAGGAACGGGGTCCGTCGCATAGGGCACGAGTTATCGATGCCCCTATCCATACCTGCTGACGGAAATAAACGCAAGCGGGGATACGGGGCGACGTCCCTACCCTTGGATGCGGGTCAGCTTCTCCATCAGCGGCGCGTCGCGCTCGGTGACCAGGTTGATGACGACGCCCTTGCGGCCGGCGCGCGCCGTGCGCCCGACGCGGTGGAGATAGTTCTCGGGGTCCGAGGGCAGGTGGTAGTTGATGACGCGGCCCACGTGGTCGACATCCAGGCCGCGCGAGGCCAGGTCCGTCGAGATCAGCAGCTGCACGCCGCCGTCGCGGAACGATTTCAGGTTCGCCCGGCGCTCGACCTTGTCCATCTCGCCCCGATACACGAGGCATTCGCGGCCCGTCTGCCGGATGAGCTCCGCGACCTCGTCGCACTGATCGCGCGTGTTGGTGAAGATCAGCGTCCCGCCCTCGATCTTCTTGGTCAGAAGGTCCTCGAGGAACGGGAAGCGCTTCCCCGTGGTCACGTTCAGGTTGACGGTGACCAGCGTCGGGACGAGCTGATGGCTGCCCTCGGTGCGGATCAGCTCGGCGCCGGCGAAGTGGGATTTCATCAGCTTCTCCACCGCGGGCGACACCGTCGCCGAGAAGAGACCCATCTGCCGCGCAGGCGGACACTCCCCGGCGATCCGCTCGGCCGCGGGCAGGAAGCCCTGGTCGAGCATGCGGTCGGCTTCGTCGAAGACGAGGATGCGGACGTCCTTCAGGTCGACGAGCTCCCGGTCCATCAGCTGGAGGAGCCGGCCGGGCGTCGCGACGAGGACCTCGAAGCCGCCTTCCATGGCGCGCCGGGCGGCCTCAAACTTCGCCCCTCCGAGCACGCTGCGGACGCGGAGCCGCGTCGTGTGGGTGAACGGTTTGATCATGCGGGTGACCTGGTCGCCCAGCTCCCGGGCCGGGACGATGACGAGCGCGCGCGGCTTGCCGACATCCATGACGGTATTGCCTTCGTTCTCCAGCATCTTCAGCAGATGGAGGACGGGGAGGACGTAGGCCAGCGTCTTGCCGCTGCCGGTCTCGGCGAGGCCGATGACGGACTTCCCCTGCAGCAGCGCCGGGATGGCGCGCGTCTGGATCTCCGTCGGCGTCGTCAGGCCCATCTCCGCCAGGGAGGCCTGCAGCGTGGGCAGCAGGGTGAAGTCGGCGAACGTGCTCATGAGCGGGGTATCTTAGCGACTGGGGTTGCGATTTCCCACGCCGATATTGACATGGAGACACGGAACCCGGGGGGATAGACTTGACGCCATGGAAGGCGCGGGCACCCTGGTCCTTGCGGCCAGCGCCATCCTCCTCGGACTCGCGCTCCTGGCGCTGCTCGGCCCCGCCCATCCGTCCCGCCTCGCGGCCGCCTGGATCGCGATGGTCGGCTTCGTGGGCCTCGCGTCCTTCTCCTTCTGGCGGGGATACCAGCTGAAGCAGAGCGCCGTTCCGGTGTCCTACGACCTGCCGTCGGATCCCCCGGGCCCGCACAGGCTGACGCTGTACCGCCGCGGCCTCTGCCCCGGATATCGCTGCCGGCTGCTTCGCCGGAGCGACCACCGCTTTGACCCCGACCTGCTCTCCAAGCTCCGACTCTGCGATTGGAGGATCACCAAGTGCGAGCACCTGACGCTGTCGAAACACCGCTTCGATTCGGACGGCGTGCTGGAATTCGGATCGGAATTGTCGGAAGTCGTTCTCTGTTACGAAACGACCCCCGAAGTGCAGCGCCTCCTGAGCGAGACGGTCCTGGAACTGAGGGGTCCGGCAGGGTTCCAGAAGGTCATCGCGCAGGGTCTGGCCATGTCGCAGACGGCGATGGCGGTGTATCTCGGCGGTCTGCTTCTGGCGGCGGTCGGCGCAGGCGCTCAACGTCGACGGTTGCGCCGGACCGACCGCCCCGTTGCCGGTCCCTGAAGCCCTACTTCTTGGCCGACTTCGCCACCGGGATGCCTCGAGTGCCGACGCGGTCCTTCGCGAGGGCGATGTCGTCGATCCAGACCGTGAAGCCCTTCCCCGCCTGCTGGTAGTTCGTGAAGCCGAACGAGAGCGACTCGTAGAGATCCGGGAGCTCCGAGCCCTCCAAGTTGCCGGCGCCCTTCGAGAACGACGCATCCTTGATCTCGGCTCCGTCGATGAACAGGCGGTACGTCTGGGTCGTGTTGTCGACCTGCCACTCGGCGAGCGTCCACTCGTTCTTGTAGCTGTACTTCGCCGCGCTGCTCTTCCCGAACTCCGCGCGCTTGGTGTGGGGCTGGACGTTGAACAGGTAACTGTAGGTCCCCTTGGCGCCGAGGTTGGTGCCGAAGAGGCGCGTCTCGATGTCGTCCTGGTGCAGCGGGCTCTTGGCGGCGCCCGCGACGAACGTCGAATGCACCTTCTCGGGATCGGGCGTGGGCGTCAGGACTTTGAAGTAGAGGCGGCCCCAGAAGCTGCCGCCGAGCTCTTTGAGAAGGTCGCCCTTCAGCGTGATCTTGCGCGCGCCGTTCGGGGCGGCGTCGCACTTCAGCGAGTGACGGCCGCTGTGCGCGGCATCCTCGACGACGGCGACCGCCCCCTGCTTCTGATAGCCCTTGGGGACCTGGCCCGCCGCAGTCGTCTCGAAGTCCTCCAGGAGGAGGAGCTTGCCGGTGCCGACCGGCGGATCGTCCGCCATCGGCTTCTCGTCCTTGCCGGCCTGCTGGCTGGTCGCCAGCGACGACGTCACCAGAAGCGCCAGAATTGCCCGCCAAATCGAATTAGCCCCGCTCTTGTTCATGGATCCCCTCCGGAAAACTAACGCTTTCCGGAGGGGCGGAGCTTCAACGATCTCGCGGGTCCCCTTGCGGGGGCCTGCGGCCTACCCCACGGTCAGGTCATAGCCTGCGCGCGGCTTGAACGACAGCCACTGGTTCGCTTCCGGGAAGTTCGAGAACTGCTTCTTCTCGTTGTCCCAGAGCAGTTCCTGGCCCGGGAAGCGCAGCGCGATGCAGCCCAGCAGGATCCCCTGCGTGAACGGCGCGGCGTATTCGAAGTTGCTCTTCGTCGCGGCCTGGTCCTTCGCCTCCGCCGCGTGCACCCACTGGGCGTAGTGGTCCGTGCCCTTCACCGTCTTGTGGACCTCCTGCCAGTGCTTGTCGGCCTCCTTGATCGCGTCGGCGTCGGTCTTGTCGCCGACCGCGATGACGCGCGGCGATCCGGCGTGGGAGCCGCCCATCGCCGTCATCTTCGAGCCGATCACCATGCAGCCGTTGTCGCCGAGCTTCAGGGCGGGGTCCGCTCCGGGCGGCGCGGCGGGCAGTTTGTGTCCGTCCAGCCAGGTCAGCTTCACGCCCTTCGGCAGCGACGGCGTGGGGCCGAACTTGTATTCGATGATCGACCAGTTCGGGTACGCGATCCCGGCGGGCGCCGACGCCTGCGCCTTGATCGAGACCGGCAGGCCGAGCTTGAAGATCCAGAAGGCCGGATCCATGTTGTGGCAGGCCATGTCGCCCATCGCGCCGCAGCCGAAGTCCCACCAGCCGCGCCAGCTGAACGGGACGTAGGCCTTCGAATACGGCCGGTCGGCGGAGGGTCCCAGCCAGTTGTTCCAGTCGAGCGTCGCGGGCACCGGCATTTCCTTGGGCGCCGCGGTCATGCCCTGCGCCCAGATCGGGCGGTCCGACCAGGTGTGGATCTCGAGGATGTCGCCGAAGGCCTCGGCCTTCGCCATCTCCTCCCAGAGCTTCAGGCCCGAGCCCGCGTGGCCCTGGTTGCCCATCTGCGTGACGACGCCGTGCTTGCGCGAGGATTCCAGCAGCGCCTGGCACTCGGCCCAGGTCCGCGCGAGGGGCTTCTGCACATACACATGCTTGCCCCGGCGGATTGCGTCGAGCGCCGCCGCGGCATGGACGTGGTCGGGCGTCGAGACCACGACCGCGTCGATCTCCTTCTCGTGCTTGTCGAGCATCTCGCGGTAGTCCTTGTACTTGGGAAGATCCGCGTGCTTCATGAAGACCTTCTTGGCGTTGTTCTCGTCGACGTCGCAGAGCGCGACGAGCTTGGCGCCGGCGGCGAGCATGGCGTCGCGGTCGCTTTCGCCCTTGCCGCCGCACCCGATCTGGGCGAAGCGCAGGGGTTCGCGGCGCGGGGCTCCGAACGCCATCGACGGCGCGGCGGCGGCAACCGCGCCGGCGGTCGCGGTCTTGAGGAAGCTGCGGCGGGAGGTCTTCATGGATCGGTCTCCTTGGTTGAGATCAGATATATAACGGCACGCGCCGCCGGCATGACCGCGATCCTTGGAATTTCCGTCGCGCCGCCCAGAAACGGCATTGGAAACTGACGAAGTCGCGCACGGCTTTCGACTCTCGGGTGAGGCCGGGATACGCGTCCTCGAGCCACTCGAGGCGGGCGGCGTCGAGGCAGTCGAGGATTTCGCGGCGGTGGGGGACGTGGACGAAGGTCGGCCGACCCAACTCCTCGACGACCTCGTCTCCGAACTCGTGGAGGCGCGGGTCCTGGCGTCCGGCGTTCCAGAGAACCCGCTCCTTCCGCCAGCGCGCGTCGTCCCCGCGCTCGTGGGTCGTGAAGACGAAGCGCCCGCCCGGCGCCAGCACCCGCCGGACTTCGCGCAGGGCGGCGATCCGTCGGGCGCGGCGCGGGATCGTCATCAGTCCGTTGAAGGAGAACAGGCAGCCGTCGAACGACCCCGACGCGAACGGCAGCTTGCAGGCGTCGGCAACCCGGAAGCGCAGGCCCAGGTGCCGGCGGGCGGCGTGGTCCCGGGCCAGGCGGATCAGGGCGGGCGAGAGATCCGCACCGACGATGTTGCGGCAGCCCCGGCGATATAGCCCAAACGTCGTCCGCCCGGCGCCGCAGCCGAGGTCGAGGAGACGGCCCTCGCGCAGAAGATGACGGCCGAAGAACTCCGCCTCCGACTTCCAGAGGCCGACGCGGTCCACCGCGCGGGAGTAGTCTCGGACGGCGCCCGGGTGGGAGTACGCGTCGAGGAGGAAGCCGGGGTCGATTTTCATGGGGGCCCGGTGTCTGCGTCTCTAGTCGCCGGATTTGGGGAGCGCCGGCGGAGGCCCGCCCTCGGCGCCGCCGAAGCCGCGGCGCTCGCGCTCCTTCACGTCCATCAGGTTGAAGTACATCCTCGTCGTATTGAGGCTGCGCTTGCGGCCCGCCTTATGGACTTCTTTCAGCTGCTCCACGTCCTCGGCCAGCCAGAGGTCGTAGCAGCCCTGGCAGACCGTGCGCACCCAGTTGTTCACCCAGCGTGGCCCCGTCGACTCGTTCCCGCAGTCCTCGCAGAGCTTCGCGCACTCCTCCTCCGCCGCGCGGATGAGGTCGCTCATCTTCTGGGCACGCTTGTTGACGTCGGCGATCCGCTCCTCGGTATCGGTCTTCCGTGCGGAGACGAGCACCTGCGGATAGAAGCGCAGGCCGCCGAACTTCTCCTTCACCTCGACGGGGCACCAGCAACGCTCCGGGGCGCCGTCGACCGGAAAATCGCGCCAGACGGCGTCGATGTCCTTCATGAGCTTGAGAACGACCTGGAGCCAGCCGCGGCCGCAGTGGACCTCCCGCGTCCAGCCTTCGGGGATGCGCGAGGTGACCGACAGCCAGAGCCGCGCCCGCAGCTCGTCGGCGGGGGTGCGGTGCGTTCCGTGGGTGTTGCCGTCCATCCGTCAGATTTTACACCACGGCCGGACGGCGCGGGGGCCTATAACATCGCGGCGGCCGCCCAGAACGTCCCCTGCTTCCGTTTCAGCCCGAGCTCGGTGATCTTCCAGCACAGCTGCGGGAATTCGATCCCGGCCGCGCGCGCCGCCTTCGGCAGCAGGCTCCGCTCGGTCATCCCGGGAATCGTGTTCACCTCGAGGATATGGACGGAGTGCAGCGGGGTGAAGATGAGGTCGACGCGGCCCATCCCCTCGCAGCCCAGCGAGTCGTGCGCCTCCTTCGCCGATTTGTTGATGCGGCGCCGGTCGAGTTCGCTGAGCACGGGGTTCACGATGTACTGCGTGTCCGTGCTCTGGTACTTCGCGTTGTAGTCGAAGAAGCGCGACTTGGGCTTCATCTCGATGATGGGGAGCGGCTTGCCGTCGAGGATGCCGACGGTCAGCTCGCGGCCGCCGATGAATTTCTCCATCAGGCCGATCGGGTCGTGGCGGAAGCATTCCGCGGCGCCGTCCAGCAGCGTCGCGCGGTCCTCGTGCACGGTGACGCCGACGCTGGAGCCCTCCGCGCGCGGCTTCATCACGACGGGATATCCGAGCGCGCGGGCGGCGTGCTCCATGAGGTCGACGGAGTCGCCGCGCGCGATCACGCGGTGCGGCGGCGTCTCCACGCCTTTGAGTTTGAAGAGGCGCTTGGCCTCGACCTTGTCCATCGCGGCGCGGGAGGCGTCGGGCCCGCTGCCCGTATAGGGGATGCCGCGGTTCTGGAGGACGCGCTGCAGGCGGCCGTCCTCGCCGAACCGGCCGTGGAGCGCGATGAACGCGACGTCGATCGGGAGGCCGTCGAGCTCGCGCCCGTCCTCCCACTGGAGGTCGATCGGGAGCACCTTGTGCCCGATGCTCTTGAGCGCGTCGGTGACGGCCTTGCCGGAGCGGAGCGACACTTCGCGCTCCGAGCTGCAGCCGCCCATGAGGACGCCGATGGTGGGATGCGAACGGCCCATGGTGCTCCTCCCCCTGCCTCTCACCAGACCAGGACTTCCAGCTCCAGCGGCACCGGCGCGCGGGACTGGATCCGCTCGACCAGTTTCAGGACGTCCGACGCCGTCGCGCCGCCGTCGTTCTCGATGAAGTTCGCGTGGCGTTCCGAGACGTGGGCGTTTCCCACGCGCAGGCCCTTGAGTCCGCATTGGTCGATGATCCTTCCCGCATGGCCGCCGGGCGGGTTCTTGAACATGCATCCCGCGTTGTGGGTGCCGAGCGGCTGGCTTGATTTCTTCTGGCTCAGGACGTCCTCGTATCGCTCCCGGATGCCGTCGCCCGGGCGCAGGTCGAACCCGGCGGCGAGGACGACGGCGTCGCCGAGGCTCGTGCCGCGGTAGCGGAAGCCCACCTGGTCGCGCGTCAGGCGGCGGATCTCGCAGGCCGGGGTCATGACGTCGACGTAGGCGACGGCGGCGGCGGTCTCGCCGTGGCGGCCGCCGGCGTTCATGCGGATGGCGCCGCCGACCTGGGCGGGGATGCCGGCGAGGCACTCGAGACCGGCGAGGCCTTCGGCGGCGGTCTCCTTGACGAGCCGGGCAAAGTTGTAGCCGGCCTGGACGTGGAGGCCGTCGCGGCGGTTCAGGTGCGTGAGGCGGAGGACGACGCCGCGGACGCCGTCGTCGCGGACGAGCAGGTTGGCGCCGCTGCCGAGGAGGCGGACGGGCAGGTCGCAGTCTCGGGCGGCGCGGACGGCGTCGGCCAGGTCTTCCGGGTTGCGGGGCTCGACGAAGTAGTCGGCGGGCCCGCCGACTTTCAGGGTGGTATAAGGGGCGAGCGGGTGGTCGAGGCGGACGGGGATGCCGCGCTCCGTGAGGAACGTGTCGAAGGCATGGACGGCAACCACGGTCTTCCCCCTCTCGCCCGTCTCGTCCGGGACCCCGTCCCGTCTCTCTCCGTTTCTTATAACCTATAAATTATAAATTGTCCACAGAATACCACAAACGTGACTGGCTTGTTTGTGGAAGTCTCCGCGGGCGGGGCCGTGTCCCGGGGCGCAACCTTCTCGCCGAGCAGGATCCAGGCCCTTCGAAGGACGCGTCCATGGCGTCCCTCAGCAGCTCCGCCAGCCGCAGGGCGGCTTCGACATCGTCCAGTCAGCAAAGCGAGTCCCAGACGCCGCCCCAGCCCTCCGGAGCGGCCTTCAGGGGGTCGTTGAGCCGCGCCGCCCGCTCACGGGCCTCCAACAGCAAGCAATCCGGGCGGCCCCCCCGGATGGGGTTTGTTTGCAGGTTACTCCGCCAGGAAGCGGCGGGCGATCTGGTCGACGTTCCCCGCCCCCATCGTCAGGATCAGGCAGTCCGGCGTCGCCTTCTCCTTGAGGAAGCGCACGACGTCGTCGAACGTCGGCAGGAAGAGGGCCGCCTTGCCGGTTTCGCTGATCGCCTGGGCCAGGTCGGCGCTCGACACCTTCTTCTCCCCGTTCGGGCGGGCCTCGTAGATCTCCGGCAGCAGCACCACGCTCGCATCCGCGAACGACCGCGCGAAGTCCTTCATGAAAATGCGCGTCCGCGACGTCTGGTGCGGCTGGAAGACGCACCAGATCTTGCGGTCGGGATAGCGCTCCTTCGCGGCCCGCAGCGTCGCCTGCACTTCCGTCGGATGGTGCCCGTAGTCGTCGATCACCAGCGCGCCCTTCTTCTCGCCCAGCTTCTGGAAGCGCCGCGCCGCGCCGTTGAACTCGACCAGCGCGACCTGGACGATCTCCTGGCCGACCCCGGCCCACGTCGCCGCCGCGATCGCCGCCAGCGCGTTCGAGACGTTGTGCTGGCCCGCGACGCCCAGCGTGTAGCGGCCGTAAGGGCGCCCGTACTTCAGCAGATCGAACGACCAGCGCCCGTCGAAGACTTCGATGTTGCGCGCGCGCCAGTCCGCGTCCTTCTCGAGCGAGAAGGTCTCCGCCTTCCCCTTCAGCTCCGCCATGAGCGCGGCCGAGTGCCCGTTGTCGCCCGAGCCGATGACCGGCCCCGTCGACCGCTCCGCGAACTCGCGGAACGCGCCGATGATCTCACCGATGTCCTTGTAGTAGTCGAGGTGGTCCTCCTCGATGTTCGTGACGACGGCGCAGGCGGGCGACAGATTGAGGAACGACCGGTCGTATTCGCAGGCCTCGACGACCAGATGCTTGCCCGACCCGGGAGCCGCGTTCGAGCCGAGCTGGGAGATGATCCCGCCGCAGACATAGCTCGGGTCCGAGCCGGCCCGGGAGAGGATATAGGCGATCATCGACGTGGTCGTCGTCTTCCCGTGGCAGCCGGAGATCGCGATCGTCGCCTTCTCCTTCGTCAGCCGCCCCAGCATCTCCGCGTACTTGATCACCGGAATCTTGCGCTTCCGCGCCTCGATCACCTCGAGGTTGTCGTCCTTGATCGCCGCCGAGCGCACGACCAGCTCGACGTCCGCCGGCACGTTGCCCGCGTCGTGCCCGACCTTCGCGCCCGGGAAATCGCAGTGCGTCTGGTCGGAGCCGCTGACGACGTCGCCGCGCGCCGTGGCGATCTTCGCGATGCCGCTCATGCCGATGCCGCCGACCCCGATGAAATGGATAATCACGCGACGAGCTTCTCCAGGTCGGACAGGATCACGTCGGCCGCCCCGGGCTTCGCGAGCGGCGACAGCTTCGCCTTCATGGCGTCGAAGACCGGATCCCGCCCCACGAGCTTCTCGAGGATGGGCGCCAGGCCGCCCGCGAGGCCGTCCCGCTCCTCCAGGAGGAAGGCGCCCCCGCCGCGGGCCACCGCCCGCGCATTTTCCCGCTGGTGGTCGCCCGACGAGCGCGCGATCGGCACCAGCACCGACGGCGTCCCGAAGGCCGCCAGCTCCGCGATCGCCATCGCCCCGGCGCGCGACACGACGAGGTCCGCCGCGCTGTACAGCGAGTCCATATCGGAGACGAAGTCGAGGACGACCGCGCGCGCGCCCTTCGACTCATAGGCGCCGCGGACCGCGTCGACCTGCGTCTTGCCGGTCACGTGGATGATCTGCAGCCGGGTCGCCGTCCCATTCAGGGCCTCGACCACGCCCTGATTGAGCGCCTCCGCGCCCTGGCTGCCGCCGACGACGGCCAGGGTGGGCAGGACGTCGCCCAGCCCGAAGCGGCGCAGGGCCTGATCGCGCGGCACGCGGCGCAACTGCTTCCGCAGCGGGCTGCCGGTGACGAGGACGCGTGAGCCGCAGCCCGGGAACGCCGAGCGCGCCTGGGCCCACTGGACGTAGAGCCGGGCCGCTCCGGGGGCCAGGAAGCGGTTCGCCTTGCCGGGCCGGATGTTCTGCTCGAGGAGCACATAAGGGAGGCCGAGCAACTTGGCCGCGATCACGGGCGGGACGGTGCCGTAGCCGCCCACCCCGACCAGGACGTCCGGCTTGAACTCGCGGATGCGCCGGGCGGAGGCGAGGATGGCGCGGGCCATGGGGGCGAGGAAGCCGCCGAAGCCCCGCCAGCGCGGCGATTCCAGAGCCTCGAAGGGGATGTTCTCTTGGGCAAGCTGGGCCGCGTCGAAGGCCCGGCTGGTGCAGAGCCAGTGGACGGCGCTGCCGGAGGCGTGCTGCGCGAGGGCTATGCCGGGGAAGACGTGGCCGCCGGTGCCCCCGCCGGCGAACAGGATGCGGAATCCCCCTCCGGGCATGTTCCCCTCTCCGTTGCATTGGCGATGTTCACCAGCATGCCCACTCCCGCCAGCGTGAACAGGACCGACGACCCCCCGGCGCTCACGAACGGAAGCGGGATGCCCTTGGTGGGAATGGCCGCAGTCACCACGGCCACGTTCATCGCCGCCTGAAGGATTATATACGTGGTCAGGGAGAAGGCCAGCAGAAAGCCGAAACGGTCCTTCGCGCGGTGCATGATGTGATATCCGGCGAAGCCGAGCGTGACGTAGAGCAGGATCATCAACGTCGTCCCGACGAAGCCGAGCTCCTCGCCGATCACCGGGAAGATGAAGTCCGAATGGGCTTCCGGCAGGAAGTACAGCTTGGCCGTCCCGCGGCCGAGTCCCTCGCCCAGCCAGCCGCCAGCGCCGAGCGCCAGTTTCGACTGCAGGATCTGGTGTCCCTTTCCCAGCGGATCCAGCTCCGGATGCCACCAGGTCTGGAGCCGGGCCATGACGTGCTCCGTATGGGTGATCGCATAGTACGCCGCGAGGCAGCCCGCGCCCACGACGCAGGGCGCCAGGTGCAGGCCGCGCACGCCGGCAACGACCAGCATCAGCGTCATCACGAGCGCGATGAAGACGGTCGTGCCGATGTCCGGCTCCACGATGATCATCGCGCACATCAGCCCCAGGATTCCGAACGCGGGAACGAAGCCCCTGAAGAAAGTCCGGAGGCGATCCGGATCCTTGGCCGCGAACCCGCAGAGGAAGACGGCGATCGCAAGCTTGGCCGCCTCCGAGGGCTGGAAGAACCAGCCCCCCAACCGGATCCAGCGCCGGGCCGCGTTGAGCGAGACGCCGATCCCGGGGGCGAACACGAGGGCCAGGAGGACCGCCGAGGCCAGCAGCACCCAGAGGCGCTGCTTTTCCCAGAAGGTGTACGGGACGCGGGAGGTGACGATCATGGCCGCGACGCCGAGGAGGACCCAGACCAGCTGCCGCTTCAGGAACCAGGTCGAGTCGTTGTACTTCTGGGACCGCTCGGCCATGACGGCGGTCGCCGAGTACAGCATGAGCACGCCGACGGCGACGAGGGTCAGGGTGACCGCGAGGAGGATGACCGCGTTCCGGGACATCGGCACTTTCTGCAGCAAGGCATTGTCCTTATCGGCCCTCCCCCGCCCCGGACTGAAGGGCAATCCGGGGATCATTTGCCGATCCCGCTCCCGTGAGGCACAATTGGGCGAGTGGACCGCGACGATCTCTTCATCATCCTGGCCCTAAAGGCCAGGCTGCTCTCCCCCGCCCAGGTCGAAGACTGCCGGCGGGAGCGGCAGGTGCACGGGCAGAACGCGGCGGCGCCGACGCTGCCGGAGATCGTCGCGCAGAAAGAGTACCTGAACCCCGAGCAGCGCCGCCTGCTGAACATCGCGATCCAGTACGAGGAGCTGAAGCTGGAGGATGCGGGGCTCGCGGCCTACATCGTCCGCAAGGGCTACCTCAAGGAGGACCAGGTCGCCGGCTTCCTGGCCGCCCAG
>DASQOM010000297.1:0-4731 GCA_035644495.1 Planctomycetota bacterium | reverse complement strand
TCGCCGGTCGGCGACACGACGATCTCGACGCTCGACGCATCGACCGACGGCTCCGCCACGAGCTCGACGCCCCACACGATCGAGACCAGCTTCCCCGAGACGCTGTACGGACCCGCCGGCAGCGGGAAACGGAACGGCTTGCGATCCTTTGCGGCGGGTTTCGCCACCGGCATCGACTGGACGACCTCGACGTCGACCGTGCCCTTCCCCTGCGTGCGCCAGAAGAGGCGCAACTCGATCGCGATCGGCGCCGCGTCGAGTTCCCAGAACGCGACGCCCTCGACCGCCTCGCCCGGACGGTACTTCGTCTTGCCGTCCGCCATCTCCAGCAGGATCCGGGTCATGCGGCGCCTCCCGGGGATATCCGTTGCGGGAGCACCTCGACCTCATACTCCTCGCCGATGTCCGGCCACATCGGGATGTCGCCCTTCACGTGGATGGCCCAGACGAACTTGTTGTGGCTGCTCTTGAACGTGTGCATCGAGTCGCGCGGGATCGTGAACTTCGCCTTGCCCCGCCGCAGCTCGCGGCCCTTCGAGGACGACATCAGTTCGATCCTCGCGAACGGGGACTTGTCGGTCGAGGTCGACGTCCCGCGCCGGTACGTCGCCTCCTCGCGGCCCTCGAGGGTGATGGAGCAGGCCCGGACGCGGTCGACGCTGCCCGGGGTGTTCCACTCGACCTCGATCTCGTCGCCGAGCGCGACGGACGTCGTGCTCAGCTTCAGCACCGGCCGGGGATTGAAGAGGCTGAGGAAGCAGTACCCCACGAGGACGATCAGGCCCAGGCCGACGAGGACGAAGGGGATCATGAACACCGTCGCGCAGCCCTCGCCGTGGCCGTTGCGCCAGGCCGTCACCATCTCCGCCACATAGAACGAAACGACCGTGTTCCAGATCCCGGCAAAGACCAACGCGAAGACCAGAAGGCAGCCGCGGGAGTTCTTCGCCTTGAGCGTGGCGGACCCGCGCGCCGCCGCCGGCAGCCCCGGGTGCTGTCCGGGGATCACCTTGGGCTGGCGGAAGAAGACGGCAATAATCCCGAACACCCCGAAGGCGGCGAAGGTCAGCGGGATCAGGCCGAAGAAGATGTCCCCCGTGAAGCCGCGCTCGATGACGCAGTCCGTCGGGTTGCGCCGGTTGACGTAGCAGGTGGCCTCGGTGCCCGGACCCAGCCGATCCACGATCTCCTGCTTCCCCTCCCGCCCGCTGGACGAGCCGCCCATGAACTTGTAGCGCGTGCCGACGTAGCGGTGGTCGTCGATATAGTACTCGTACATCACCTCGACGCTGTAGGTGGGCCCGCCCTTCGAGCTGCTGTGGCTCTCCACTTTGCTGCTGAGGATCTTGCAGGGCACCGCCTGCCAGCTCTTCGCATCCTGGATCTCGAAGACCGGCCAGAGGAAGACTGCGGACATGACCACGCCGAAGAGGGTGAAGAACGTGAGGATGCAGCCGAGCCCGCGACGGCCTTTCTTCAGACTCTGGCTGTTCGGAGTGATGGGCATCCGCGCTTCGCCGCTACGAGTTCTTCATCCGCTCCAGGAGATTGGCCGTGATCTTCTGCACGCGCGGGTCCGGTCCCTTGGGCTCGGCGCCGTGGGCCTTGGGGTGGAGATAGCCCGGGGGCGCCGACAAGCCGTCGGCCCACCAGCACGTGGCGGCGTTGAAGACAATGTTTCCCTTCGCGCCCGGGTAGACGGTCGACGTATACAGGCCCTTGCCCTCTTTGCAGTCCGTCTCGCCCTTGGCGACGATCTCAAGCCCGGGAATCTGGGCGGGATCGCCGTGCCACTCCCAGCCCACGAGGCCGGGGATGCCGTCGCCCTCTTTCATCCCCGTGCCGGAGAAGAGCCAGTGGTCGGGCTTGGCGCAGGTCCACGGCGCGCCGCCCATCACCGGCCCGGTGCTCCGCGCGCCGATCAGCGTGTTCTCGTTCGGCCCCGTGCGCGGCAGCGTCTTCATGTCGGGGAAGGTCTTGTTGCCGACCTCGTCGGCCGGCCCGAAGCGGTCCAGGCGCCGCAGGGTGCGGTTCGGGGTCCCGTCCTTGCCGGGGGCGAGCTCGATCAGGCCGCAGCAGGTGTTGCCCGACAGGAACGCGACGTTCAGACCGTCGGCGATCGCCTGCTTCAGGTTGTTGAACATCGCCAGCGAGTAGTACTCGTCGTGCCCCACCGAGAGGAAGCCCTTCGCCCGCTTGAGGCCCGCGGGGTCGGCGTGCGTGTCGATGTTGGAGACATACGTGACGTCGTAACCCTGCTGCTCCATCCAGTACGCGAGCGGAAATTCCCAGAGCAGCCATTCGCCCGATCCCGTCGACAGCGGCTGGTCGAGGATCTGACAGTACTTCCCGTAGGGGCGGTCGAAGCTGATGTCGATGCCGGTGCCCCAGTACCACGGATTCGCGCCGTTGTCGTAGAGCGAATACTGGCTGGGCCAGCGGTTGTAGGCCTGCCAGGTCGTGTCGGAGCACTGGAACAGGAAATCCGCGCGACAGTTGTCGCGCACGATGAAGACGGCGTAGCTCTGGACGCCCTCGCGCTCGGCGGTCAGCTTCGCGAGATAGATGCCGCTCGGCCAGTCGTTCGGGATCGTGATCTTCGTGCAGGGCTCCCACGCGCAGACGCGGAGGCGGTTCGGATCGACGAGCGGGTCCTCCTGGACCTTGCCGGGGAACGAGCCGAGGCTCGCGATCTGGCGCGCCCCCGCTCCCCCGTAGTACCCCATGCGGTAGAGGTCGACGGCGAACTTCGAGTCCGGGTTCGTGCTGACGTGCAGCGTGATCGTCTCGCCCGCGCGGACGCTGGTGCGCGAGAAATAGCCCTCGATCCACGGGCAGCGGTATTTCGTGGGGATGTCGACGGCCGTCTTCGAGAGCATCCAGTCCTTCGCGCCGGGCTTCTCGTTCTCGTCGCGGATGAGGTCGGATTTCCGCTTCGTGATGACCGTCGTCGAACCGCCGGGCCCGGGCGGCGCGTCCACCGCGCTGTCGGCGGAGCCGCAGCCGTCCAAGACGCCGGGAAGCAGGGCGGCGACGCCGAGGGTCGAGATGGCGGAGATCACATCGCGGCGGGACGGATCGCTCATGGACAGCCCTCCCTTCGCCCCACCCTAGAAAACAACGGGAGACCCGTCAATGGTTGCCGAAGAGGTCCTCGGCGCTCAGCGCGGCGAACGCCCCCTTCGCCGCGGGGATCGTGCCGCTCGACAACAGCAGCGAGCGGCGCGACGGATAAAGAATCATCGACTGGAGGTTGATGCCCGGCGCGGCGCCGGCCAGCGCCTTCTTCATTCCCTCCTCGTCGATCCCGGTCCTCCCTTTGAAGTGCTCGTCGAGCCAGCGGAAGCGCGGACAATCCACTTTCTGGAACAGCTCCGGCGAGCGGAAATGGTTCGTCTCGTGCAGCGTCTCCTGTTCCGGCCGGCGGAAGGCCACCTTCTCGGGCGAGAGCTCCGCGACGAAGTTCCCCCCCTTCGCGTCCAGCACCATCAGCGTCGTCGACACCGTCACCTTCGCGCCCTTCAGCATCGTTTCCGCCTCGGCCGCGGTCGACGCCTCCTCGAGCACGCGACGGAACAGCATCATGCTCGGGAGGCCGTTCGGCGCATAGCCGCTGCCGGACACGCCGGCCGTCGCGCCCGCCGCCAGCCCCTTCTCGTTCAGCCCCGCATGCGTCCCGGCGAACAGCGGATGCGTCACCGACGCCCAGGCCAGGCCCTTCGCGGGGTGACGGACGACGACGAGGCCGACGGGCGACAGCGACCAGAACGGCTGGGGCAGGTCGAAGTTGCGGCCCATCATCGGCTCGCCCGACGCGGACGCGGCGCCGGTCACGGCCATCGTGCTGCAGCCGCCGAGGCGCCTGCCGCCGTGCTCGACGTCGAACATCGTGTTGAAGAGCATATAGTCGTCGAAGGCGAGCCCGGACTCGCGGGCCGCGGCCTTCATCTCCGCGGCGATCGACGCCGGGACCGCCGCGGCCATCCCCTGGGTCTCCTCGCGAAGCTTCTTCTCGACCGGCGCCCCGCCCATCCCGGCAAGGAACTTCGTGACGAGCTCCCTGTAGAGGGCGGCGATGGGTTTCTTCAGCAGCCGGCCGTATTGCGCGCCCATCTCGCCCGGAGTGCCGTAAAGTTGAAGCACCGGGACCGGGCCGACATAGTGGAGCGACGCGCGGCCGTCGACCCCGTCCTCGAACGCCCGTTCCTGGGGAGCGAGCGCGAGGAGGAATAAGGCGAAGAGCGGCAGTCTCATGCTTTTCGGGACAGGCGAGCCTGCCGCCGGGTTCGCCGGAGCAGGAGCAGCGCGGGGAATTCCAGACCCGTCAATCCGCAACCGCCGCCGCCTCCCCCACCCCCATCACCGCCTGCCGGTGGGGGAGGCGACGCGGCCCCGGCCCAGCCGCCGCTGCCGCCGATCGAGTCGACCGTCGCGCAGTTGAGCATCGCGCCGTTGTGGCTCGTCACCGCGATCCCGACCTGGACCGTCGCCGCCATGGTGACCGTGTCCGTCCCCACCACGGTCCAATTGATCCCGTCCGGCGACGTCGAGGCCGTGAAGAGGTTGCCCGCTCTCTGCAGCCGCACCCAGGTCGGCGCCCCCACCGCAGCGCCGGCCGTCGATGTCGTCACGCCCCCCGCCGTCACCCGGCGCTGAAACGTCGCCCCGTTCGAGCGCGACTGCGCCATGAAGGCATTCGCAGCGTTGGCGTTCAGCGTCTCGCGGATCATG
>DASQOM010000296.1:0-9771 GCA_035644495.1 Planctomycetota bacterium | reverse complement strand
GCCGGCCTCGCGGATGACGGGCGCCGATTCGCCGGTGATCGCGGACTCGTCGACGGTCGCCGCCCCTTCCAGGATCTCCCCGTCCGAGGGGATGAGTTCGCCCGCGATCACGAGGATGACGTCGCCCTTACGGAGGATGTCGGCCGGCATGCTCTCCGTCTTCCCGTCCGGCAGCACCCGCCGGGCGATCGCCTGCTTCCGGGACTTGCGGAGGGCTTTCGCCTGGGCTTTGCCGCGCCCCTCGGCGACGGCTTCGGCGAAGTTGGCGAAGATCACCGTGAACCAGAGCCAGAGAGCGATCTGGATCACGAAGCCCGCGGGTTCGTCGGAGCGCCGGAAGAAGATCGCCGCCGTCGTGACCGCGGCGCCGACCTCGGTGACGAACATCACCGGGTTCTTCACCATCAGGACCGGGTTCAGCTTCCGGAGGGAATCCCCGATCGCCGGCCCGAGGATCCCGGGATCCCAGAGCGAACGCTTCTTGGTGGACATCGTCGTGTTCCTAGAAGAGCTTGTCCGAGCCGTGCTGGATGAAGTGCTCGGCGATCGGGCCGAGCGACCAGACGGGGAAGAACGTCAGGGCGCCGATGATGACGATGGTCCCGAGCAGCAGGAAGATGAACGTGCCACCGGAGACCGGGAAGGTCCCGGCGCTGGCGGGCGCGATCTTCTTTTGCACGAGGCTGCCGGCCAGCGCCATCACGGGCACGATCACCAGGAACCGGCCGAATAACATGGC
Organism: Planctomycetota bacterium; assembly: GCA_035644495.1. Lineage (GTDB taxonomy): Bacteria > Planctomycetota > MHYJ01 > MHYJ01 > JACPRB01 > JACQFK01. Next base: position 9,032 of record DASQOM010000296.1, on the reverse strand, counting down.
CAGGCCCATGGTCACGTTGTACCAGGGCGTGTTCGTCGTCAGCCCCGCGAAGGCGCTGCCGTTGTTGCCGGCGGCCGAGGAGTAGGCATACAGGATTTCTCCCAGCCCGTGCGGGCCGCTGTTGTTCAGTCCGTCCGTTCCCCATCTCGAAACCGACGCCCAGGCCGTGAACCCCAGGATGAGCATCGGGGTGACGAGCACCGCCAGCGCGCACATCTTCACGTCGAAGCTCTCGATCTTCTTGCCCAGATACTCCGGCGTGCGGCCTGCCATCAGCCCGAAGAGGAAGACCGAGACCAGGATGAACGTGATCATCCCGTAGAGGCCGCTCCCGACGCCGCCGAAGATGATCTCCCCGAAGTGAATGTTCACGAGGCAGACGAGCCCGCCGAGCGGGCTCAGCGAGTCGTGCATCGTGTTGACGGCGCCGCAGGACGTGGCCGTCGTCCCCGCCGCGAAGAAGGAGGAGTTGAGCAGCCCGAAGCGGACTTCCTTGCCCTCCAGGTTGCCGTCGGCCGGATCGACCCCCAGCGCCGTCAGCCTGGGATTGGCCTGCGACTCCGAGGACCAGACCGTCAGCACACCGGCCAGCAGGACGATCATCATCACCGCCCACACCGCCCAGCCGTGGCGGCGGTTCCGGACCTTATGGCCGAAGGTGTAGACCAGCGCGCTCGAGATGGCCAGGAAGGACAGCATCTGGACGAAGTTCGAGAGCGGCGTCGGATTCTCGTACGGATGGGCGGCGTTCGCGTTGACGTAGCCGCCGCCGTTGGTGCCGAGCATCTTGATCGCGACTTGCGAGGCCATCGGCCCCTGCACGATCGACTGGGTCTCGACCTTCTGGTCTTCCATCACCGGATCGCCCTTGGCGTTCTTGACCGGCTTGCCGGCGGCATCCTTCCTGGGGACCTGGATCGTGAACGGCTCCGTCAACTGCGCGGTGTCGTAGGGCTTGAAGTTCTGGATCATGCCCTGGGAGACCAGGAAGATCGCCAGCACGAACGAAAGGGGCAGAAGGAGATAGAGGTTGATGCGGACGAAATCGACCCAGAAGTTTCCGAGCGTCGAGGCGGACGCGCGGGCCAGACTCCGGATCAGCGCCGCGGCTACGGCGATGCCCACCGCCGCGGAGAAGAAGTTCTGCAGGACCAAGGCGACCATCTGGGAGAAGTAGGACATCGTGGACTCGCCGCCGTAGCTCTGCCAATTCGTGTTCGTGGTGAAGCTGATGGCCGTGTTGAACGCCAGGTCGGGGCTGACCGCGCCCATCCCCTGTGGATTCAGGGGCAGATGATCCTGCATCCTCAGGACCCCGTAGGTGGCCAGGCAGGACATGAGGCTGACCGCCAGGACGGCCATCGTGTACGACTTCCAGTTCTGCTCCCGCTTGGGATCGACCCGGAGGACCTTATAGAGCAACCGCTCGACCGGTCCCAGGACCGGATCCAGGGGCGTCTTCCCCTCGGCGTCCAGGACCTGGATCAGGTAAAGCCCCAGGGGCTTCGTCAGCAGCAGAAGCGTGCCGCACAGCAGGGTCAGTTCGATCCATCCGTACAGTGTCATGGGGTCCTCGGTTCAGAACTTCTCGGGTTGAAACATGGCGATCAGGAGATAGACCAGCAGGCCTAGCGCCACCACCCCCACCGCGATTTCGAACATGGCCTACCTCCGCTCCAGCCAGCCGGCGACTTGAGCGCAGGCCATGAATCCGAGCAGGATCGCCGCCAGCATCGTCAGGTCCATCATGAGGACACCCTTTTCATCTGTGGGGGAGAAGTGCAAATGACGTGCCGAGAGTTTTCATTGGGAATCAAGGACTTGCGCAGGGAAGAGACGTGCAAAATGCCGAGATTCCTCCTTCCCTCCCTGCAAACTGCAATGCCCGGGAAGGCATTGAATCCCTCATAGAAGCTGCTATACTCTCGCCAGCAGCCTAATTCCCGGTTCCCCTGGAGCCGGGTTGCGGAGGACCCAACTTCCCCGGCAGTACCGGGGACGGGGCGCAGGACGGTGAGTGATCGCCGGTCCAGGCCACTTCCATGGCCCAGCCCGTCAGCTAACTCCGTCGGCGGATGGAAGGGCGACCTTTCAAGTCACCCTTTTCCAGGCCTGGGTCGGGCATTTTGCATTCGACCCGCCTTGTGCGGCACGCCAGGGGCGGAGAAGGGGCCACTATGGCGGGCTTGCTCAAGAAATGGCTCATCGGCGAGCGCCGGGACATCCACGATCCGGACCTGTTCCACAAGGTTTCCCTGGTCGCCTTTCTGGCCTGGGTCGGTCTCGGCGCCGACGGCCTGAGTTCGTCGGCCTACGGACCCGACGAAGCCTTCCGGTCCCTCTCAGGGCACACCGAGCTGGTGGTCTTCATGTGCCTGGCCATGGTGATGACGGTCCTCATCATCTCCTGGTCCTACAGCGGGATCATCGAGCACTTCCCGTCCGGCGGCGGAGGCTATGTCGTGGCGACCAAGCTGCTCGGGCCGGCCTTCGGCATCATCTCCGGCTGCGCGCTGCTCGTGGACTACGTCCTCACCATCACGGTCTCGATCGCCTCGGGTGCGGATCAGATCTTCAGCTTCCTGCCTCTGGGCTGGCACGGGTTCAAGGTGTGGATCGAAGCCCTGGCCATCATCGTCCTGATCATCATGAATCTCCGCGGGGTGAAGGAGTCGGTGAACGTGCTGGTCCCCATCTTCCTGTTTTTCGTGTTCAGCCACATCGTGCTCCTGGTCGCCGTCTTCGTGCTCCACGCGGGGAACATTCCGGCCATCGCGGCCGGCGTGAAGTCGGATCTGAATTCGGGGATGGCGACCCTGGGATTCCTGGGACTCTTCAAGATCTTCGGCAAGGCGTATGCCCAGGGCGCCGGAACGTATACCGGCATCGAGGCGGTCTCGAACGGCGTCCAGATCATGCGCGAGCCGAAGGTGCAGACGGCCCAAAAGACCATGGTCTATATGGCCTTCTCGCTCGCGATCACGGCCGGCGGGCTGCTGCTCGCCTACTCGCTGCTCAAGGTCGTGCCGGAGGAAGGCAAGACCCTCAACGCCGTCCTGGCGGACCGGCTGGGCTTCGGAACCTGGTTCGTCGTCCTGATTCTGATCGCGGAAGCCGCCCTGCTCTGCATCGCCGCGCAGACCGGCTTCCTGGACGGCCCCCGGGTCATGGCCAATATGGCGACCGACTCCTGGCTCCCCCACCGCTTCGCCGCCCTGTCGGAACGGCTGACGATGCATTACGGCATCCTCATCATCGGGGCGGCGTCGATGGCCACGCTTTTCCTGACCCACGGCGACACCGGGCGGCTGGTGACGATGTACTCCATCAACGTGTTCGTCACCTTCTCGCTGTCGAACCTCGGGATGTGCCGGTTCTGGATCCAGGACCGGACGAAGCACTCGAACTGGGGCCGCAGGCTGCTGATCCACGGCGTCGCCCTGACGCTCTGCGCGTCCATCCTCGCCCTGCAGGTGACGGAGAAATTCCTGATCGGCGGCTGGGAAACCCTGCTCATCACCTCCGCCCTGATCGCGCTGTGTTTCATGATCCGCCGCTACTACCGGGGCGTCCACGCCCGCCTGCTCCAGATCTCGCCCGAGAAGCTCGCCCCGGCGGATATGGTTTCCTCCGGCGCGCTGGCGGAGAATCCGGCGTCCCTCGACCCGGCCGCGCGCACCGCGGTGCTGCTGGTGGGCGGGTACAACGGACTGGGGGTCCACTCGGTGTTGACCATCTGGAGGATGTTCCCGAAGGACTATCCCCAGATCGTCTTCCTCTCGGTCGGCGTGGTCGACTCCGCCAACTTCAAGGGCTCCGACGAGGTCGGACGGCTCCAGGAGCAGACCCGGGCGGCATTGAATTCCTATGTCTCGCTGGCCAACCGCATGGGGATGGCGGCGGGGACGCGGGTGGCCATCGGGACCGATGCGGTGGAGGAAGCCGAAAAACTCTGCGCGCAGGTCGCGAAGGAATTTCCGCGCGCCACCTTCTTCTCCGGCAAGGTCGTGTTCCAGCGCGAAAAGTGGTACCACTGGCTCCTGCACAACCAGACCGCCTATGCGATCCAGCGACGGCTCGAGTGGCTCGGACTGCCGATGATCGTGCTGCCGGTGCGCGTGCGGGACGCGTAGAATAAAAAAGGCCGGGGCGACTGCCCCGGCCTTTCCCGTTTGATGCGGAGGATTACTCCTTCTTCTCGCCGATCGTCACCTGGATCTTCTGCTCCTTCGACTTGCGGAGCACCGTCAGGGTGACGTCCTGGCCGACCTTCGCGCCCGACATGAAGGCCGCGAGCCCTTCCTCGCCCTTCACCGCCTTGCCGTCGATCCTGGTCAGAATGTCGTTCTTCTTCAGACCCGCCTGCTCGGCCGGGCTGCCCGGCAGCACCTGGGTCACCAGCAGGCCTTCGCCGTCCGCCAGGTCCAGCTGCGCGCGCAGCTCGTCCGGCAGATCGTCGGGCTGCAGACCCAGCCAGGGGCGCGACGTCTTGGGCTCGGCCTTCCGGGGTTCGGCTTTCCGGGGCTCCGCCTTCTTCGGAGCAGGCGCCGGCGCCTCCTCCTCCTCGCCCTTCGGGATCAGGTTCTTGAACTTGTCGAAGTCGAAGCCCTTGAACATCTCCCGCAGCTGGTCGTTCAGCCGGTATTTTCCGTCCTTGCCCTTGTCGAAGAACTGCTCGGGATCGACGCCGAACTGCTGGAACAGCTGCTTGAACTGGTCGAACGTGTCCTCGTCGACCGCGAACCCGTCCTCGCCCTCGTCGGGCGCCGGCGTCGCGGGCTTCTTCGCCTTCGGCTTCGACTCGTCCTTCGGCGCTTCCTTCTTCTCGAGGAACTTCTTCACCCGCTCGCGCAGGTCCTCATCGCCGCCCTTCCCCTGCTCCTTCGGCGGCTCCGCGGGTTTCAGGTCCTCCGGGTGCGCCGCGAGGACGACGGTGACCGTGCTCTTCTGGCCCGCGCGCAGCACGTCGATCTTCACCGAGGAGCCCGGACCCGCCGCCTGCATGATCGGCGCCATGTCCTGGAACGTGTCGATCGTGCGGCCGTCGACGGTCGTGATGATGTCGCCGATCTTGAGCCCGCCCTTGTCCGCGGGACCGCCCTCGACGACGCGCTCGACCTTCACGCCGTTCTTCACGCCGAGATCCTTGCGGTCGTCATCGGCGAGATCCGCCAGCCCGACGCCCATATAGCCGCGCGGTTTGCGCCGGGGCGCCTCCGCGCGGGGCTCCGTCTTCGGCTCGGCCTTCGGCGCCGTCTTCGGGGCCTTGCCGGACTTGTGGAGCTCCTCTTCGATGACCTTCTCGATGTCCTTGAGCAGGCGTTCGTCTTCGGCCTTCAGGCGCTTCTCGACTTCTTTGAGCAGATCGCGCTTGAGCGAGTCCTTGTCCTGCTCCTGCGCCGGCGCCGGAACGGCGAAGGCCAGGGCGAGGAGAGCTGCGACGACGGACTTCATAGAACCTCCGATGTACCCGTGAAGATTATACGATGGAGAAGGGCCGGTGTTAACTACGCGAGAGGTTTCCGGGAGACCTGCGACGTGCGGAGTCCGAAGCGGGAACGGACGGCGTCCACCAGCGCGGTCGTGCCGCGATCCGTCTGGACGACCACGTCGGGGTTCACCGCCTTGATCTGCGCGGCCATCTCCGGACCGGCGGCCACGTGGGCGGCGTAGTTGTGATACATGACGAGGTAGGTCTTGCACTGCTGGCGGGCCTTCTCGAGGCTCGCGCGGACCGGCTCCTTCTCGCGCGTCGTCGCGCCGAGATGGACGCAGATGACGTCGGGCTGGTATTCATCGGTGAGGAACGCCACCTCGCGGTCGGTGGTGGCGACCTTGACCTCGAAGCCCTGGCGGCCGAGCTCCATCTTCATGATGTCCTGGACCTTGGGGTCGCGGTCGACGACGATCACGCGGCGCGTGAGCATCTTCTGCATGGTCTTGAAGTCGCGCGTCGCCTTCAGGAAGTTCATCAGGTCGTTGTGAGTGATGACGTAGTTGGCGATGTTGTTCATGAACGAGGCCTTGAGCTGCCCGCTCTTGATGTATTCGAGGACCTCGGCCTCCTTGCAGCCGATCATCTCTGCGGCCTTCGTCGGAGTGTAGAAACTTTGCGTGGTCATGGATCTTCGTTCGCTGACGGTATTATATCGGCCAAACGCAAATGCAGGGGGATTAAATCGTCAGTCCCTGCGCTCGGCCAGCACGATCTTGAGCTCGACGCGCTTTTTCGCGCGGAGGACCGTCGCGGGGATGCTGTCGCCCGGACGGTGCGCGGCGAGGATCTCGCCGAGGCGCTCCTCGGTGACGGGCTGTCCGTCGAGCTCGATGAGAAGGTCGCCGGGCTGGATGCCGGCGTCCTTGGCGGGCCCCCGCACGCCCGCGACCTTGACGCCGCTGCCGGAGCCGAGCGCCTTGCGGTCGGCCTCGGTCAGGTCGTCGGCGCTGATGCCGAGGTAGACCTTCGTCGACCGGGCCGCGGGCGCAGGGGTCGCTCCGGGCTGCGTCTTCTGGATCTCGGCGCGGATGATGGCGCGGATCTCTTCGCGGGTCTTCTCGTGGGAGTCGCGGATCTCCTTCTCGATCCGCTCGACGATGCGCTTGACGCGGTCGTCGTCCTGCCCGCCCGCCGGAGCCTTGGCGAAGGCGGGGGCGGCCGAGGACAGAGTCAGCGCGATGGCGAGGGCGGCGGCGACCTTCATGGCGATTCCCCCCAGCTGAACAAGACCAGCTTAACAGAGGGATGACGAATCTGCGCCGCAGAATCGTCATGGCCCCTGAGGACGAGGAAGAGCGGGGCGCTTTAAGCCGGGTTCTGGTCCCGTCCTTTCGGACGGGCGGCGGTCATCAATCTTGGCGCCGGATTGCTCCGGACACTCATAGCGGCCTACCCATAGCGCGCCTCCCCCTTGCGGAGGACGTCGGGCGGGCAGCCCCAGGCATTGCTGCGACGCGCATCTATTCGGCCTTTCTCCGGGTGGGGTTTACCATGCCCCCGATGTCTCCACCGGGGCGGTGGGCTCTTACCCCGCCTTTTCACCCTTGCCTGATCCACGCCGAAGCACGACCTTTCGATCGTGCAACGGCGGGCCATCGGCGGTCTGAGTCTCTGTGGCACTTTCCATCGCCCCCCTTTCGGGAAACGTGTCGCCGTTAGCGACCACCCTGCCCTTGGGAGCCCGGACTTTCCTCAGCCTGTGAACAACCAGGCCGCGACCGCCCGCGCCCCGCTCTTCATCGCCCTCTTGTCAAAGAACCGGGATAAAACAGACGGTCTGTTCCATCCGATCACTGCGGCAGGAATCTCTTTCGGAATTCCGCGAGCACCGCTTGATCCACTTCCAGCGAGCCGTCCACCTGCTCCACCAGCCAGTCGGGCCTCGACGCCGCCTCTTCCGCCACCCAGCGCGCCGACCGGATGAACATACTCGACCGGTCCCGCACCTTGTCCTCGACCACCCCCCGCAGGCCCTTCGCGAGCCCCGCGTAGAAGGAGGTCTCGACCCGGACATAGACCACCGCGTCCGTCTTGATCACCGGACCTGCCGGCTCCATCCGCATCACGATCAGCGTGCTTCCTTCCAGCGGCGGAAGGATTCCCATATGGAAGATCCCCTTCGTCAGGTAAAAGCGCCGCCGTGGCTCCTTCCGGATCAGGTCGAAGCGGAGGTTGTAGCCCCGGGGATCGACGACCGTGAACGCGGACGGGTCTCCCGGCACCCGCGCGATCTCCCACTTCCCGCGTCCGAGCTCGCGCACGATCCCGCCCGTGAAGGGCATCTCGTCGAGCAGGAAATCGTAGATCTCCAGCCGCGACTTCACCTCGGCCGCCTCAAGGGGCACCACGGCCGCCACATCCTCCAGGATGTGCTCGACCCGCTTTCGCTGCGTTTCAGAGAGCTGGTCGACCGGCACCACGTAAGGGTCGACCTCGACCGCGGAGCAGCCGACTACCAGGCTTAAACCGGCACTAAGCGCCCAGGTTCGCAAGGATCTTCTCCTCGGCCGCTTTCAGCGCCGCCCGGACGTCCGCCCCCGGACCCCCGCCCTGCACGAAATGCGCCGCCCCGCCGCCGCGACCCTGGATCGGCGCGAGGATGTCCTTGAAGAGCGGCCGCAGGTCGATGTTGATGTCGGCGCTCCGCGCCACGACCACGCTGGTCGACTCCCCCGTCCCGCCGAGGATCGCCACCTTCCCGGGCTGCGCGATCAGCGCCGTTCCCACCGCCCGCAGGTACTCGATCCCCTTCCCCTCGAAGACTTCGATGACGACCTTCCCGCGCGCCGCCAGGTCCTTCCCCAGCTGCTCCGCGAGCTTCTTCTCCGCCGCCTGAAACTGCCGCCGCGCCTCCGCGAAGTCGGCCTGGACGCGGTCCAGCGACTTCTCGAGGTCGTCCCGGCCGGCCGACAACTTCTGGCCCATCGACTTGATCACCCGCGCATTTTCCCGCGCTTCGGTGAGCGCGCGGTACCCGCACACGAAGTGCACCCGCGTGGATCCCTTCTGCCGCTCGGCCCCCGTCACGCAGATCACGCCCACTTCGCCGGTCGTCCGCGGATGCGTCCCGCAGCAGGCCTGGCAGTCGAAGTCGTTCACCGTCACCACGCGGATCCGCTCCTCGTCGGGCGGCGGCTTGCGCATCGGGAGGTTCTTCGCCTCCTCGTGTCCGAAGTAGCTGATCTGCACGGGACGATTCTCGTAGATGATCATGTTCGCGAGCGTCTCCGCCCGTTCGAGATCCACCGGCGCGATCTCCTTGTCCAGGTCGATCGAGCAGCCCTGACGTCCGAGGTGGAAGCTCGAGGTCTGCGCCTTGGCGACGCGGACGAAGGCCTCCGACAGCAGGTGCTGCCCATGATGCTGCTGCATATGGTCCCGACGGCGGTCCCAGTCGATGACGCCGCGGACCTCATCCTCGACCGGTGACGCGACTGCGTGGAGGACCTCGCGTCCGTCCTCGACGACGTCGGTGACCTCGATCCCGTTGAGGGTGCCGAGGTCGCAGGGCTGGCCGCCGCCGGTCGGGTAGAAC
>DASQOM010000295.1:0-17174 GCA_035644495.1 Planctomycetota bacterium | reverse complement strand
CAAGGACCGGAAGCTCACCGCCGAGGAGCGGGAGTTTGTCGGCGCCATGCTGAAGGGGGAGAAGTTCGCCAAGGAGGAGCGCGATTTCCTCGCCGAGATCGCGCGCGGCAAGCGCATCCTGCCCCACGACCGCGTGAAGTTCGCGGAGATGGCCAAGTCGGGCAAGCTGACCAAGGACGAGCAGAAGCTCATCCTGGCGCTGTCCAAGGAGCCGACGTTCTCCAAGGACGAACGCGAATTCATCAAGCGCAAGATGGACGCGGGCCGCAAGCTGATCACCGCGATCGAGCAGCGCCGCGGCACCATCTACCGCATCACGAACGAGATCCTGAAGCACCAGTTGGACTTCTTCGAGCAGGGCATCGAGCACCTGCGCCCGCTCAAGATGCAGGAGGTCGCCGACGCGCTGGGGATCCACCTGTCGACGGTGTCGCGCGCGATATCCGAAAAGTGGGTGGAGACGCCGCGCGGCATCTTTCCGCTGAAGTTCTTCTTCGCGTCCGCGGCGCCGAAGTCGGACCACCCGCCCGCCCCCTACGGCCTGCCGCCCCTGCCCTCGCCGGACGGCAGTACGAACGGCTCGCCCGCGCCCGATGAGCAGACCCGCCTCGCCCTCATGGAAAAGATCCGGGAGATCCTCGACGGCGAAGACCGCAAGAATCCGCTGTCCGACCTGGAGATCGTCCGCATCCTGAAGGACAAGTTCCGCATCAACGCCGCCCGCCGCACGATCGCGAAGTACCGCGAGGAGATGGGCGTACCGAGTTCGCGACTGCGCAAGCAGTACTAGCAGTCCGAAGTCGGGAGTCCGCAGTCCGCAGATCGAAATCCAAGCTTCAGCTTTGCGCAGAATGAACCGCCTCCCAGAGGCGATGAAGCATGGCGCAAACCTGGTCCAGCAGCTCGAACAGCGTCGCCGGAGAAGCGGTATAGCCCAGCTTGCCGACCAGGATCAGGGAGGTCCGGAGTTCCTCTGCAGACGCCCGGCCGATGTTGTAGAAGCGGGCCTTGTCCTTCGGACCGGCGCGGATGAACCCCTCTGAGACACGTCCGGGGATGGAGACGGCCGCTCTCCGCATCTGACGGATCCATCCGGAATTCTCCGTTGGCGGAAGCTTCCGGCGGACTCTGTAGACTTCGACCGTCAACTCCAGCGCCTTGTGCCACACCCGCAAGTCTTGGACTTTGATGGCGCCCATGGAGACTCCCTGAAAACCTCCACTCGGGTCTACAGTCCGCGCGGATCAAACATTTCTTGGTCACCTTCGTTCCATTGTGTTGAATAGCTCCTTCACATGACCATCGAAGATCAGGCGAAGAAGTTCAGGGACAACGTCGAGGCGCTGACCGCCGAGATCGGGAAGGTCATCGTCGGCCACCAGGAGGTGGTCCGACAGGTCATCGTCACGATCCTCGCGGAAGGCCACGCGCTGCTGGAAGGCGTCCCCGGGATCGGGAAGACGCTGCTCGTGCGCACGATCTCGCAGTGCCTGAACCTGAAGTTCTCGCGCATCCAGTTCACGCCCGACCTGATGCCGGCCGACATCCTCGGCACCAACATCGTCGTCGAGGACGCCCAGGGCCGGAAGGCCTTCGAGTTCCAGAAGGGTGCCATCTTCGGCAACATGGTCCTGGCCGACGAGATCAACCGGGCGACGCCGAAAACGCAGTCCGCCCTGCTCGAGGCCATGCAGGAGAAGACGGTCACCGTCGGCGGCAAGCGCTACCCGCTCGAGGAGCCGTTCTTCGTGCTGGCGACCCAGAACCCGATCGAGATGGAAGGCACCTATCCGCTGCCAGAGGCGCAGGTCGACCGCTTCCTCTTCAAGGTCCAGGTCCCCGCGTCGAAGCTGGAAGAGCTGATGGAAGTCATCGACCGGACGACCGGGAAGGACTCCATCACGCCCCAGGCGATCCTGACCGGCAAGGAGATCCAGGACATGCGGGCGCTGGCGAAGGAAGTGCCGATCGCGTCGCATGTGAAGGAGTTCGCGGCGCGGCTCGTGCTGGGCACGCATCCCGCGGACGGCAGCGCGATCGCCAAGAAATACCTGCGCTACGGGTCGAGCCCGCGCGGGGCGCAGTCGATCGTCCGAGCGGCGAAGATCCTCGCGCTCATCAAGGGGCGCTACAACGTCGCCTTCACCGACCTGCGCGAGGCGGCCTTCCCCGCCCTGCGCCACCGCATGATCCTCAACTTCGAAGCCGAGGCCGAAGGCATCCGCCCCGACGCCATCCTCGAGAAGATCCTTTCCGAGATCCCCGAGGTTGCCGCGGCGAAGTGACGGGAGGTCCGGGATGACGACCTGCCAGAAGTGCAAGCAGGCCCCCGCCACGGTTCACCTGACGTCGACCGATTCCTGCCGGCAACGCGAGTTCCACTTCTGCGCCGGGTGCGCGCGCACCGCCGATATGGGTTTTCCGGTCTCCCTGAAGCCGCCGCCGGCTCCCCCGTGTCCGGACTGCGGCCACCTCAACCCGGACAACGGGATCCTCTGCTCCGCCTGCGGCTCCGTGCGCCGCCGCTGATCCCACCCCCAACCCGGTCTATTTTGTGGGAAAGCCCGGGGGTGCCCGGTATAGTACCCCTGACGCCCCCATCTGGGGAGGTTGTGAGCGGGAGGCGCGTCATGGTCTTCGTCTGCGACTGCGGCAAGCGGTTCCGGGCGCCCGAAGGCACCTCCGTCGAAGGCCGCATCTGCCCCAAATGCGGAGCCACCCTCCGCGTCGCGGAATTCAGCATCCCCAGCGACCCCGTCCAGGTCCACATCGAGCAGAAGAAGGCCCTCCGCGACGAACTGCGCGGACGGGACCGCCAGTTGCGGCGGGCGCAGGCCGAGATCCTGCGGCTCAAGACCGAGAACGAGAAGCTGCGCGCCGACCTCGAGCGCGCCCGCGGCGGGACTCCGGTGCGGATCTCGGAGGCCCCCGTCGTCGTCGACCGGTCCACCGACTGGAAGCCGATGGAGATGCCGTCGGAGCGACTGGACCTGGCCCTCTCCAACGTGCTCGAGGAGCTGCCCGCGCTGGGCGACGCGCCGCAGCTGCCGTCCGACCGTCTGCCGCTCTACCCGCCGGGCTAGATCCAGCGCCGCTTCTTGAAGAACACGATCAGCACGACCGCCAGGGCGACCATCACCCCGGACAGAATGTAGAACATGGACTTCGACTCGGCCCCGGGCACCGGCACGTTCATGCCGTAAAGCCCCGCGATGAAGGAGCCGCTCATCAGCACCGCCGAGAAGACGGTGAGCACCTTCATGACCTCGTTCGTCCGGTTGGCCACGACCGTCAGGTAGACCTCGAGCGCGCCCGACAGCACGTCGCGGAACGACTCCAGCATCTCCGACACCCGGTAGAGGTGGTCGTACACGTCGCGGAAGTAGATGGACTCCTCCCGGGACACCGCCTTGTGCTCCGCCCGCGCCAGCCGGTTCAGCACCTCGCGCTGGGGATTCACGACCCGCCGCAGGTGCAGCACGTCCTTCTTCAGCGAGAAGATCTCCCGCAGCGCGGGCTTCGACGCGTGCTTGAACAGGCGGTCCTCCAGGCCGTCGATCTCCTCGTCCAGGACCTCCATGAACGAGACGTATTCCTCCGCGAGGTGGTCGAGGACCTCGGCCAGCACGCGGTCCGGCCCCCGCGCCATGAGGTGCTCGACGTGGCCGCAGCGCTTCCAGACGGTGTCGATCGACAGGTCCGCGGCGGCGTGATAGGTCAGGAGGAAGTGCTTGCCCACGAAGATGTCGATCTCCAGGAGCTGCATCCTCGATTCCCCGATAGCCGCGCCCTTCCTCCGCACGATGCCGTGGACCGCGAGATAGAGATACTCGCCGTAGTCGTCGATGCGGGGATGGTTGCTCAGGGAGAAGGTGTTCTCGACCGCCAGCCTGTGAAACTTGAAGACGCGCTCGAGGATGCCGCGTTCCTGGTCCGTGGGCGACTCCAGATCCACCCAGACCATGCCCTGCTCCGAGTGGAGCATGGTCGCGATCTCCTCCTCCGAGGAGGTGGGGGCGCCGCAGACGCCGGACCGGGCGCAGAGCGCTCTCAGCATCGGTTCATTTCCCGCCCAGCGCCTTGATCCGGTCCTCGATCGCGGCCCGGCGCTTCTTCACGAAGTCCGTGTCCGCGTAGTCCGAGAGCAGCCGCTGATACGACTGGAGCGCCTGCGGATTCTTCTTCGCGTTGTCGGCTTTCTGCGCGTCGCTGAACAGCTTGTCCGCGTCCTTTTCCTTCAGCCGCTTCGTGAACCCGGCCAGCACGTCGTCGAGCTTGTCCTTCACGATGCCTTCCGCCGCGCGCGTGATCGCCTCGGTGATCATCTTCCGGGTGTCGAGCGACGGGCTTTCGGTCGTGCCCTTGAGGTCGGCCCAGAAGCTCGTTCCGATGTACTTCTGCAGGTTCGGGTGCGCCTTCGCCATCCCGTCCGTCATCGGCATCAGCACCCGCAGTTCCATCTTCTTGTCGAAGCGGACGTACCCGGTGAAGCGCAGGACGTAGCGGAACGGCAGGTCCTCCTCCTTGAGGCGCAGCTCGTCGACGCGCTTCTGGTACTCCTTCGCGTCGAGCTTCGGCCTCTCGGCCTCCAGCTCCTGCTTCTCCTTCGCCAGGTCCGCCTGGTCGCGCTGCAGGGTCTCCGGCGGCTTGCGGCTGCCGCGCATCGTCATGTTCTCGTACTCGCAGCGGCCGTTCGCGATGCGGATCTGCGTCGCGACGATCTCCCCCTGCATCGCGTTCCCCTGCCCCAGCGCCGTCATGAGCTGCCCCACCGTCGGCGAGCCCGCGACGCTCAAGCTCTGCACGCCGAAAGTCCCCGTGCCGCTCAGCGATCTCGAAGCCGCCGCGACCCAGTCCTTCTCGTCCGGGTCGATCGGGCCGGCCCACGCCAGCCGGAAATCCGACTGGATCACGCCGTCGACCTTGGCGTCGACGCCGCTCGTGTGGAAGATCGGATTCAGGTGCTCCAGCAGCGGACCCATCTGCCCGTTCGCGTCCACGTCCTTCGCGGCGAACGTGACCGAGCTCGCCGGCTTCCTCTCGGCCGGATTGAAGTCCAGCGCCGCGTTGAGGTCGGTCTTCCCCTTGTTGACCGTCAGCGGCGTCCCCGAGCTCAGCTTTCCGTCCTTCAGGTCGAAGTGCGTCTTCCCGACGACGGTGATCCCGTTGTCCATGGAGAATTTCCCGAGGTCGAGGTCGATGCCGCCCCGCGTCCCGCGCAGGATCGCCAGCGCGTCCATCGACGCCGCCTTGCCGTCGAGGATCAGGTCGAGGACCCTTTCGTCGGCCCCCTCCAGCCGGCCCGGCAGCCACGGCTTGGCGAGCGCGGTGACCTTGTCGGGGATATAGCGGAAGTCCAGGTGCAGCTTCTGGAACTCCGGCGCCTTATCGATCTGGAGGAGCTTGCCGGTGATGCTGCCGCGCAGGAACGAGGACTGCACATCGACCTTGTTGAGGGCGATCGTCTTGTTATTGTCCGCCAGCCCGATGTCGTGGACGATCGTCAATCCGGGGTCCTTCACGACGTTCTTCCTGTCGTCGGTGATCTCGAGGTTGGCCAGCGTCGTCGTCCCGGTGGTCGACTTCTCGTTGTACTTCACCTGCGCCGCGAGGCCGCCCTTCGCCGCGTAGCCCTGGTCGATCCATTCGAAGGCCGGGGTCTTCAAGGTGGCGGAGAGATCCGGGCCCTTCATCGTCGCGTCGAAGTCGATCGGTCCCGTCTTCGCCGTCCGGACCTTCTCGACGCCCTTCTCATTCTTGCTCTTCATCGTCAGGCCATCGAGGCGGGCCCGGCCGCTGACCTCGATCAGCCCGGGCTTCAGGGCCACGAGGGTCGTCAGGGGGATCGGCGCTCCGCTCATCCCCAGGTCGGGCATCCACTTCGTGAGCTCGTCGGGCCGGGCCGTCGCCTCCAGCCGGATCTCGCCTTCGCGCGCATCGTCCATCACCTTCCGGATCTCGCCCGACAGCTTCAGGTCGACCGCGGACGATTTCACGGAGCCGGTCTCGATCCGGAAGCCGCCGTTCTTCGCCGTCGAGAACGTCCCCTTCTGGGCGACCGCGGCGTCGATGGGGCCGATCGGCTTCCCCTTCTGGAGGATCTTCATGCCCTTCGCGGTCGCGTCGAGCACGTACCGGTCTCCCGAGTAGGATCCTTCCGCGGTGACGCTGCCCGCAAGGCCGGGGGCGTCCGCCATGAAGAGTCCGAGCTTCGCGCCCAGCTTCTCCAGGTCGGCCTGCACCTTGAGCGTGGAGTCCTTGACGGTCATCGGGGCCGCCAGCGAGACGCCGCCCTTCGCCTCGGCCGTCGCGAAGGCCGAGGCCAGCGTGAACGTGTCGATCGACACGGCCTGCTTCCCGCCGTCCCACAGCCCCGCCGCCTTGAGGCGGATCGCCTTGTCGATCTCCTGGGTCTTCCCCTTCTCGACCGCGCCCAGGTTGTCGACGTCGGCAGAGACGTCGAACTTCGCCCAGGTCGACCCCCGGGTCTCCGCCTTCGCGGCGACAACGGCCGAGCCCGCGAGCGTCGTGCCGGGCTTGAGCTCGACGACGCCGGGGAGCAGCGAGGACAGGGCCGCGAGATCGGAGGTCATTCTGGCGTCGACCGAGGTCGCACGGCTGTCCTTATAGGCTTCCCGGACGTCGGCGTCGACGGTCATCACCAACGCTTTGCCGGATTCCAACCTGAGCGAATGCTTCCCGCTGCCCTGCTTGTCGAGGACACCGTCATGCTTGAGCGTCGCGTCGATCGGCCCGTATTTCTCGAACCTCAGCGCCTTGAGGTCGGCCGTGACCCCGATCTTCTCGCCGCGGGCGGAGGCGACCACGGTCAGCACGCCGCCGAGCGCGGGAGGCTTCTCCATGAAGCTCTGCAGCTTCCCCGCCAGCTTCTCGAGGTCGGCCCTCAGGATAATCGATGACTCGTGGATCTCGGGCGTCTCCCCGGCAAGCGACGCGCCGCCCTTCCCGTCCATCGTCGCGAACGACGAATCGAGCTTGATCAGGTCCGCCGCGGCGGTCTTCGTCTTCCCGTCCCAGCCGCCCGCGAGCCGGAGCACGATGGACTTGTCGATCTCGTGGCGTTTCTTCTCCTTGACGTCGACCGCGACCAGGTTCGACGCGTTCAGGGACAGGTCCGCCTTCACGGACTCGGCACCCTTCGCCTCGACCGTTCCCCGGATCGCCGCATCCCCCTCCATCGCCATATCCGGCTTCAGGCCGATCAGCTTCTCCAGCATCTTCCCCAGTTCGCCCAGGTCGCTGTCGGCCTGGACCTCTGCCTTCACTCCCGGGGCCGGGCCCATCGCGTCGGTGACGTCGACCTGCACGACCGCGCCCAAAGCCTTCCCCAGCGACAACGTCACCGTATTCTTCCCGGTGCCGCTCTCGTCCAGAGTCCCGACGTGCCGGAGGGTGAAGCCCTCGAGCTTCATCGGCTTTCCGTCGTGCGTGATGTCGAGAGCCGAGCCGGTGACGCCGAGATCGACCTTGGCCGACACGCGCAGCTTCTTCGCGTCGAAGTCGGCCTGCGTGGGGCCCCTGGAGTCGCAGGTGCCGCGGACGGAGACTCGTCCCGCCAGCGCCATGCCCTTCGGCAGCGCACCGACTTTGGCGAGCACTTCGGCGAGCGCGGCGAGATCCGTATCCGCCTGCACGTCCGTCTTCACGAGACGGGCGCCGAACGCGTCGACGACGTCCGCGGTGACCGTCGCGCCGAGCGCCTTGCCGCAGGTCAGGGTGAGGACATGCCGGCCGCTGCCCTTCTCGTCGATGCCCCCGTCATGGGACAGGGTCAGGCGGTCGAGACGGACGTCGCGGACGGTCTTGGACACGGGATCATGGATGGCGGCCGAGAAGCCGTTCACCTCGAGGCTGCCCTTGCCGACGAAGCGCGGGGCGCCCTTCAGCTCGTAGTTGAAGGTACCGGTCACGGTGCCGTCGAGCTCGACGATGTCGCTGTACGCTCGAGCCGCGCCGGTCAGGTTCCGGAGGGACACCCGGTCGAGGGTCAGCGCGGCGGGGCCGGAGATCGTGTCGATGTTGATCGCGCCCTTCACCTTGAGGGCGTCGTTCATCGGGCTTTCGAGCGACAGCGCGTACCCGATCGGCTTGTCGAGCCCGTCGACGGTCGCCTGCACGGCGAGGTTCTTGTAGATCGTCTCCGCGCCCTTCCCGCGGATGCGGGCTTCCCCGTCGCGAACGGTCAACTTCGCGCGGACGTCGGGAGGCTTGCCGGGCGCTTTCTTCGCCTTGTCCCCGCCGCCTGTCTCCCGGGGCTCAGTCGGCGCCGGCGGGAACTCGTAGTTGAACTTCCCGTCGGGACCCTTCTCGACGATCACCTTCGGCGCCACGACCTCGACGTCGGCAATATAGCGGCCGCCGATGGCCGCGCCGACGTCGACCCTGACGTCGACCTTCTTCACCTCGAAGAACGGGTCGGCGAAGGCCTTCGGGAGGATGCGGAGCTCGTCGATCTGGACGTGGCCCGACCAGCTGAAGGAGACATCCCCGACCGTGACGTTGGCCTGGAGCTTCTCGCCGAGGATGGAGGCGATCTTCGACTTTGCCACCGAACCGATGATCGGGGGACCGATGATCAGAAGGATCAGCAGGAGGCCGGCGAAGATCCCGCCGCTGAGGAGCAGGATCTTCTTCCAGCGTCGCTTCTTCAGCGGAGTCGCCGGTGTCGGGACGGCGGCAGGAGCGGGCGGCTGCGGCGGCGTCGCGGGCGGAGGCCCAGAGTCCGGCGTAGTCATGAGCCGGGCATTCTATCCGCGCGCGTGGAGCGGGTCCAGATCGCGTGGGCGGGAAACCCGACGAGCAGGACCGCCAGCCAGGGCAGCGTGGTCCGCCAGTCGTGCGCGATATAGAGCGCCGCCATCCCCAGCGAGACGAGGATGAAGACGAGGGGCACGACCGGATAGCCCCAGCATTTGTAGGGACGCTCGAGGTCGGGTCGACGTCGACGCAGGACCAGCACGGCGGCGGCGGCGCCCGCGTAGAAGATGCCCATCAGGAACCCGTAGCCCTCGGAGAGGTCCTTGAAGCGGCGGAGGTAGACGACGGCCACCGCGGTGAGCACGGCCTGGCTGTAGAGCGACACGTCGGGGGTAAGGAACCGGGGATGCACGTGGCCGAGGAAGCGGAAGAGGAGGCCGTCGCGGGCCTGCGCGTAGGTCACGCGGGCGCCGGTCAGGATCGCCCCGTTGGCGGCGCCGACGGTCGAGACGACGATCATCGCCGTGACGGCGACCGCGCCGGATTTCCCGAGCAGGCGCTCCATGACGAGGGGCGCGATGGTGTCGAGATTCTCCATCTCCCGGAGCGGAACGATGGAGATATAGACGACGTTGACGGCGACGTAGAGGGCGATGACGCCGACGGTGCCGGCGATAAGAATGCGCGGCAGGTTGCGAGCGGGGTCGTGGATTTCTCCGGCGACGGAGGTGACGTCGACCCAGCCGTCGTAGGTCCAGAGGACGGCGTAGAGCATGGGCGCAGCCCCCATCCAGAGGGGATGCTGCGACGGCGTCGCGGCAAAATTGGCGGCGGAGCCTTTGCCGAGGCTCAGGCCCAGTCCGACGATCAGGGCGAGCGACAGCGCTTTCAGCAGGGTCAGGACGATGGCGGTGCCGGTCGTGCCGCGGACGGTGAGGGTATTCAGGACGGTGAGGACGACGATGAGGCCGCAGGCGAGGACGGGAGCCGGAACCTGGGTTCCGAACAGCGCATTGACGTGATGGGCGAAGACGATGGAGAGGGCGGCGCCGGCGAACGGCTTGATGAGGAGCTGGTAGGTCCAGCCGAAGGTGAAGGCGGCGCGGGGGCCGAGGCCTTCGTGGAGATAGAGGTAGATGCCGCCGGTGGCCGGCATCGAGGCGGCGAGCTCAGCGAACGTGAGGGCGCCGAGGAGGGAGAGGAGGCCGCCCCCGATCCAGAAGGCGAGGGCGACGGCCGGGCTGCCGGTTTCGGCGGCGATGGAGCCGGGCGCCTGGAAGATGCCGCTGCCGAGAATATTGCCGACCATGAGGGCGGCGCCACCCCAGAATCCGATGCGGCGGGGAAGCTCGGCGGACATACCCGGAAGATTTCAACACAAAGACGCGAAGACACCAAGGGAAGAGAACAGTCCGGCCGGATTCGGCGGGTCGCCGGGACGGCAATCCGAATGTCGTAACAGCCGGAAGCTCTCTCCTGTATGTTTTAGAGGATGAGAACCCTCGGCGCGATCGCGGCGCTGCTCTGTGTGGCCGCCCAGGAGATTTCTCCTCAGGATGTGGAGACGATCCTCAAACGCGCGGACGCGCTGCTCGAGGAAGCGAAGACCGGGTACGACGACTCCCGCTCGAAGAATTCGGTGCAGGGCTTCGCGGAGGCCGGCTTCAAACTCGAGGAGGCCCGATTCAAGTATCTGGTGGTCCAGGAAATCGGATCGGCGGACAACAAGAAGGCGGCCGGCGACCGGATCCGCGCGGTCCAGCAGCTGGGGAAGCTGGTCCGCGAGGCCAGGCTGGCCATCTCGAGCCCCGCGGCGTCGACGTCGCCTGCGGCGCCGGCCCCCGAGAAACCCGCAGAACCTTCGCTGCCCAAGGAGCCCCCCTCCGCCGTCCGACAAGCCCGCCGCGGAATTGCTCGTCCGGCTGCCCGTCCCGGAGGCGGCCAGGCTCAAGGACGCCGAGAAGTCCGTCCGCGATCTGTTCAAGGCCGAATACGCGAAGAAGACTCCCTCGGACCGGCAGGCGCTCGCGACGGCCCTGCTCGATCAGGCGGCGAGGACCAGCGGCGATCCGGCGGGCTCCTGGGTCCTCTACCGGGAGGCGCAGGACGTGGCCGTCCAGGCGGGTGACCCGAAGCTCGCGGTGGCCGCCGTCGACGGCGCGGCGCGCGTCTTCGATGTCGACGCGCCCGCCCTGAAACTCGCGGCGCTCTCGGCGATCGCCAAGGCCGCAAAGACTTCCGACGAGATCGCGATGATTCTCGATCCGATGTACCGGCTGGTCGACGACTATATCGCCGCCGACCAGTATGAATCTGCCGACAAAGCGTCCGCGGCCGCGCTCGCCCTCGCAAAAAAAGGCGGCCAGATCCTGCTCTTCCAGCGGGCCGCTCTCCGGGCCAGGGAGGTGTCGGAGTCGAAGGCGAAGTTCCAGGCGATGAAAGGGAGTCTCGAGACGCTGGCAAAATCTCCCGACGATGCCCGCGCGAACGGCGAAATGGGACAGTTCCTCTGCTTCGTGAAAGCCAGGCCGGTCGGTCTTGGGCGGCGATCGCCCGCGAGATGGGGATTACCCGGCGCACCCTTCAGACCTGGCGGTCGCGCCTCCGGTATGGCTCGGCCGCGACCCGCAAGCTCGGCCGTCCGCTGCTTGTGCTCGACCCCGACACGGAGGAGTTTCTGGGGGAGGTCCTTCGCGGCGTCGGCCCCGACCTCGGGATCCCGCCTCTCCGGGGCCTCATGCCGTGGGCACCTCCGGCGGCTCTCGTGCGGGATGTCCTTGCCTACCGCCGGAGTCACCGCCGTCGGCGGAAGGCATGCCTTTACCGGCTCACCTGGGAACGGCCGGGGTCGGTCTGGGCCGTAGATCTCGCGCACCCTCCCCGGCCCGTCGACGGCTGGGGCCGCACGGTGCTCGCCGTGAGGGACTTGGGTTCGGGTCAGACGCTCTCGTGGACGGCGCTCGCGCGCGGAGGAGCAGAAGACGTCGCGCGGGCGATCGGCCGACTCTTCCAGCGCCACACCGCGCCCCTGGTCATGAAGAGCGACAACGGATCATGTTTCCATTGCTCCCAGGTTTCGCATGCTCTTGGCGCGATTCGGGGTCGTTCATTTGCGCTCGCCCCGCGCGTGGCCGCAATATAACGGCGCCTGCGAAGCCGGGATCGGACTCCTGCGGGCGCTCACCAACACTCTTGCCGCTGGACACGGACGCCACGATCGTTGGGCTCACGAAGATCTCGAGGAAGCCGCCGAGAGAGCCAACCACTTCCCCCGCTACCGAGGGGGAGCGCTCGTCGCGTCGAAGACTCTATGGCGTCGGAGGAAGCGGGTACGTCCCGCCACGCGACGTAGGTTCCGGTCGGTTCTCGGCTGCGCGGTCGAGGCGCTCAAGCTTGAGACCCCGAAGAATCGTCGCCGACTGGCGTGGCTCCGGCGCAAAGCTGTCCAGCAGGCCCTCCAGGACCTGGGGTACCTCACCATCCGGTCTGGCTGGGTCCGGGCTAGGAAACTCAGACGAGGATTCTCACCGACGCGTCGGTAGCGACACGAGGATCACCGGACGCCCGGGAAGCCCCGGGCGTCCGGCCCTACCCTCGCGAGCGGCGGGGCTTGACTGTTGTAGGCGGATGTCTTACAATTTCCTACGGAGGTCCTGGATGATCCAGAAGCGCGCCCCCAGGAGAACCAAGAAGGACGCCCCCTTCAGCGCCCGGTTCAGGCCCGAGACGGTTGCGCGCCTCCAGGCCTACGCCGGCCGACACGGACTCTCCGCGAGCGCCGCCGCCGAGCGACTGCTTGACGAGAGCCTCCGGGTCCAGGAGTTCCCCGGAATCGCCTTCCGCTGGTCCCCCGCCGGGGAGCGGCAGCCGTTCATCATCGGGACGGGGCTCTCCGTGTGGGAGATGTACCACATGTGGGATGATTACGACCAGAACGTGGACAAGCTCCTCAAGCACTTCCCCCACCTCCGATCGGAACAGGTTCAGGCGGGGCTGGCCTACTGGAAGAAGCACCGGAACGAGGAGCCTTCCGGGTTCTGGGGCGAGCCGCCTTCCGGCGTGAAGATTGTCCGCGTCAAGGTATAGCGGGTGCCCAAATTCCTCCTCGATGAGCACCTGTCGCCCGGCTTGGCGGAGGCTCTCCTGAAGCGCGGAGTGGACGCGATCGCTGTGGCCGGCTCCGCCCTCTCCACGCTCCGCGATGAGGAGATCTTCGCACGGGCCGCGGACCTTGGCCGCGTGATCGTCACGTTCAACAACCCGGACTTCATGGCCGAGATCACCGCCTTCGCCGCGGCCAACCCCAACCGGCAACTCCCTGGCGTCATCTTCATCCCCGGGAAGAAAGTCCGGGCAAGCGAAATCTCGCGGCTCGCTGCGATCATCGAGGAAGTCGCACGTCGGATCGACCGCGGCGAGGCGGATCCCCAGTACGGTCTCTGGGTGGATCTGGGCTGATTTCCCCTCCGAGTTCGGGGGGAGTTTCGCTACATTTTCTCGCTTAAGAGCGGGAAGCACTTTCCGCGAGGACGACAATGTCATCCCCCCGCAATGTCTTCCCACTTCCTCGGATTTAATTGTGGCGAAATGCGAACGGCCCGTCTGATTCAGTTCCCACCTGCTGTCCCGTCTGTTGGTGGGTGGACTCCGACGCTCCGCAAGATTTCGCGGCAAAGGCCCTCGTCCTCGTCCAGGAGGGTTCGGGTCTGGTCCAGTTTCCTTTCCTGGTCGGGTGGACAGCCGCTCCTTTCGCCACCTCCCCAATTGCTCGCGGAAGATCGCGATCAGGTCCAGGCGATCGGCTCCGACACGCTTCGTGCGAGCAATGGTGGCCGGATCTAAAGAGGCGACGCCCGACTCTCGAAAGAGTCTTCGTTGCTCCCCCGGCTCTTCGATCATCCCCCGGACGAGTGCCAGGACGTAATCCAGTTGCTCTATCGGTTGCCACTGGGGCCCGGCCGGATCGTTCATGATCTTCCTCCCCGCTTCCCTACGCGGGATCGACCTGCCGAATCGGTCCGAGCGGCCGCGAATCGCGTGAGAAGAAGTACTTGCCCAGGTAGACCACGCCATCCGTGGAGAACGTGGACAGCGTCTTGAACCACGACGCCGGTACGCGATCAGCTGGACCCTTCCTCCCCCAGAGCCTTTGGTACTCAACAGCGTTGGATACGGAAATGAGCGCGATCAGAAGGTTGAGGCAGCTTGCCGCGTTGAGTTGCGCGAGATAGTCCCCGCTGCGGAAGCCGCCGTCGGTCCCGTGGTGGAGACGGCGTGAGAGCGAGTTGCGCTCCTCCCCCTTGTTCAGGCCCTCGCGCTGGTGGCGGCGGAACATCGGATCGCGCACGTCTGCGTCCGCCGCGACGCCGGGCTCGACGCGGTCGCACTCGCCCTCGTGGCCTTCGTCGCGCACAGCAGCGCCGTGATGGTCCTCGTCGATGCGGCACCGAGCCGGATGGCGGGAATCCTTCCCGGCGTGGAGGAGTACTGGCATCGGCAGCTCGAATGGATCCGCACGGGCTGGGATCCCGAATACGAGCCCGCGGCGTGGCTCCCCGCGCACCTCGGGCAGCTGGGCGGCGGCATCCTCTACTCGTACGCATCGCTCGGCTGGATCACGTTCGCCGAGGGCTTCCGCGAAGTGGACTGGATGAACTACTGCTGCGTGCGGCTCATGCACGGCAGCCTCAGCCCGGGGACCGCCGGGCTGCTCGGCTGGCATGTCTGGTCGCTGGTTCGTGGGGTCGGCCTGGCCTTCGTCACGATCGAGGCCCTCTCGCTGTCGCTCGGCCGGCTCACCGGCCGCGGGCTGTCGACGCCCCCGGCGCGGCGCGCGCGCTGGATCGCGGGCCTGGGGCTCCTCGTCCTCGACGGCGTCCTGAAGGCGCTGCTGCTGCGCCCCGTCCAGGAAGCCCTGCTCCGCAACCTGCGCTGACCGTTTACAGAATCGCCGCGATTCCCCATACTCTGGGGGGATTCCACGGAGGCTCCTCATGTCCCTGCTGATCGCGCTGTTCCTGAGCTGTCCGGCCCAGGAGAAGTATCCCGCGGCGGACCACGCCTGGCTGTGCTTCAAGACCGGCACGTCGATCACCAACAGGATCGCCGTCGAAAGCGGCGGCAACAACTTCGAAACCCTCCAGAAGATGACGCTGAAGGAGAAGAATGGCGACGACTACGTCATCGAGGAAACCGGCACCGCCAACGGCCAGGAGCTGCCGGCGCGACTGAACAAGACCGGGACGGGGACCGTCACCGGCCAGGAAAACATCACCGTGGACGGCAAGGAGTACTCCTGCCAGGTCTCGCTGGCGAAGGGTCAAAGGGTGGATGGCGAGACGGAGACCCGATACTGGATGCCCCAAGGGAACAAGTATCCCCTCAAGGTGCGCTTCAAGCAGACGACCATGACGGGCGAGGTCACGGCGGTCGCGCTGGACGAGAAGGTGAAGGTCGGCGACACAGAATACCTCTGTGCGAAGCTGCAGGGCAAGGTGAAGCTCCAGGACTCCGAGGGGACGATGACCGTCTGGGTGTCCCAGATGATTCCCGGCGCCCAGGCGGGGATGGAGCTCGTCGTCAACGCTCCCAAGGGAGAGGTCAAGATCAAGGTCACTCCGACCGAGATTCACCTCGAGAAGTAGACCGGACCGCCTCGGCCTCCAGGAATTCCCGGATCAGCGGCAACACGAGCTCGGGTTTTTCCTGGTTCGGGACGTGGCCCGCCTCGATCTCCACGAGCTTCGCGTTCGGCAGGTCCTTTTCGAGGCGGCGTCCCAGCTCCACCGGCACCGTCGGATCCCCTTTACCCCAGATCAGCAGCGCAGGGGCTTCGATGCGGCCCAGCCGGGCGACGAACTCCGTCGTGTCCGGCGGGACGATGGAGCGCAGCACCCCGATCATCGCCGTCCGGCGGCCGGGTTTGCGCATCTCGGCGTTGTACATGTCGAGCTCGGGCTCGCTCAGGATGTCGATCGTGTGGTCGGCGTTGCTGATGGCGCCCAGCGCGACCCGCGTGGCGTTCCCCAGCGGCATGGTCTCCGCGATGCAGGCGGCGAAGGGCGCCCGCGCCCAGTAGACGTACGCGGGGATATGTTCCGCGTAGCAGACGGAGTTCAACAGCACGAGGCGCTCGACCCGCTCGGGCCAGTCCTGCGCGACGCGCAGGGCGATACCGCCGCCGTACGAGTTGCCGATCAGGGTCGCCCGATCGACCCCCATCGCATCGAGCAGGCCGCGGATCCGTCGCGCCTGCGCGGCGATGGAGTAATCCTCCCCGTCCGGCAGCTCCGATTCTCCGGAGCCCAGCAGGTCGATCGCGATCACCCGATGATCCGCCGCGAGCGGCGCCATCAGATGGCGCCAGTCATAGATCGACCCCCCCAAACCGTGGAGCAGCACCACGACGGGTCCCTTCCCCGTGTCCGCGACGCAGTAGCGGCGTCCGTCCACGCGGAGGTCCTGCAGGATGCCCCGCGCCGCCAGGCCGTCGCGGAAAGGGGTGAGGCGCCGCGGGGAGTTTCCGTCGGCCGCGCAGCCGCCCACGAATCCGAGCAATCCGAAGCGGAGGTTTTTCACTGGATGTTCTCCCATTCTCCCGGCACGGAACGGCAAGTCCCGTGCCACGGCCCGGGCGGCAAGGGATTGGCGGGGAGGTGAGAAGCAGAATGCTCTATGGAGGGGTAACCCGACCGATCCCCGGGTCGTACATAGAGCGCTTGGCGGAGGGGGTATATTTCTCCGCCATCGGAGGTGCTGTATGAAAACCCTGCTCGTCATCCTGGGTTCCATCGCCATCCTGGGAGCCGGCGCGGCTTGGAATGCGGGCCGCCCTGCTTACGACTATGTCGTCCAGATCGACAAGAATTTCCACTCCGACGATCTGGCCGTGCAGGTCGGCGATCGGGTGAGCTGGAAGAACATGGATCTGGAAAGCCACAACGTCTCCGGCACCCTCCGGCCGGCCATCCCTCAGGATCAGAGCGAGTTCGACTCGGGCGTGATCCTGTCGGGCGGCTCCTTCGAATTCACCTTCATGAAGGAGGGGGAGTACCGGTACTCCTGCAAGTTGCATCCCGAGGCAACCGGAATCGTCCGCGTCCGGCGCTGAGCAGCAGCGCTGGGATCGCCATCCCCGCGAAGCACGTCGAGGACGGGGGTCCGCGTGAAACAAACGACGGGCCCGCAGCGGTTTGCGCTTTGCGGCTACGGCGTCGGCTCGACCTCCGGCGGCTCCCCGACCGGCTCAACGGCGATGAGAAGATGAAGCCAGCGCAACCCGGGGACGCGCGCGCCGAAGACGGCGAGCGAGGCGGTCATCGGGGTGGCGAGGATCAGGCCGACCACGCCCCAGAGCCAGCTCCAGAACAGGGCCGACAGCATCACGCCGAGCGTGGTGATGCGGGTCCGCCGGCCATAGACGCGGAGCTCGACCAGGTTCGCCGTCGCCACCTCCA
>DASQOM010000294.1:0-20951 GCA_035644495.1 Planctomycetota bacterium | reverse complement strand
GACGACGAAGCCTGCCAGCGGCACCGGCATCAGGAGGTCGCGCTTGTAATGCTCGTTCTGGAAGGTGCGGACGTCCGTCCCCTCGATATAGTCCATCACCATCAGCATCAGCTTCTGCTCGTTCGTCGCCTGCGGAGCGAGCCGGAGCTTCGTGCGGACGTCCGCAAAGCGCCCGCCCGGCACCTGGCCGCGCATCGCCGTATGGCGTTTCGCGTCCTCGAAGGACAGCTTGTCGAACTCCTGCAGGAACTCGGGCGGCAGCTGGCCGTACGGGATGGCCTCCAGGCCGTAGGTCTTGACGATGTTCTCGTGGCGCAGGCCGGTCGCGATGTTCGCCTCCTGCTTGAGGCGCGCCTCGTGATCGGTCGATTTGGTCCGGATCGTCTTCAGCGCGACGAGGTCGGCCACGCCCTCGCTGTTCTTCTCGGCCAGCAGCACGATGCCCATGCCGCCGCGCCCGATCTCGCCGACGATGGTGTAGGTCGACGACGACGTGAACTTCAGTCCGGAAAGGTCCACGGGGGAAGTATACCGCTAGAACGTCCGGGAGATCTTCATCGCCGGTTTGGTTTCCGATTGTGTCTGTTTCCCGCCGGAGTTGATCCCGCCTCCCGTGAACCCCTTCAGCAGCAACTTGAGGTCGTTCGGGCTCGTCGACGCCGCCGTCGCCTCGGCTTCGGAGATGACCTTGTCGAGCGTCAGCTTCGCGAGCGACTGATTGAACGTCTGCATGCGGTAATAGTCGCCCGACGCCGCCATCGCCTTCTCGATCGCCTGCGTCTTCCCCTCGAGGATGAGGTCCCGGATCTGGGGGGAGTTGATCAGGATCTCCATGGCGGCCACGCGCCCGTTGTTGTCCGCCCGGCGCACCAGCCGCTGGCTCACCACCGCCTGCAGGGACAGCGCCAGCTGCGCCCGCACCTGGCCGTGCGCGTCGGACGGGAACGCGTCGATGATGCGGTCGATGGTCTGCTTCGCGTCGTTTGTGTGCAGGGTCGAGAAGACCAGGTGGCCGGTCTCGGCGGCGTGCATCGCCAGCTCGATCGTCTCCGGGTCGCGCATCTCGCCCATCAGGATCACGTCGGGGTCCTGCCGCAGGACCCGGCGCAGCGCCTCCGCGAGCGACTTCACGTCGCTGCCCAGCTGGCGCTGCCGCACCGTGCACATCCGGTCCGTATAGATGAACTCGATCGGGTCCTCGATCGTCACGATGTGAAGCGGCTGCGTGTCGTTGACGTGCGTGATCATCGCCGCCAGCGTCGTGGACTTGCCGCTGCCGGTCGGTCCCGTGACCAGCACCATCCCCTGCGGCGCCTGGCAGATGTCCTTCAGCACGGCCGGCAGGCCCATCCCGTCGATGGTCGGCGTCACCAGCGGGATGACGCGCATCGCCGCGCCGAACTGACCGCGCTCCTTGAAGGCGTTCAGGCGGAAGCGCGCGACGTCCTGGATCTCATAGGAGGCGTCCAGCTCGAACTCGGCGAGGAGCCTTCCCCATCCTTCCTGGCCCAGGATCTTCTTCAAAACCTCCTGCATATCGGACTCGCTGAGCGGGGGAAATTCGCTCGGGAGCAGGTCGCTGGAGATCCGCATGAGCGGCGGCCGCCCGACCTTGAGGTGCAGGTCCGAGCCGCGACGGCTCACCAGCTCCTTGAGGATCGCGTCGATGTCGATCATCCCTTCTTCTCCACGGTCCGGATGAGGAGATCCCCCGCCGTGCGCCCGACGCGCTCGACCAGCTCCACCTCGTGGCGCTGGAATTCGTTGCTGCCCAGCTTGTTCACCAGCTCGATGACGCCCAGCACGCGCCCGTCGTGCACCATGGGGACCGCCAGGAGGGACCGCGTCTCGAAGCCCAGCGCCTTCGTGATCGACTCCGCGTGCCGCGGATCTTGGGCCACATCGCTCACCGGCAGCGCCCGCGCGTCCTGCGCGCAGGCCCCGGCGATGCCCTGTCCCTTCTTCAGCTTGAGGCCGAGGACCTTCTCCGCGATCCGGCCGCGCGCCGCCACCAGGGTCAGATTCCCCTTCCGGTCCGTGCGGAAGACCGAGGACGCCTCGCATGGGAGGGCGACCATGGCGACATCGAGGATGTCGTTCTGGAGCCGGACGGGATCCGGGGGCCCGCTGAAGAGGCAGAGGAGGCGTTCCAGGACCTGGTTCTTGATGGAGAGACGGGCCGCGGAGTCCATCAGATGGCGGCTCGTCTCGAAGGAGCCGCCGGCAAGTTCGGGCACGACGGAAGTATAGCGCGTGTTTGCAGGAAGTGACTCGGCGTCGCTTATTGCAGCTTACTGGCCGTGGCTGGCGCGCGTGTTCAGCGCCGCCAGCACTTCCTTGCGGAGGCGGGAGACGTTGGTCTGCTCGCCGCTCAGGACGCGGTTGCTCAGGACGATGGCGAAGCGGCCGGTGGCCGGCTCCATCCAGATCAGCGTGCCCGTGAACCCCGTGTGGCCGACGCCCGGCTTGTAAGGGGGATCGTCGAACACGTCCCACCCGAGACCGCGAGTGTGCTCGTCGGGCTCGAACATCGCCGCCACGGTCTCCGTCCTGAGGATCCGGCCCTGCAGCAGCGCCTGGCAGAAGATCGCCAGATCCGCGCCGGTCGAGAAGAGACCGGCGTTGCCCGACTGGTGCTCCGGCGAGGCATAGGCGCGGGCCAGCGGATCATGAACGACGCCCTTCAGGTCCGGCGACGTCGGGGCGCAGCGGGCGGCGGGCGGCGCGAACCCCGTATCCTTCATCCCCAGCGGCCCGAACACCGTGGCCTGCAGGTATTCCGCCAGGGGCATCCGCGTCACGTTCTCGACGATCCGCGCGAGCGAGATCATGTTCAGGCAGCTGTAGATGTATCCGGATCCGGCCTTCCGCAGGCCGGCGATCTCCGAGAGGATGCCGTCGCTCGTCCGGCTCTTCGGCGTCAGGTACGCCGGCAGCCCCGAGCAGTGATGCAGGCACTCCCGGATCGTGATGTGCCGGCTCTCGAACGGCTTCAGGTATTTCCCGATCGGGTCGTCGAGCGACAGCAGGCCCTCCTCCGACAGCTTCATGATGGCCGTCGTCGTCGCCACCACTTTCGTGCACGACGCCAGATCGTAGATGGTGTCGAGCCGGGCATCGCCGAAGGCCTTGGCATAGGTCACGCGGTCCACGTCGCCGGCCACGATCACCGCGGAGGGGATATGGTCCTGCTGCAGGATCTGGGGGACCGTCAGGTCGATCGACGACTGCCCAACCTCCGCCTCCTGGCAGGCGGCGAGCAGAACGAGGACGACCGCGATCCCTATCCGCATTCCTTCGCCGTCAACTCCCGGAAGGCATTCTTCAGCTTCAGAGTGACGGGGCCCACCTTCCCCGAGCCGACGGGCTTGCCGTCGATCGAGACCGCGGGCATGATCTCCGTCAGTGTGCCGGTGACGAACGCCTCCTGGGAGGCCGTCGCATCGACGATCGTCACGCCCTGGAAGCGCACGCGGACGCCCAGCTGGCGGGCGATCTCCAGCACCGCCTCCCGCGTCACGCCGTTCAGGATGCGGTTATCCGAGGGATGCGTCAGCAGCGCGCCGTCCCGGACGAAGAACGCGTTGGACGACGTCCCCTCGGTGACGATCCCGTCGCGCACGAAGAGGCCCTCGTCGCACTTGGCCTCGATCGCGCGCTGCTTGCCGAGGATGTTGGGGAGCAGACAGATGGTCTTGAGGTTGCAGCGGCCCCAGCGGTCGTCGACCACCGTCTTGAGCGCATACACGCGGTCGGGGGCATGCGGCGTGACGGGTCTCACGTAGGCCACAAATGTAGGACGGAGATCCTGGGGGAAAGCATGCACGCGCGGCGCGGATCCGCGGGTGACCTGCAGATAGATCTGCCCTTCCTCGAGGCCCTTCACGAGGGTGCGGCAGACCTCGGAGACCTTGGCGACCGGCTCCGGCATGAGGATCTCGACGCCCTTCACGCTCTGCTCCAGCCTTGCCAGGTGCTTCTCGAGCCGGAACGGCTTGCCCCGATAGACGCGGACGACTTCGTAGACGCCGTCCCCGAACTGGAAGCCGCGGTCTTCGACGGAGATGCGGCCCTGATCGAGGGGAAGGAATTCACCGTTGAGATAGAGGTTCATCATGATGATGGCATTCTAGCAGAGTTTCCGAACTCAGGTCGGCGGTTTCGGCGGGGGGATGCGTTTCTCGTTCAGCGCGCGCTGCATCGCCTGCTCCGCTGAGGATTCCGCGGACCCGATCTCCGCGACCATGTCCCGGGCGGCAAAGCCGACCATCCCCAGTCCGGCGGCGGCGGCAAGCACGCCGACGACGATGAGGATGTTCGGCATCGTGGTGGACGGCGGCAGATCCGGCTGGACGCCCGGGTCGCCCCTTTTGACCGCGCGCTCGAAGTCGATCCGGGCGCTGCTCTTGAACACGCCGGCGCCGGTCACGAGCAGCAGACCGCCGAAGAGCGCGAGAGCTCCGAAAAGCGACCGTCCGCGGATGGACATCCCAGGCCCTCTTCTACCGGCGACGCTAGTGGCCGCCGCCTTTCATCGCCGCGGTGATTTTGCCCAGCGTCGCTTTCGCGTCGCCGAACACCATCATGGTCTGCGGCAGGATGAAGAGGTCGTTGTCGATGCCCGCGAAGCCGGGCTTCATCGAGCGCTTGAGGACGATGACGGCCTTGGCCTTGTCGACGTTCAGAATGGGCATCCCGAAGATCGGGCTGCCGGGCGACGTCTTCGCCGCGGGATTGACCACGTCGTTCGCGCCGACCACGACGGCCACGTCGGTGCGCTCGAATTCGTCGTTGATGGCGTCGAGCTCATAAAGCTGGTCGTAGGGCACGTTCGCCTCGGCCAGCAGGACGTTCATATGCCCCGGCATGCGGCCCGCGACCGGATGGATCGCGTACTTCACGGAAGCCCCGGCGGCCTGGATCGCGGAGGCCAGGTCGCGCGTGGCATGCTGGGCCTGCGCCACGGCCATGCCGTAGCCCGGAACGATGATGACGTTTTGCGAGATCTTGAGCAGCTCGGCCGCGTCCTCCGGAGTCCCCTCCCGGACGCTGCCGCTTTTCCCGCCGGCGGCGCCGCCCGCCGCGGCCGCGTCGCTGCCGAACGCGCCGAAGAGCACGTTCGAGAACGAGCGGTTCATCGCCTTGGACATGATCAGCGCGAGGATCAGGCCCGAGCCGCCGTCCAGCGCGCCGCAGATGATGAGGACGTTGTTGTCCAGCGCGAGGCCGGAGGCCGACGCCGCCAGGCCCGCATACGAGTTCAGCAGGCAGATCACGACCGGCATGTCCGCGCCGCCGATCGGCAGCACCAGAAGCACGCCGAGGAGGAGGGACACGGCGACCAGCGCGAAGAAGACGGGCGACAGGGCGGGGTTGACCACCATCACCGCCATGCCCGCCACGGCCCCCGCCAGCAGCAGGAAGTTGGCCGCGTTCTGTCCGCGGAACGTCATGGGCTTGCCGGGCAGGATTTCCGCCAGCTTGCCGAAGGCCATCAGCGATCCGGTGAACGTGATCGCGCCCATCAGGACTTCGAAGGAGATCGCGCCCATGGCAAAGCGGCCGTGGACGTGGCCCCCGACAAACTCCGCGATGCCGACCAGCGCGACGGCCAGGCCGCCGCCCGCGTGCGAGAGCGCGATCCGCTCCGGCATCTTCGTCATGGGGATCAGCAGGCCCATCGGGACCCCGACCACGGTGCCGACCACCAGCCCGCCGATGATCCACCCGTAGTGGATGATGTCGCGATGGACGAGCGTGCCGAGGATGCCGAGCGCCATGCCGACGACCGCCATCTGCATGCCGCGGCGCGCGGTCTCCGGATTGGTGAGCATCCGGAGGCCGACGAGGAACAGCAGCGAGGCGACGAACAGCGCGAGACGATAGACGACGACCCGGCCTTCCATGCCCCCGGCCGCACCGTCCTCCCCGATCGATGCCAGAAGACCGCTCACTTGGCGGCCCCCTTCTTCTTGAACATCTTCAGCATGCGGTCGGTGATGACGAAGCCGCCCACGACGTTGATCGTCGCGGACGCCACCGCAATCGCACCGAGGATGGGGATCAGCAGCGTGTCCGACTTCCGTCCTGCGATCAGGATCGAGGCGACCACCGAGACGCCCGAGATCGCGTTCGTGAACGCCATGAGCGGCGTGTGCAGGAGCTGGGGCACCTTCGAGATGATCTGGTACCCCAGGAAAGCCGCCAGCGAGAATACGTACAAACCCGCCAGGATATGGTCGATGGTCACTTGATCGTCTCCTTGCACTTCGCCTGGACGATCTCCCCGTTTCTCGTGATCACGCAGCCCTTGGGGATGTCGTCCTTGTCGAGGTCCTTCCAGGCGCCGTCGGACGTCAGATGCAGCAGCAGCTTCTCGATGTTGCGCGAGAAAGCCTGGCTGGCGTGAAAGGCCACGTTGCTCGGCACCGAGAGGCCTCCGATGATCGTCACCCCGTTCTTGACCACGTCTTTTCCGGGCTCCGATCCGGCGACGTTGCCGCCCTGCTCGGCGGCGAGGTCGACGATGACCGACCCGGGCCGCATCGACTTCACCTGCTCCTCCGTCACCAGGACCGGCGCCTTGCGGCCGGGGATGAGGGCCGTGGTGACGACGACGTCGGCCTTCGCGATCGCGGCGGAGATCATCGCGGCCTGGGCCTTCTTGTACTCGTCGGACTGCTCGACGGCGTAGCCCCCGAGGCCCTGCTTGTACTCCACGCCCTGCACCTGGAGGAACTTTCCTCCGAGCGACTCGACCTGTTCCTTCGTCTCGGGACGGACGTCGGTCGCCTCGACGATGGCGCCCAGGCGTTTCGCCGTGCCGATCGCCTGCAGGCCGGCGACGCCGGTGCCCATGATGAGGACGCGCGACGGCGTGATCGTGCCCGCGGCGGTCATCAGCATGGGGAAGATCTTCGGAAGTTTCGTGGCGGCGGCGACGACGGCCCAGTATCCCGCGAGGTTCGCCTGCGAGCTGAGGACGTCCATCGCCTGGGCGATCGTCGTGCGCGGGATCATGTCGAGGGCGATCGTCATCAACTTCTTGGCCAGCGCGGCCTTGACGAAGTCGGGGCTCGACAGCGGATACTGCAGCGAGATCACGCAGGACCCGTCCTTCAGTTTCGCCATCTCGGCGTCGGACGGGCGGACGATCTTGACGATCACCTCGGCCTGGGAGACCAGTTCGTCCAGGGAGGAGGCGATCTGCGCACCGGCGGCCTTATACTCGTCGTCGGAGAACGAGGACGCCGCGCCGGCGCCGGTCTCGACAACGGTCTCGATCTTCTTCGCCGCCAGCTTCTTGACGGTCTCCGGGATCAGCGCGACGCGCCGCTCGCCGGGGGCCGTCTCCTTCGGGATTCCGATCTTCATTCGCTCTTCCGGTTGTCTATCTGAGCCTTCTGCAACCGACCGCTGTAGTCCACGTAGATCGTCTTCCACTCCGTGAACACGTCGTAGACGGGATGCGTCCCGCCCTCCCGGTGGCCGTTCCCCGTGTCCTTCGTCCCGCCGAACGGATAATGACATTCGGCGCCGATCGTGGGGGCGTTCACGTACACGATGCCCGTCTCGAGCTCCTGCATCGCGGTGAAGGCGTTATTGACGTCCCGGGTATAGATGGAGCTGGAAAGACCGTAGGCGGTATCATTCAAACAGCGCACGGCCTCGTCAAGGTCTTTCACGGTCAGGATCGACAGCACCGGCCCGAAGATCTCCTCCCGAGCGATCCGGGCCGTCGGAGCCACGCCGTCGAACACCGTCGGCGCGTAGAAGCAGCCGTGCTTGAGCTTGCCGTCGCGCAGCGGCTCCCCGCCGAGGATGAGCTCGCCTTCCTTCTTCCCGATCTCGACGTAGTCGTCGACGGCTTCCACCCGGGACGGGTTGATGAGCGGGCCGACGTCGGTGCCCGGGTCCAGCCCCGATCCGATCTTCAGCGTTGCCGCGCGGCCGATCAGTCGCCGCACGAACTCGTCGTGGATCGGCTTGTGGAGGATCAGACGCGACGTGGCCGTGCAGCGCTGGCCCGTCGTCCCGAAGGCGCCCCAGAGGACGCCGTCCACCGCGAGTTCCAGGTCGGCGTCGTCCATCACGATCTGCGCGTTCTTCCCGCCCAGCTCGAGGGAGACGCGCTTGAGCGCCTTCCCCGCCGTGGCGCTGATCTGGCGACCGACGGCCGTCGACCCCGTGAAGCTGATGATGCGGACGTCCGGGTGCTCGACGATCGCGTTCCCGGCGACGCTGCCGCTGCCGTGGACCAGGTTGACGACGCCGGACGGCACGCCAGCCTCCTCGAAGGCCTCGACGAGCAGATGGCTGGAGTGGGGGGTATCGCTGGCGGGCTTCAGGACGATGGTGTTGCCCGCGACGAGAGCCGGGAACGACTTCCAGGTCGGGATTGCCAGCGGGAAGTTCCAGGGGGTGATGAGGCCCGCGACCCCGATCGGGGCGCGGACGGTCCAGCCGACCTTATGGGGCAGCTCGCTCGGGGCCGAGAACCCGTGCAGGCGGCGACCTTCGCTGCCGTGGACGACCGCCGTGTCGATGCCCTCCTGGACGTCGCCGCGGGTCTCCTTCAGGACTTTCCCCATCTCGCGGGTCATCGCCTTGGCGATCTCCTCCTTGCGGCGCGTGAGGATGTCGCCGACCTTGAGGATCAGCTCGCCGCGTTTCGGGGCCGGCGTCCTTCTCCAGCCGTCGAAGGCCTCTTTGGCAGCGGCGACCGCCTGGTGGACGTCGCGCGCATCGCTGGCCGGGAATTCGCCGATGATCTCCCGCTGATCCGCGGGGTTCCTGTTGGGGAACGTTTTCCCGGTCTTAGAGGGGACCCATTTGCCGCCGATGAAGTTCTTGAACGTAGTCATGGGAGTAATTCAACACAAAGAGATGAAGTCACAAAGAAGTATTGACGGCCTCAGCCTTGCGACCACTTCCGCCGCAGATAGGTGGCCAGCGGGACTTTCGTCCGGCCCCGGCAGTCCGGACATCCCGTCCACCCCATTCCGACGCAGCCCTGGGTCGTCAGGACGAAGCTGCGCTCCACCGTTCCGGTCTGCTGCTCGTGGAGCCTGCAGCTCAGGCAATCCTGGGTCGGCACGAGGGTGGTCAGCAGAGCCGTCGAGGAGAGAATGACGGCGACCGCCAGCCACCACAGCAGCACCCTGCGGGGAACCGGGTCCCCATCGATCATAGGTTTCGATACGAAGGGCCGCCGCCGCCTTCGGGCGGGACCCAGCGGATGATGTCATAGGGGTCCATGATGTCGCAGGTTTTGCAGTGCACGCAGTTCGAGAAGTTGATCTGCAGGTGGCCGGGATTGTCCTTGTCCTTCCCCAGCCACTCGTAGACCGCTGCCGGGCAGAAGTGCTGGCAGGGGTTGCCGAACTCCTTCACGCAGCGGTCCACGCAGATCTTGGGATCCAGCACGTGCAGGTGACAGGCCTGGTCCTCGTCGTGCATCGTGCCCGACGTGAACAGGTCCGACAGCTTCGAGAACGTCAGCTTGTCGTCGAAGGCGACCTTGGGGGGCGCGGCGTCCGGGTCGCCATGCACCTTCGCGATGGACCGCATTTCCGTATGCCCCGCCGGAACCTCGACGAACTGGAAGGGGGTCCAGCCGTTGGTGAATTCCCCGGCGGCGGCTCCGACCGCCCCGCCGCTGAGGCCGAACATGAAGCCCTTCTTGAAATTGCGCGACTTCCAGAGCTCGGTCTTGATGAAGCTCGATTCCACCCGCTGCGTGTAGGCGGACAGAGTCGCTTCGCTGCTATCTCCCTTCTCCAGCGCCTCATAAGCCGTCTCGGCGGCGAGCATGCCGCTCTTGAGCGCCAGGTGGACGCCCTTCAGCCGCTGCGCGTCGAGGAAGCTCGCGGAATCGCCCGCGAGCAGCGCCCCGGGCATCTGCAGCTTCGGCACTGCGTCCCAGCCGCCCTCGGGGATCGTTTTGCCCCCGTACTCGATCATCTTGCCGTGGTCGAGCATCGCCCGGATCTTCGGGTGGGTCTTGAAGAGCTGGAGGTTGCGGTGCGGATCGGTGAACGGGTCGTGGTAGTCGAGGCCGGTGACGAAGCCCAGGTCGTAGCGGTCCTTCGACATGCTGTAGATGAACGCGCCGCCGAAGGTGCTGTGCGGCAGCGGCCAGTTCATGGTGTGGACGACGCGGCCCTTCGGCACGCTGCCGGGCGGCATCTCCCAGATCTCCTTGACGCCCGTCGCATAAACCTGCGGGGCGCGCCCGTCGGCCAGATGGAACCGGTCGGTCAGGATTCGCGTCAGCGAGCCGCGCGGGCCCTCGTTGACGACGGTGACCTTCGCCTGGATGTCGACGCCGGGCTCGTAGTTCGCCTTCTTCTGCCCGTGCTTGTCGACGCCCTTGTCGCCGGTGCGGACGCCGACGACGGCGCCCTTCTCGATAAGGACGTCGACGGCCGGAAAGCCCGGGAAGACATTGATGCCGAGCGCCTCGGCCTGCCTGCCGAGCCAGCGGACCATCTGGCTGAGGGAGATGATCAGGTTTCCGTGCTGCCGCAGGGACGGCGGGAGGAACGGAACCTGGACCGCCTCCTCCTTCGTCATGAAGTACATGTAGTCTTCTTCGACCGGGGACTCGATCGGGGCGCCCTGCGCCTCGAAGTCGGGGAGGAGCTCGCGGAGCGATTTCGGGTCCATGACGGCGCCCGAGCAGGTGTGGGCGCCCACTTCCTTGGCCTTGTCGATCACGGTGATGTTCAGCGTCTTGCCGGCCGCTTTCGCCAGTTGGGCCAGCTTGATCGCTCCGCCGAGCCCCGCCGGGCCGGCTCCGACGAAGAGGACGTCGACGTCCAGGACTTCGTGATCGGACATGGTGCCTCGATTCTAAAACCGGGGAGGGATCCCGTCCATAACGGTCAGAGCCGCTCCCGGTCGATTCCGAGACGCTTGATCTTGGATTGAAGGGTGGACGGCTTTAGCCCCAGGAGCCGGGCGGCGCCCTCGGAACCGTAAATTCTTCCCTCGCACAGCTTGAGCGCTCGGACGATATGGCCCCGGACCAGCGCCTGCAGGGTGGTGTGCGCCGACCCGGGGGCAGCCGCCTCCACCTGCGCGAACGGGTTCAGGAAGAAGACGGGTTCGGGACACAGGATCACCGAGCGCTCCACGAGATTCTCGAGTTCCCGCACGTTTCCCGGCCAGGGATACTCCTCGCAGCGCAGCATCGACTGCCGGTCGATAACGGAGAACTGCTTCCCCACCTTTCGGGAAAAGCGCTCGACAAAGTGTCTCAGCAGGGGGATCACGTCTTCGCGCCGCTCACGAAGCGGCGGGACCCGGAGCGGAAAGACATTGAGACGGAAATACAGATCGTCACGGAAGCGGCCCTCTGAGCGGAGCCGCGTCAGGTCACGGTTCGTGGCGGCGACGACACGGACGTCGGCGGTCAGCGTCTCCGTCCCGCCGATGCGCTCAAACTCCCTCTCCTGAAGCAGGCGCAGAAGGCCGACTTGGAGGTCCACGGGAAGCTCGCCAATCTCGTCCAGGAACAGGGTGCCGCCCGCGGCCCGCTCCACGCGGCCCAGCTTCTGCTGGACGGCGCCGGTAAAAGCCCCCTTCTCGTGGCCGAAAAGCTCGCTGGCGACCAGATCGCCCGACAGCAATCCGCAATTCACGGCGACAAAGGGGCCGCTCCGACGTCGAGAGCCCGAATGAATGGCCCGGGCGATACGCTCCTTGCCGCTGCCGGTTTCCCCGCTGACCAGCACCGTGGCATCCGTTGGGGCGACCAGGGCGGCGTCGCGCAACACCTGGTTCCACGCCGCGCTCTCGCCCACTCCTTTGCCGACCGTTTCCTGCACCATGGTTTCGCTGCCCCACCGGGGTTTCGGTGCGTTCACCCTTCTAACCGCCCGAGACCCGCACGGATTCCGCGTTTCGGCCCGGCCTGCGGATTGCGTCACCCCTGCCGGAGGGCAAGGATATGACGACCGTCATCAGCGGACTCTGCGTGGGGGTGAAGGACAAGGCCTGCCTGCCGGTGTGCCCAATTGATTGCATCTATGAAGGCGAGCGGCAGCTCTATATCAAGGCCGATGAGTGCATCGATTGCGGCGCGTGCCAATCCGCCTGCCCCGTCAAGGCCATCTTCCTCGAGGATGAGCTTCCGGCCGCCTGGAAGCACTCGACCCAGGAAGCGGCGGACTTCTTCAGCAACGGGCTCCCAGGATCGACCGAGCCGGCGAGACCCTGAGGGCTACTTCGGCGGATTCGACGGCGGGGGCGGCGCCGGTGCGGGCGGAGTCTTCCGCAGATAGTCGTCCGTGATGGTCCAGAACATGTTCTGCTGGCGGCCTAGCGGGCGGCCGTTCTCGGCGCCCGGGTCCTTATGGTCCCGCAGCACGAGGATGAGGTCGGACACCACCCCCGGATGCGTGGCGTAGGCGTCGTAGGTCCCCGTGAGCTTCACCTGGCACTGGATGATTTGGAGCTGCGGACCTTTCAGAGCCGATTCGGGAACCCCCGGCGGAAACTCCGTCTCCTTCATGTCGCCCAGGCGCGTGACGCTGCCCAGGAGCCAGCCCGACGTGCCGCCCGCGCCGTCGCCCTGCCCCGTGTAGATCACCATCCGGCGCGGGACGAAGCGCAGCCGGTCGCCCGACAGGCGCTGGCCGATCGAGTCGATGTCGAAGTCCGGCGCCGCCAGCACCGCCGTGTCCAGCTTGAGCTCCTTCTGCGCCCGAATCACGTCACTGTTGTTCGAAAGCAGCAACTCCCGCAGCACGTTCAGGATCAGGTCGCCGCCGCGGGCGTGCCCGATCAGGTGCACACGGTCCAGGTCGGGGCTGGAGCCGAGCAGCCGGAGGAACTCGCGGAGGTGGAACTGAGTGAAGTCGGCGCTCTCGCGCGAATACCCGTAGCCGCTCATGCCGCCGGAGCCCCCCGGCCAGCTGTAGAGGATCGCCACCCCGTCGCGGCCCAGGAAGTGCCAGAGCCCCGCCAGCGTCATCGCCGACTGCTCGAAGGTGTCGAAGTAGCCGGGGATGAAGACGTAGACGTCCCGCCGCGTCCCGCGCGACAGCGCGTCCTTGAGCAGCTTCAGGAACTTCTCCTTTGCGGCGTTGTCGAGCGTCGTGTCCTTCCGCTCGACGTAGCTCAGCCCCACCTGGACCGCGAGGCCCGGGCTCTCCTGGAAGCGGCCCACCTCGCTCGCCTTCGTGATCTGCAGCGAGAGGTCGACCTCGCGCTTCTCCTTCAGGCTCTCGGCCGAGAACACCTCCCAGGGCAGCGGGCCCACGCCGTACTGGGCCGTGACTTCGCCGAAGCCCAGCGACCGGGAGCGACGGTAGCCGTAATTGGTGCCCGTGGCGCTGTCCGATTCCGGCAGCCGGTCGGTGACGTAGATCATCGGGACCTGGTTGTTCCGGTGGGACGGCGGCACGTCCTTGAACGGCTCCGCGCCCGGGGGATACAGGCTGGGGGGTGCGGCCAGGCTCGTGGAGCAGCCCGCCGCGAGCAGAGACGCGAGCGCGACGAGGACGCGGGTGTTCTTCATGCCGGTGTTCACGCAGCTCAGGGTTCGTCTTCCGAAGGTTCCTCGTCCCTGAACGTGAACGGCAGCTCCGGGATCGGAGGCGGGAGCGGGTGGTCCTCCGTCTCGGGGGAGGGACCGCCGTAATACTGCCGGTAGAAGGCCCGGGTCAGGTTCATGAACTTCTCCCGCTCCTTCTGCACCTCGACCGCGTCGATCAGCGAGGCGAGCATCATCCCCGTCCCCGCGGCCAGGGCCGCGGTCCCGGCCGCCTTCATCGTCTTCGACGCCGACGGGTCCTGGACGAACGACGAGCCGACCGCGGCCGCCATCATCCCGCCCGCCGCCAGGAGGGTCGATCCCGTCGAATACTGCGTCTCCGGGGGCACGTAAGGATTGGGATGCTGGGGACGCGCGCAGGAGCCCAGAAGCAGGAAGAGGATCGCCGCGCGTCTCATGGCTTCAGAGTACGCCGATTTATGCTTCGGATCAAGCATGGGAACGGTATCTTTTCAGCGAAGAAAAAGGGAGGACTCCATGCTGACCGTGCTCGCCCTCGCCCTCGCCCTCGCCCTGCAGGACCCCGCGCCGTTCCAGCACGAAAACACGACCCTCAACCTCAAGCAGTTTGCCGAGAAGCTCCATGCCGCGCTGACGGCCGGCGACACCGCGACGGCCCTCGCGCTTACGAACTCCGTGCTTCCGGATGAAGCCACGGCGAAGAAGGGCCTGAAGGACGACGTCGACCCCGCATTCCTCAAGCAGGCGATGGACTTCTACGCCAAAATGCTGCCGGCGGATCCCGCCGCCCGCACGAAGCTCTTCACCTCCGACCCCGCCGCGACCGAGGTCCAGGTCTACGCCTCGACGACCGAGGATCTCCAGAAGTACGAGAAGGGATCGGTCGCGTTCGCGCAGTTCCCCGGCGGCGCGAAGAAGCTGGCCGACGCGGTCCTCCGCCCCGGTATGACCTATTACGAAGTGACGAACGTCAAGCCGGGCGAGAAGTACGGGATGAAGTTCCACCTTTTCTACTGGACCGGCGAGCGCTGGTCCATGCTCGGGCCGATCTGGCGTGCCCTCCCCAAATAGCCCTTCTCCGGATTCATTGTGTCCTTGGGGTTCTTGGTGCCTCTGGCCTGGGCGTCTTTGTGTCCTGGTGTCGGCTCCTAGCGGTCGATTTCGCCGAGGACGATGTCGATCGAGCCGAGGATCGCGATCAAGTCGGCGATGAGGTTGTTCTTCCCGATCTCGGACATGATCGCGAGGTTGACGAAGCTCGGCGCCCGCACCTTGCAGCGCGTCGGGATCTCCGAACCGTCGCTCACGATGTAGAACCCCAGTTCGCCGCGCGGGTTTTCAATCGCGGTATAGGCCTCGCCGACCGCGGGCTTGATCTTGCGGATGTCGGCCGCGAACTTGCCCGCCGGGAAGTTGTCCCGGATCTGCGTGATGATCTTGCAGGACTCGATCATCTCCTCGATGCGCAGCCAGTACCGGTTCCAGCAGTCGCCGACGACACCGACCTTGTCGGAGCCCAGCGGCACGTTGAACTGGTACTTCTCGTACCCCGAGTACGGCATGGCCTTGCGGACGTCGTAGTTGATCCCCGAGGCCCGGAGGTTCGGGCCCGTCAGGCCCCAGTCGAGGGCCGCCGCCGGACTGATGACGCCGAGCCCCTTGGTCCGCGTCAGAAAGATCGAATTGCCGCTCAGCAGCTCGTTGTAGTCCTTGATCCGGTCGTCGAACTGGTTGATGAAGTTCGTGACCATCTCCCAGAACTTCTTGTCGACGTCCTTCATGACGCCGCCGACCTTGACGTAGTTGTAGGTCAGCCTCGCCCCGCAGACATGCTCGAACATGTTGAGGATGAGCTCGCGCTCGCGGAACGCGTAGAGGAACGGGGTGAACGCGCCGATGTCGAGGCCGTAGGTCCCGAAGGCCAGCAGGTGCGAAGCGACGCGGTTCAGTTCCGCCATCACGACGCGGATGGCCTGGGCGCGCGGCGGGATCTCGATCGTGAGCAGCTTCTCGACCGCCAGGCAGAACGCCAGGTTGTCGCTCATCGACGAGAGGTAGTCCATCCGGTCCGTATAGGGGACGAACTGCTCGTAGCGCAGGTTCTCGCCGATCTTCTCGGCGCAGCGGTGCAGGTAGCCGACGACCGGCGTCACCTCGCTGACCATCTCGCCGTCGGTCCGGATGACCAGGCGCAGCACGCCGTGCGTGGAGGGGTGCTGCGGCCCCATGTTCAGCAGCATGTCCTGGGTTTCGAGGGGCTTCGCGACCGCGGCCATTCGAAGGGGTCCTTCTAGTTCAGGGGCTTGACCTGGGAGTACGCCCCGACGCGGTCCGGCGTCGCGGGCGTCACCGAGTACGCGCGCTGGTCGACTTCGGGGTTCTTGGCCAGCGTCTGCGCGTGGATCTTCTTCTGGAGCTTGATCAGGCCGTCGAGCAGCGCCTCGGGCCGCGGCGGACAGCCGGGGACGTAGATGTCCACGGGGACCACCTTGTCCACGCCCTTGACCACGCTGTAGCCCCACTTGTAATAGGGGCCGCCTCCGATGACGCAGACGCCCATCGCCAGCACGTACTTGGGATCGGGCATCTGCTCGTAGAGCTTCTTGACGACGAGCGCCATCTTGGCGTTGACGGTGCCCGCGA
Source organism: Planctomycetota bacterium (assembly GCA_035644495.1). Classification (GTDB taxonomy): domain Bacteria; phylum Planctomycetota; class MHYJ01; order MHYJ01; family JACPRB01; genus JACQFK01. The sequence continues at coordinate 4,786 of DASQOM010000294.1, read as the reverse complement.
CGATCATGAGGTCGCTCTGCCGGGGCGAGGCTCGGGGGATGACGCCCAGGCGGTCCCAGTCGTAGCGGGACGCGGCCGTGGCCATCATCTCGATCGCGCAGCAGGCGATGCCGAAGAGCATCGGCCAGAGGCTCGACGCGCGCGCCCAGTTGGCGAGCGCATCGACGCTCGTGATCACGATATTCTTGCCGAACTTCCCTTCGATGAGGCTCATGGGCTCAGTCTATCAACGCCCGCGATCAAGGTCAAACTCTGACATAGAGGTCGTCGCCGGCCGCTGCAACTTCGTACTTCCGCACCGACGAGCCGCCCACCGAGAGGCAGTTGCCGGTGGTCACGTCGAATTTCCACTGGTGCCAGGGGCAGACGACCGAGAAGCCTTCCAGAGCCCCCTCGCCGAGCGGGCCGCCCTGGTGACCGCACTCGTTGGAGATCACGTGGAAGATCCCGTCGACGTTGAAGACGGCGACCTTCGGGCCGCCGAGGTCGGCGACGACCGCCTTCCCCAGCTCGACTTCGATCTTTTTCGCCAGATAGATCCACATGGGGACCGGCTCCGCGATCGCGCGCGTCCCGGTCCGCGTATCCTGTTCGATCTTCCGCTGCACGGAGCTCTCGAGCTTCTGCGTCTCGGGCTTCCGCTCCTGGGGCGGCCGGGCCGGCGGACGCGAACGCTCCTGGCTCGGCGGGGCCGACTTCGGGAGAGCATCGGTGGCCGGAGCGGGCGCTGCGGCACCCTCTTCCGCGGGAGCGGCGGCGGGGGGCGCTTCCGTTGCCGTCGTCGCGGCCGCGGCGGGAGGCGTCGATCCCGCCTTCGGGGTGTCGCAACCGCTGCAGCCGGCGACCGAGGCGGGCGCCCCCATCACTTCCTCGAGCTTGACGATGAAGCGGTCGCCGCCGTCGGGCGGCTGCAGCGTCACCTCGCGGAGGAGCAGGTTCTGGTCGACCACGATGCCGACGCCCTTCTTCGACTCGAGCCTCGTGCCCCGCTGGGGCATCACGTCGCGCGAGTCCGTATAGGTCGTGTATTCGTAGCGCAGGCAGCAGAGCAGCTTGCCGCAGCGGCCGGTGATCTTCGACGGATCGGCCGTGTGCTTCTGGATCTTGGCCATATCCATCGTGATGCCGCCGAGCTCCTTGAGGTGCCCGCGGCAGCACAGGGTCAGGCCGCAGTGGCCCGCGTCGCCGATCAGCCGCGCCTCGTCGCGCGCGCCGACCTGCTTGAGCTCGATCCGGGTGCGGAACTCGTGGGCCAGCTGGCGCACCAGCTCGCGGAAGTCGACCCGCGTCTCGCTCGTGAAGTAGAAGATCAGGCGCTCGCCGCCGTAGACGTAGTCCACGTCGGTCACCTTCATCTGCAGCGCCAGCTTCTGCACGATCTCGCGGCACATCTTGATCGCGCGGGGGACGCTTTCCTTGTCGAGGCGTTCGACGTTGACCAGGTCTTCCGTGTTCGCGCGGCGGATGACGTCCCAGAGGCTCTCGGCGGGGATCGCCTCGGGGATCGGCTGCAGCGGGGTCAGCACTTCGCCCAGTTCCTTGCCGCGGTCGGTGCGCACGACGCAGCGGTCGCGCACGTGGAGGTCCTCGCGGTCCGTCTTGAAGCGGGCGACCATCCGCATCTTGCCGTAGCGGACGCTGGTGTAGTAGGCCATTTAGTCCTTGATGGTGAGTTTGAGATGCCCGCCGGGCTGCGCGCCGGCCGCTTCCATTTCCTTCGCGAGCTGACGCACTTCTTTTTCCATCTCGACCAGGATATCGGAGTCCTTCACGCGGCGCAGCGGCTTGCCCTGCTTGAAGATGTTCCACTGCCCGCGCTCGCCCGCCGCGCCGATATCGGCCTCCGCCGCCTCGCCCGGCCCGTTCACGGCGCAGGCCAGGATGCTGATGCGCATGGGGATCTTCAGGTCGCTGATCTTGTCCTTCAGCCGGGTCACCAGCGACTCGTGCGCCACGGCGGCGCGGCCGCAGAGCGGACAGGCGATGATCTCCGGCTCGCGCACCCGGCGTCCCGTCGCCTTCAGGATGTCGAAGCCCGCGTAGACTTCCAGCGCCTTGTCGCCCGTCAGGGACACTCGGATCGTGTCGCCCAGCCCCTCGAGCAGGATCCGGCCGATGCCGATCGCGCTCTTGATCGTCCCGTAGCCCGGGAGGCCCGCCTCGGTGACGCCGACGTGCAGCGGGATGTCGGTCGACTTCCCGAAGCGGAGATACGCATTGACCACGGTCTCCATCGACGTCGACTTCAGCGAGACGACGATGTTCCTGAAGCCGCACTTCTCCAGCCATTCGCAGTGACGGACACCGCTCTCATAGATCGCGTCGGCCGTCGCGTAGCCGTACTTGTCGAGCAGGTCCTGCTCCACGGAGCCGGAGTTGACGCCGACCCGCATGCAGATGCCGGCGTTCTTGGCCGCCTCGGCCACTTCCTTCTCGCGGCGCTTGGCCTCGTCGTCGAAGACCGACGCCTTCCCGCCGACGTTGCCGGGGTTGAGGCGGACCTTGTCGACGCCCTGCTTGATCGCTTCCAGCGCGAACTTGTAGTTGAAGTGGATATCGCAGACGAGGGGGACCTCCGGCGGCAGGAACTTCTTGATGGCGCCGATGCCCTGGGAATCGCCCTGGTCGAAACACGAGATGCGGACGATTTCGCAGCCCGCGTCGAGCATGCGGCGGACTTCCTTCTTGGTCGCCTCGGTGTCCTTGGTGGCCGTCGTGGTCAGCGACTGGACCCAGATCGGGTGGTTGCCGCCGATGACGAGCTTCCCGCAGGGAACTTCGCGGGTCTTATGGCGCGCGATCATCCTTCATCCTCATTGCCGACCCTTATAGATCGGCAAAATAGCGCTCCAGCATCGCCCGGAACGAAGGAGGGGGAGGCGGCCGGGGTTTAGAGCCAGCGCCTCATGACCACGATGTACTTCTGCCTGTGGGCCTTGACGTCCTCGTCGAGGTATGGAGGGACGGTCGCCTTCTTCGGGGCGTCCGTCCGGTCATCCATCGTTTTGGGAATGTCGAAGCGCCACGCCGGCTTCGTCGACTTGGACGGCTGATCCAGCTCCGTCGTGTCGATCATGACCTCCTCGGGGAGGCTGGCCGGTTCGAATCCGACAATTTCCCACCCACTGGACTCCTTCGCGCGAACGAATTCCTTGACCTCATCGAACGGCATGGGGCCAAAGACTTTTTTCTCGTAATCCGGCCCCGGCAGGCTCCACTCGTGGGGCCGCTTCCCGTAGTTGCGGTAGTCAGGCTCCCACATCTGGCACCCCGCGAGGAGGGCCAGAACAGCGGACGCCGCCAGTGCCGGTTTCACGCGCATCATTCTAAAGGGACGGACGCCGCCGCGCAACCCTTTCAACGTCCCGATTCCCGGCGCCTCCCGGGAGGGAGGTGTATAATGCCAAAGTGAACTACCTCGATGCCGAGAAGCGCTATTTCTCCGGCACCTATTACGACGTCCTCCGGGCCTGCCTGAAGGAGCAGAGCAAGGCGACCCTGGAAGGCCGCCGCGGCGACGTCGTCCAGTGGTCCGTCCTGGCCGTCCAGGCCAGCCGCGACCTGGGCCGCGTCACCGAGGCGCTGACCCACGCCCAGTGGGCGATGGACGCCGCCCGGTCGGAGGACGACCCCAGCCTGCTCTGCCGCGCCCGCTACGGCATGGCCCTGGGCCATAAGGGCGAGCGCGACTTCGACAGCGCCCTGGAAAACCTGCGCGCGGGGCTCGAGGTGCTGCCTTCCGGCGCCTCCGATCATCTCCGCGCGACGGTGCTGCTGGAGACGTCGGCCACCTGCCTGGAAGCCGGGCTGCGCTCCGAGGCGGAGGGCACGCTGGCCAAGGGCAGCGCCCTGGTCCAGTGGCTGCGCGAGCCCCGTCTCCTCGCGTGGAGCCTCTTCCTGCGCAGCTCCTGGGAATCGCCGCAGGCCGCCGACCTCCAGTTGTCGGCCGCCTACGAGATCGCCCGAACGGTTCGCTGTCCCGAACTCATGTGGCAGATCCTCTGGCGCCTTGCCGAGCGGGCCGAGCAGCAGGGGCGCGACCGCATGCAGGAGGACTTCCTCTGGAATGCGTTCCGGATCGTGTCGCGGCTCGCCGCCCCGCTCGACCCCGCCGACGCCACCGCCTTCTGGCGCCAGGGCGCCCGCCGCGCGTTCCTCGACACCCTCAAGACAAAATTCGGCGGCCAGTTCCTCAGCAAGGTGATGGCCGACGGCACCCCGGAATCCGAGGACGCCACCCGGATCATCCGCGACATCGGCTTCGACCCCAACACCATCCCCGACTTCGGCCGCCCGGACGTCCCTCAGCTGTAGAGCCCGGCCGACACGAACGGCGCCAGCGCCATCACGATCGCCTCCTGCGTCACCCGCTCCCGCGTGACCTTCCCCTTCGTCACGACCGCGACCGATCCCGTGTCGGAGCTCACCACGTTTCGGACCAGGGAGGGAGGGACCTCGTAAAACGGACCGGAGCCCAGGGCTTCGCGCTCGCCGTCGAAGACGCAGGCCATCGTGATCTGGAAGGGCCGCGGCGAGACGGCGGCGATGCGGAACACGCCCGCCTCGATGCCCACGGCATAATCGCAGTCCCGGAACGCTCGGCGCGCCCGCTCCCGAGCGCCCTTCACGATCTCGCCGAACGAGAGCGGCTGCGCAGAGACGCCGGACGGAACGTCGACGCCCGAGACCTTCGCTCCTTTGAAGAAGACCGCGAAGGCCTTCCGCGCCGCCCGCAGCTTCATCGGATTCGCGCTGCCCACGCGGACGATCATCGCCCCTTCCCCAG
>DASQOM010000293.1:0-13332 GCA_035644495.1 Planctomycetota bacterium | reverse complement strand
CCGCGACCCCCCGGCATCTCCAGATGATCGCCGAGGCGAAATCACGCGGCATGGACGTCACGGCCGAGGTCTATCCCTACCAGGCCGGCATGACGAAGCTGAACTCGGGCGTGTTCGACGGCAACTGGCGCGAGGCGCTCGAGGTCGACTATAAGGACATCCTCTGGCCGGCCACCGGCGAGCGGCTGACGGCCGAGACCTTCGAGAAGTACCGCAAGTCCGACGACTACGCGATCATCTTCTCGATCCCCGAGTCGGCGGTGAACGCGGCGCTCGTGCACCCCCTGGTCCTGATCGGCAGCGACGGGATCTGGGACGCCGCCAAGAAGCAGGGCCACCCCCGCTGCGCCGGCACCTATGCGCGGATTCTGGGGCGATACGTCCGCGAGCAGAAGGTGCTGACGCTGATGGAGGCGCTGCGGAAGATGTCGCTGGGTCCCGCGCAGCGCCTGGAACACCAGGCCCCGATGTTCAAGAGCAAGGGGCGGGTCCAGGTCGGAGCCGACGCGGACCTGGCGGTCTTCGATCCCGCGACGGTCATCGACCGGTCGACCTACGAGGATCCGACGAAGCGGTCGGAAGGCTTCCGCTGGGTGCTGGTGAACGGGACGCCGGTCGTCCGCGACGGCAAGCTCAGGACGGAGACGACTCCGGGGCGGCCCGCCCGGGGCCTGATCCGCGACTGAGCCGCCTCCACGCCCAGTAGACGGGGAAGCCGAGCGCCGACAGGAGCAGGCCGTAGACCGGCGAGCGGTTCCCGGCGATCCATTCCCCCCAGACGATCGCGCCCAGCCCGGCGGCGGTCCCCCCCAGGAAGGTCAGGGGCACTAGGGGATACATCGGCGTGCGAAACGGGCGTTCCGCGTACGGCTGTTTGCGCCGCAGGATCATGACCGCCCCCACCGTGAACAGCAGCGCGAACCACTCCACGACCACGAAGTACGTGGTGAGCTTGTCGAACAAACCCTGCGGATTCTGCGGGTCCACCAGCGTCAGCACCCCCACCAGCGCGATCGCCACGATCGACTGGATGATGATCGCCGCGTACGGCGTCCCCCAGCGCGGATGCGCCTTCCCGAGGAAGCCGAACGTCAGCCCGTCCCGCGACAGCGCGTAGGACACCCGCGGCTTCGTCATGACGTTGCCGTTCAGCGCCCCGAACACGCTGCACATGATGCAGAACCCGATCAGCACCCCGCCCATTCCCGTGACCCGGCCCATGATCGTCTGCGGCACCCCCGCCTTCGCCTGGGCCATGTCTTCCAGCGACATTGCGTGGAAATAGCCCACGTTCGCGACGAGGTACAGTCCGACGATCGTCAGCATCCCCGCCACGATGATCCGCTTCATCAGCCTGTCGGCCGCCACGACCTCGCCCGTGATCATGCTGACCGCGACCCAGCCGTCGTACGCCCAGATGACCGACGCCGCCGCCTGTCCCAGTTTTCCCAGGTCGACCCGGGCGTCCGGCGCGGCGGCGAGGTGGGAGAAGCTGCCGTCGACGAGGAAGAACGACACGACCGAGAGCATCAGCAGGGCGATGATCTTGATCGACGTGAACAAGTTCCCGATCCAGGTCCCGAACTGCGCGCCCATCAGGTTCGCGACCGACAGGATCGCGAGCGTGATGCCGGCGATCAGCGGGATATAGCCCATCCGGATCCCGAAGACGCCGGCGAACAGCTCGGCGAAAAACGTCGCGAGGGCACCCACCGTCGCCGGCGTGGCGACCAGAAGATAGACCCAGCCGTAGACGAACGCGGCCGAGTCGCCATAAGCGGCGCGGAGGTAGACGTAGACGCCGCCGGTCTTCGGCATCATCGAGCTCAGCTCGGCGATGGCGAGGGCCCCGCAGATCGAAATGATGCCGAACGCGGTCCAAAGCCCCAGAATGAGCATCGGGCTGGGAACCAGGCCGGCGAGGGTATAGGGCTTGCGGAAGATGCCGCTGCCGATGGTGATCCCGATGATCAGCGCCGTCCCGCCCCAGAACCCGATGACGCGGCGGAGATCCCCCGGGGCGGGCTCTTTCATGCGTCGTCGAGTGTACTATACGCGGAGGAAAACCCCCATGAAACGAGCGCTCGTGTGTCTTCTGCTGACCGGCTGCGCGTCGGCCGACCGCCCCAAGGACGTCCTGACGCTGCACGAGCGCCGCGGCGACAAGACCGAGACCGCGACGTGGAGGCCGACGGACACCGCGATCATCATCTGCGACATGTGGGATACCCACACCTGCGCCGGGGCGGCGCGCCGCGTCGCGGAGCTGGCACCGAAGCTGAACGAGTTCGTGACGGCCGCCCGCGCGCAGGGCGTCCTCATCGTCCACGCGCCGAGCGACGTCATCAAGTTCTACGAGGGCACGCCCCAACGGCAGCGCGCCAAGGACGCCCCGATGGCAAAGGCCGTCATCCCCTTCAAGTGGAACCGGCTCGACCCCGACCGCGAGGGGCCCCTGCCGATCGACGACAGCGACTGGTGCGACTGCGCGAAGAAGTGCCCGATCAAGGAGATCGAGGCCACGAAGAAGTGGCCCTGGACCCGTCAGATCGCGACGATCGAGATCGCGGCGCCGGACGTCGTCAGCGCCGACGGCCAGGAGATCTACAACGTCTTCAAGCTGCGCGGGATCACGAACGTCATCCTCACCGGCGTCCACACGAACATGTGCGTGCTCGGCCGCTCCTTCGGCATCCGCCAGATGGTGATGCTCGGGATGCACACGGTCCTCGTCCGCGACCTGACCGACGGCCTGTACGACCCGCGCAAGCCCCCGCACGTCAGCCACGACGAAGGCGTCGCGCTGCTGGTGGGCCACATCGAGAAATACTGGTGCCCCACGATCACCAGCGCCGACGTCCTCCCATAGTCCGGAATACACCGGGCCGCGCCGACGCTCCGTCAGGCAACTCAGGGAGAGCGAATCATGAAACGTCTGCTGCTGTCCGTCGTTCCGCTGGTCCTGGTCGCCGGCTGCGCTGCGACGGAGTCGCCCGCCCAGATGGCCCCCCGCGGGCCGCTCGAGACCGGCGTCTGGCCGCTCGACAGGGTCGAGGTGAAGAAGTTCGACTGGGGCGAACTGCGGCTCTGTCACAGGACCGCCGAGACCTTCGGCGCGAAAGACACGCTGGTCGGCTACGTCGTCCTCAACCCCGGCAGGGAGAACCATCCTCCGCACCAGCACGCGGAGGAGGAGTTCATGGAGATCACCGAGGGCGAGGGCACCTGGCACCTCAACGGCAAGGATGTGCCCGCGAAGAAAGGCGACGTGGTCTATGCCGCGCCCTGGGACTTCCACGGCCTGACGAACACGGGCAAGACGCCGCTCACGTTCTTCGTCGTCAAGTGGGGCGCCAAGGGTCTGAAAGCGCCGGAGAAGCCGGCTCCTAAGTAGTCGCGTCGTCGTCCTGCGAGAGCAAGGTCGCCTCGAGGTCCAGGTCCCGCTGGATGGTGATCAGGACGCCGTCGCTGATCTGGTCCTGGTCGCGCAGCTCGATGAGCGCCTTCCGCTCCGCCTGGAGCATCTCCATGCGGATCCGGCGGTAGGCGGCCAGGTGCCCCCGCTTCTCCGGAAACAGCACGGGCTGGTCCCTCACCATGAGGTGATGCAGCCGCCGCGCGTGGCGGTCGCGGAGGTCGTCGATGTGCTCCATCGGCGCGTCAGGCCGCTGCGCGACCTGCTCGAGGTATGCGAGGCCGGCCTCCAGCGACATTTTCCGCGCCCGATTCTCCTCCTCCCGGTCCAGGCCGTCGTCGCGCAGCCCGAGCAGGCGGCAGGCCCAGCCGAACGTGAAGCCCTGCAGGACCAGGGTGACCAGGATGACGGAGAACGTGATGAAGATGATCAGGTCGCGCGCCGGAAACGGCCGGCCGGCACTGGTGAGCAGCGGCAGGGCCAGCGCGATCACGAGCGAATCGCCGCCCCGCATCCCCGCCCAGCCGATGAACGCTACGTGCTGCCATTTCGGATAGCTCCACTTCGCCCCCGCCACGCGGGCGATGAAGCGCAGGCCGTAGGCCGCCGGGAAGACGCCCAGCAGGCGGATGAGGACGACGATCAGGCTGATCACCGCCGCGTATTCCAGCAGCTCCCGCAGCGTGTGCTGGCGGAGGGCGTCGAAGCTCGCCGGGAGATACAGCCCGATGAGGATGAAGATCAGCCCTTCGAGCAGGAACACGATCATGTCCCACAGCGCCTGGGCCTGCAACCGCGTCTGGGGCGACACCAGCCGCGGCCCGATGCGGCCCAGCGAAAGACCCGTCGCCACGACCGCGAGCACGCCGGAGACGCCGATGCGGTCCGCCGGGATGAACGAGGCGAAAGGCGTGAGGATCGAGATGGTGTTCTCGACGAGCGGAGAGCGGCCGATCTTCCGGCGGATGAAGATGACGACCAGGGCGGTCGCGACGCCCATCGCGATGCCGCCCGCGGCGGCGATCAGGAACTGGACGCTCGCGTGCCCGACGGAGAAGCTGCCCGCCACGACCGCGGTCATCGCCACGCGGTAGGCGACGAGCGCGGTCGCGTCGTTCACCAGCCCTTCGCCCTCGAGGATGGTCACCACGGAGCGCGGCGCGCCCAGGCGGCGCATGACGGCGACGGCCGCGACGGCGTCGGGAGGCGAGATGATGGCGCCGAGGACGAAGGCCGCCGGCCAGGTGAATTCCGACGTCAGCGAGTGGGCGATCCAGGCGACTCCGAGGACGGTCCCCAGCAGGAGGAGGACCGCCAGGGTCAGGATCGCGCGCAGGTGGCTCCGGAAATCGCGCCAGGACGTCGTGATCGCCGCGCGAAACAGCAGGGGCGGGATGAACACGATGAAGACGGCCTCGGGATCGAGCTCGATATGGGGCAATCCGGGAATCAGCGCGAGCACGAGACCGCCCAGAACCAGGAGGGCCGGGTGCGGGACGTTGATCTTGTGGGCCAGCAGTTCCAGCGCCGCGGCCAGCCCCAGGAGGATGAGGACGATCTCGAGACTGTGCACGGGCGCCGATTCTATCTCGCGCCGCGGCTCCCGGGTCTTTTCTTTTGCGCGGCGATTCGATACAGTCAATCTTCGACTATGGCGCTGCCTCCCAAGAAGCCCGCGTCGGGCCGCCCTGCCCCTGGAAAGCCCGGCGGAAAGCCCGCCCCGCCCCCGACCCGCCGCGGCTCGCCCCCCTTGTCCGGCCGGGCCCAGGCTCCCGCCGCTCCGCCGAAGAACAATATGCCCCTGATCATCGGGGGCGTCGTCGCCGGAATCGTCCTCGTCGGCGTGCTGGTGGTCGTCTTCTCCGGCGGCGAAGCCCCGGCCGAGATGACCGCGAAGAAGGAGCCGAAGGTCGAGGCGGCCAAAAAGGCGCCGCCGCCCGACGTCTCCGGCCTCGAGGCGACGGGCAAGACCAAGTGCGACGAAGGCCAGCGCATGATCCAGCCGAGGCTCAACCCCGATCCGCAGGCGCCCCGGGACCGCGTCTACAACGACCTCGAGAACGGCCTCAAGCTCATGAACGACGGCCTCGAGGCCTACAAGAAGGCGGCACAGATCGCCGGCAAGAAGTATCCCCTCGAGGAATATCAGCGCACGCGGGACCGCGCCATCAAGGTCTTCTGCACCGAGTTGGAGTCCGAAGGCCTGAAGTCCTGCGAAGCCGGACTGATGATCGTCAAGGGCAGCCAGTCTCAGATCATCAGCAACGACCTCAGCGACGACGACAAGGGCAAGCTCCTCATCGACCTGAAGAAGGCCTCGGAGCTCATCCGCGGCGGGATGGGCCTCTTCGCCCGGTCGGAGGGAGTCTCCGGCCACCAGTTCGACACCACCCAGTACCAGGAGGCGCTCAAGGTCATCCGGCCGAAGATCGCCGAGCTGAAGTAAGATGCCGACCGAAGCCGTACCCGTCGTCCACCCCGAGAACGCGACGAAGCTCCAGCCGCCGTATCACGTCGTGCTCTGGGACGACCAGGACCACACCTACGAGTACGTGATCGAGATGCTCGGAAAGGTCTTCGGCCACTCGCGCGAGACGGGCTTCCGCATGGCGCAGGAGGTCGACGCCGTCGGCCGCTGCAACGTGTACACGGGCAGTCTCGAGCAGGCCGAGTTCAAGCGCGACCTCATCCACGGCTACGGCGCCGACCCCCGCATCCCGCGCTGCAAGGGGTCGATGTCGGCGTCGATCGAGCCCTCCGAAGGATGATGGAGCACTTCGTGCGCGCCGCCAATCTGGCCGACATCCCGGCCGACGGCATGCTCCCGGTCCGCGTCGACCAGGAAGACCTCGTGCTCTATAAGGTCAAGGACCAGGTCTTCGCCTCGCGCGACTTCTGCCCCCACGCGGGCTATCCCCTCTCGAAGAGCTACTTCCGCGGCAAGTACGTGCGCTGCTCGCTGCATTCGTGGGAGTTCGACGTGACCAACGGCGAATACACGGGCAACCCGCAAATCCGGATGCGGTGCTTCGCGGTGAAGGTCGAAGGCGACGGCGTCTGGGTCAGCCTGACGCCCTTCGCGGCGAAGCAGAACCCGGCCCCGCCGCCCCCGTCGCGGGACGACGCCTAGCGCGCGACGACCGCGGCCTGCATTCCCCTTTCCCGATTCGGGGAAACTTGATTCAATCGCGGGCGGGCAGCGCAGGCCGCTCCCTCAAACCCATGACCGCCCTCTTCGAACACATCGCCCAACGGCTGGCGGAGGCCTGGCGGACCGAGGAGCCCTCGGGCCGCGGGCATGCCTATCGCTGCACGTGCGGCCGCCCGGTCTTCTTCCGCAACAGCCTCTGCCTCGGGTGCAAGGCGGCTCTGGGGTACGATCCGGACGCAGCCCGGCTGCGTGCCATCGAGCCGGGGGCGACCGGCACCTGGCTGCCCGTCGGCCAGCAGGAATCCCCCATGCGGTGGCGTCGATGCGGAAACTTCGATACTTCCGCCGGCTGCAACTGGCTGGTCCCCGTGGCGGACCCGGACCCGCTCTGCCGGTCCTGCCGGCTGAACCACACCATCCCGAACCTCGAAGACGAGGACAACCGGCGCTGGTGGCGGGTCATCGAGAACGCGAAGCGCCGCCTGGTGGCGCAGCTGCTCGGCCTCGGACTCCCGGTCGCCTCGAAGATCGCCGAGGATCCCCGGCGCGGCGTGATGTTCGACTTCCTGCGTTCGCCGGAGAAGGGGCCGCGCGTGCTGACCGGCCACGCCGACGGCCTGATCACGATGAACGTGGAGGAGGCGGACGACGCGAAGCGGGAGAAGATCCGGCAGGACATGCACGAGCCCTACCGGACGATGCTCGGGCACTTCCGCCATGAGATCGGCCATTACTACTGGGATCGTCTGGTGGACGGCACGCCGTGGCTTCCGAAGTTCCGCGATCTCTTCGGAGACGAGCGGCAGGACTACGCCGCGGCCCTGAAGCGCAACTACGAGAAGGGTCCGCCGCCGGACTGGGTGGACCGGCACATCTCCACCTACGCCTCGGTGCATCCGTGGGAGGATTGGGCGGAGTGCTTTGCCCATTACCTCCACCTCGTGGACAGCCTCGACACGGCCCTGGGCTTCAGCCTGCGGGGCGAGGACGTGGAGGCGGCCGTCGAACCGTTCACGGTCCAGGACCTCTACGACCCCGACGCGCCGGATGCGACGCGCGTCATCCTGCTGGTGAATTCCTGGGTGCAGCTGACCACCGTGCTCAACGAGCTGGCGCGCAGCATGGGCCAGCCCGACTTCTATCCCTTCGTCATGAGCCGCTGGGTGCCGCGCAAGCTGCATTTCGCCCAGATGGTGGTGAAATCGACCCGGAAAAGCGGCGGCGCGGTCGTCCGGATCAACCCCTGAGGACCGACATGCGGATGCTCGCGCTGCTGCTCCTGCTGCTCCCCGCCCCGCAGGCGATCAAGGCCACGTCGCACCCCGACGACTGGGACCTGGTCTGGTCGGACGAGTTCGACGGCAAGGAGCTCGACAAGTCAAAGTGGAAACACGAGACCGGGGGCCACGGCTTCGGCAACAACGAGCAGCAGTTCTATACGGACCGCGCGGAGAACTCCTTCGTCGAGGGGGGCGGGCTGGTCATCGTCGCGCAAGCCGAGAAGTTCCAGAACCGGAACTACACCTCCGCGAAGCTGCAGAGCAAGGCGGCGTGGACCTACGGGCGCTACGAGTTCAAGGTGAAGCTGCCCAAGGGAAAAGGCGTGTGGCCGGCAATCTGGATGATGCCGTCGGACATGAAGAAGTACGGCGGCTGGCCGCTGTGCGGCGAGATCGACATCGTCGAGCAGCTCGGCCACGAGCCCAACCGCGTCTACGGGACGCTGCACTTCGGCAACCCGCATCCGGGATCGGGCAAGGGCGCGAGCGTGCAGCTGAAGCAGGGCTCCCTGGTCGACGACTGGCACGAGTACGCGCTGGAGTGGTTCCCCGGCGAGATGCGCTGGTTCGTGGACGGCGAGCTTTACCAGGTGCAGAACGACTGGTTCACGAGCGGCGGCGACAAGCCGCCCTTCCCCGCCCCGTACGACCGGGACTTCTACCTGCAGCTGAACGTCGCGGTGGGCGGCGGCTGGCCCGGCAATCCCGACACGACGACGGTGTTCCCGCAGAGGCTGAAGTTCGACTATATCCGCGTGTTCAAGTCGAAGACCGCCCCGTCCCTGCGCGCCAAGGGTGGCGTCAAACCCGAGATCCCGCCGCTCAAGGCCTGGGAGCCGCGGAAGTAGAAGCAGACGCGTCGCGCTTCATTCCGAGGGCGCGGGTGTGCGATAATGGGTTTGCATGACGAAACACGCGACCCGGCCGCCCCTGCGGCCCGTGCTGATCTGCTTCCTATGCGGCGTCGCGCTGCTCGTCTTCGGCCTGTACCGCTGGCCGCCGGAGCTCCGATCCTATACCCGAGCCCGCCGATCGATCGGCCAGCAGAGCAGCGGGGCCTCTCAACCCGATTTCAATCCGGAGCGCGCCGGAAAGGATCTGGTCCCGGCGGTGGTGGACTATCTTGTCGCCGTGCTGCTCCTCCTGGGGGGAGCGATTTTCTGGCATCGCCGATCCACCCGGGGCTTCCGGCTTTCCGACCTGTACAGCAAGCACTGGCACGGCGGGAAGGGCCTCTGGTACTTCCTCAACCTTTATGGCGCCGTGACGGCCTATGCCCTGCTGGTCTTCATCGGCATGCTGAGCTCCTTTTGGTGACGCCGCGGTCCCGCGTTACTTTGTAACGGAAAAGGGCCACCAATGCATATGATGGTGCCGGGCGAGCATTGCATTCGAATCAGGAGCCGCTCATGATCCGCCTTTTCCGCGTCTTCGCCCTTCTCGCGCTGGCCGCCCCCCTGGCGGCCCAGGACTCCAAGGGCTTCGAGTCCGTCGATCAGAAGCGCGTCGCGGAGGCGATCGCCGCCGGCGCCGAGTATCTCAAGAAGACGCCCTCCCCCGGCACGCATCACGAGATGGGCAATACGGACGAGCTCGTCCTGCTCACGCTCATCGAAGCCCGAGTCCCGGACAACGATCCTGTGGTCCAGAAGCTGCTCGCCGGGATCCTGGGCGCCAGCCTCGAACGCACCTACAAAGTCGTGCTTCAGGCCATGGTGCTCGAGGAGCTCGACCGCGTGAAGTACCAGGACCGGATCTGGCAATGCGCGCAATTCCTGGTCGACAACCAGGGCCCGACGGGCCAGTGGGGCTACGGCGAGCCGACCGCCGCCGCGAAGAACGTCCCCACCGCCGTGAAGAATGCCGTCGCTTCCGGGGGCGGCGGCGCCCCGCCGGTCACGCCGGAGGTCCTCGCCGCCATGCGGTCCGGCGAGCGTATCAAGCCGCCGGTGCTCCGCAAAGTGCCGGTGTCCAAAACGAAGGACGGCCCCGCCGGAGGCGACAATTCGAACTCGCAGTATGCCGCGCTCGGGCTCCGCGCCTGCCATGACGCCGGGATCAGGATCCCGGAGTCCGTCATCGTGCTCGCCAAGAAATTCTGGTACGACACGCAGCATCCGGCGGCCGAGGCGGGCGGGAAGAAGGTGGACCTGGGCGTCGCCACCGGCCCCGGCGCGTCGGAACTGCCCCCGGCGGCCCCCCGCGGCTGGTGCTACGGAGACAGCTACGGCGTCTGCAAAGGCGGGCCGGCCTACGCGGCCATGACCGCCGGCGCGACGGGAACCGTCGTCATCTACGAGTACATCCAGGGCAAGGACTGGAAAAAGAACGAGCACGTCCGCAGCGGCATGGCCTGGCTGGCGAAGAACTGGTCGGTCACCGAAAACCTCGGCCCCTCGGAGGTCGAGGACGGCGCGGCGAACTCCTATTACTACTATTACCTCTACGCCCTCGAGCGGCTGGGCATGCTCTACGACACCGGCAAGATCGGCGGCCACACCTGGTATCCGGAGGGGGCGAAGGTGCTCCTCGACGCGCAGCAGAAGGACGGCTCCTGGAAGGCCAGCCGCCCGGAGCAGCCCGTCTGGGACACCTGCTTTGCCATCCTCTTCCTGAAGCGCGCCACGCGCCCCCTGGTCATCTCGGACGGCGGGGCCACCAGGAAGCACTAAGTCGGAGCGACCGTCGCTGAATAAAAAAAGCCGGAGGCGGCTGCCTCCGGCTTTTTCTGTCTGCCGTCTGCGGACTACGGTTTACTTCACCTTCGTCATGCGTCCGAAGATCTTCAGCTTCTTGAATTGATTCAGGATGTCCTCGGCCTTCGCCTTCGACACGTTCTTCGCCAGCGGGATCACCAGGCGCGTCGTGAGCTCCTTCGCCTCGGTCGTGGAACACCCCTTCACCTTCGAGATCAGCTCCGCGGCCTTGTCCCGCTTGGAGGTGTCGGTGATCTTCGAGAGGAACACGTTATAGAGCTCGCCGGGGTCGCCCG
Source organism: Planctomycetota bacterium (assembly GCA_035644495.1). Taxonomy (GTDB): domain Bacteria; phylum Planctomycetota; class MHYJ01; order MHYJ01; family JACPRB01; genus JACQFK01. Next base: position 2,494 of record DASQOM010000293.1, on the reverse strand, counting down.
CGGGGGCCTCCTCCTCGGCGACGGGCGCGGCTTCGGGCTCGGCGACCGGCGCGGGTTCGGGTTCCGGCGCGGGCTCGGGCTCCGACAGCGCCGGCTCCGAGGGATCGCCCAGTCCGCCGTCGGGGAGCTCGTCCAGCGGCTCGGGCGCGGGCAGAGGTTCCGCATCCGGCAGCGACGCCTCGGTCATGGGCTCGTCCTGCGTCTTGATCTCGTCGATCGCCTCCGGCAGGTCGAGCGACTCGCCTTCGCCGGGGACGGACGAGACGCCCTCGACGCCGACCGCGCGCGGGGCGGGCCGGACGGAGTCTTCATAGCTTCCGAGCTCGTTCGACGAGGAGACGGACGCCCGGACGGCCTGGGGCGCGGCGGAGCGGGCCAGCACGGGCGCGGCCGCCCGTTCCGCGACCTCGGCGCCGTTGGAGCCCACCACGACGGGCGGCTCGGAGAGCTTCAGCTTCCCGAGGCGGCGGAACAGGAACGTCTCGCCGCAGCCCGGGCAGACGAACGCGGTGTTGTCCCACTCGAACGAAAGGCCGGTGGCGCTCTGGATCCCGCCCGCCGTGAACTGCGGACGCACGGGCCAGTTCAGCTTGCCGATCCTCCCGGCGATCCGCGCGGTCACGCGGAACTCGATGCCGTTCTTGGACAGGTCGCTCAGCACGGGAGTGATCGCCTTCACTTCCTGCTTCGTGAGCTTCTGGGCGAAATTGATGGGCGCGCTCTTGCAGACCTGGAGGGCGATGGCCTCGTCCAGGTTGAACGCCCGGGCAAACGCCTTGGCTGCGTCGGTGAGTCTGGCGGACTCGACCTCGACCACGATGAGATTGAATTCTCCGACCTCGGGTGCCATATCCAGGCTCCTACCAGAGAGTTTGACCCAACCCCTCGGCTTTTGGGAAACGGGACTCGAGTCTAGCAGCCCATAATTTTCAAGTCAACACCTACAGGAGCCGCTGCGACCGATACCACTCCACGGTCTCCGCCATTCCCTGCGCCAGCGGAACCCTCGCGCGCCAGTCGAGCAGCCGGGCGGCCTTCGCCGGACTGCAGCCCCAGGCCTTCTGCGTCATCTCCAGCGCCTTGTCGCGGCCGAACATCGAGCGTTTCCCCGCCAGCGAGGCCGCGTCCTCCACCACCGCGCCGAGAAACCGCACCACGCGGTCGGGGATGCGGAGCTTCAGGGCGCGCTTCCCGAGCGAGCGCTCGATCATCCCCATCACGGTCGAGATCTCCACCACCTCCGGATTGGCCAGGTAGAAGACCTCGTTCGCGCCTGCCGCCTGCTCCGCGGCGCGGACGATGCCCTCGACGAGGTCGCGGATATGCACGATGCTGATCCGCTTCGGCGCGCCGATCTCGGGACGCAGACCTTTCGCGACGGTGACGTAGAGGTCGAAGAGGCCGAAGTCGCGCGGGCCGTAGACGACCGGCGGACGGATCACGGTCACCGGCACCCGCACCCGCCGCGCCCAGACGGCGAGCTCCCCTTCCCACTTCGAGCGGCCGTATAGGGAGATCGGGCGGCAGGGCGTCGACTCGTCGAGCGCCTCTCCCGGCCCCGCCGCCGCGAGGGAACTGACGTGGACGAAGCGTTTCGCGCGGGCGGCTTCGAAAACGCGGACGGCCAGGTCCCGGTTGCCCGCCAGATAGTCCGCGTAGGTGTCGGCGCGGATGACGCCGGCGACGTGGAAGAGGACGTCGCAGTCCGGGAACGGGGACGTCTCGGGATCGACGCGCTGGACCGGTTTGTCTTCGATCCAGCGGAGGTTGCTGGACTTCCGCACGAGCGCGGAGACGCGCCAGCCCCTCTCGAGGAGAAGGTCGACCAGATGGGAGCCGACGAAACCCGTCGCCCCCGTCACCAGCGCGGCCGGCATGCGGGCCGAGTATATCCTCCGCGTCCGCTGTCCGGGATGAATTCTGCTTGACGGAGCCGCGCGCTTGGCGGAGATTGAATCCCTGGCCCGGGCGGGATTCCGCGTCGTCTTAGGAGAAGACTCCATGCTCACCCTGCTGGCGGCGCTGCTGATCGGAGTTCCCGCTGACGGATCCGAAAGCCCCCGCGGCGTGGCGAAACTGGCGATCCTCCAGGGCATGCTCGAGGGGAAGGCCGGCGAGAACGGGGAGTATAAGGCGTTCAAGGCGGGCGACGAGATCGAGGCCGGCACCATGCTCCGGACCGCCTCCGGGACGAAGGCCTCGGTCGATTTCAGCGACGGCTCCGAACTGCGCATCGCCGAAAGCACGGAAGTCAGCGTGGACGACCCCCGCAAGGTCGGCCTCCAGCACGGGCACATCTACGTCAAGATCGTCCGCGGGAGCAAGCGCTTCGAGATCGCGTTCCTCCAGCTGGGCGTGTCGGCCGACGCGGCCGTCGTCGACGTCGAATACACCCCGCGCGTGAAGGACGGTCCGCCGGCGGCGACGATGATCCGGGTCATCGACGGGATGGCGCGGGCGACGTCGCCGAAGTTCGGCGCAAACGTCTTCTCGG
>DASQOM010000292.1:0-6974 GCA_035644495.1 Planctomycetota bacterium | reverse complement strand
AGATGCACAAGGACCATCCCCGGGTCTCCGACCTGGGCGCCGCGGGCGTCAAGCGCCGCCTCGACGAGTGCTACAAGCTCAGCTTCAAGATGGGGTACGCCCGCGAGAAGCTGAAGTAGGCCTCCATGACCGAGCCGGAAGTCCCCCCGGCGACCCGGATTCCCACGGTCCGCGAAGAGGGGATCACGGTGCTCGTGGTGTCCCTGCTGATGATGGCCTGCATCGGCACCGAGAGCTGGCAGATGCTCGGCCGCGTCGCGGCCGGACGGCCGCAGTCTCCGCCGATGTTCATCTTTCTGGCCGCCTTGATCCATGCGTACGGGAATGCGACGTGGATCACGCTGGACCGGAAGCGCCGGGGACGGGAGGTCGGGTTCTGGCGCTTCGCCGCGCTCTTCCTGGGTCCCGCGGCGCTGGTCGTGTATATCCTCCTCGAATACCGGGCGATGGCGCTCTTCTACCCGCCCATCCTGGTCGCGGTCGATGGCGCGACGTGGTACGTTCCGTCCCTCGCGGTCGTCCTGCTCCGGCGCGCGTGGCTCTAGATGCTCCGGCTGCAGCTCAAAGTCATTCCGAAATCCTCCGCCAACCGCATCGTCGGCTGGATCGGCGACCGGCTCAAAGTTCAGGTGACTGCGGCGCCGGAGCGCGGAAAGGCCAATAAGGCCGTCATCGGCGTGCTGGCCGGGGTGCTGGGGCTCTCACCGTCGGCCGTGCGGATCACGGGCGGGGAGACGTCGCCGCTCAAGTCGGTGGAGATCGACGGCGCGGAAGGCCTGCTCGGCCGACTGCCGCCGCGTTAGAGACCGGCGAGCTTGCGCAGGTGCTCGAAGGTGTAGATGCCCGAGCCGTGGCCGTCGCTCCACTGGAAGTGCAGGGCGTAGCGGCCCACCGGAGAGATATTCTGGGGCCACACGTCCTTCGCGACGGCGTTCGGGTCGAGGCGGCGCTGGCCGGTCATCTCGTCGACGCACTGGGCGCAGGGGCACGCGACGCGCAGGTCGTAGCAGCCGAGCAGGGTTTCCTTCTTGTCGCTCCACTGGATGGCGAGCTGCTGACGGCTGCGGAGCTCGACCTTCGAGGGGATCGGACGGCTGTCCGCACCCTGATCGGCCGTGCGGATGGAAATCTGCGCGGCCAGGTTTTCGGCGATCTTCATGAAGGCCTTCGCGGAGGGAGAGTCGGGGTGCGACATCACGATGGGCTTGCCGCTGTCGGAGGTCTCGCGGATGTCGACGGACAGCGGGACGGCGCCGAGGAAGGGGATGCCGCGTTCCTTGGCATAGCGCTCACAGCCGCCGACGCCGAAGACGTCCTCGTGCTGGCCGCAGTGGCTGCACACGAAGCCGCTCATGTTTTCGATCAGGCCGAGGACCGGCGTGTTCAGCTTGTTGAACATGATGATCGCCTTTTCCGCGACCTGGAGCGCGGCGTCTTGCGGAGTCGAAACGACGGCCGCTCCGGTCAAGGGGATGGTCTGGCAGAGGCTCAATTGGATGTCCCCGGTTCCGGGGGGCAGGTCCACCACGAGGTAATCGAGCTCACCCCAATCCACTTGCCCCAGGAACTGCTTGACCGCTTTGTCGAGCATCGGGCCGCGCCAGATGACGGCGTCGCCGGGATTGATGAAGAAGCCCATGGAGACCACCTTGACCCCGTGGGCGACCGGGGGGACAAAACGATTGGGGTTGCCGCCCGACGGGGCGACGGCGCCGGTCAGCAGAGGGATGCTGGGGCCGAAGACATCCATATCCATCAGGCCGACTCTCGCGCCCATCATGGAGAGGGCGACGGCCAGGTTGGCGCTGACCGTGGATTTTCCCACACCGCCCTTGCCGCTGGCGACGGGGACGATGTTCTTGACCTGAGGGACCATCTTGTCCTTCTGGTCCGACTTGGAGGCCCGGACCTGGGACGTCATCTTGATATCGACCTGTTTGACGCCGGGGATGGCCATGACGGCGCGATGCGCCTGTTCCTTCATCTGCTCGCGGACGGGACAGGCGGGGGTGGTCAGCTCGATGGTGAAGGCCACCAGCCCGTCACAGGCTTTGACGTCCTTGACGAAGCCGAGGGCCACGATGTCCTTGTGCAGGTCGGGGTCCTGGACGGCTTTGAGAGCGGCGAGGACTTGTTCTTGCATTCGGGGCCAATCTATCAGAAGGGGGGAAAGCGGTCAACGTAACCATCTTCGAAACGTGATTTTGCCAGCAAATAGTCCTCCAATCGACGGAACGGGCCGGTGGAAACCCGGGACTCCGGATGTAAACCCTTGGCTCAGAAGCGATGAAGACCCCTTCACGGAACCTATTCGGCACGAGGTCGTTGAGAGAGGCCCCTCTAGACCCGGGAAGTGCCAATTGCAACATATTCATCCCCAGTATGTTCAGAACATGCCAATATTGAATTCGCGGTGAAGCGCGGCGACGGATTTGGATTCAGGGAATGAACCCGGCTGACCGATGGTTACCAAGGCAAGAGAATTGCCTCCAGACTTTTGGGGACTGATCGTATAAACTCTGTGGAAACCTCGACAGGAATAAGCCCTTGGGCTCGAGCGTTTTTTGGTTGACAGCCCCCGTCGTCCGGCGTATACTCCGTATGGAAGGCGGTACCTACGGGTACTGCCTATAGAAGTTGGAGTGAGGAAGGGTTCCAGAGAGTCAGTCAAGTCGGCGGGGAAGACAGTTCCACGCCGATCCGGATAGAAAGATTCGACGCTCTTTGAGTGGCTGTGCAGTACCGAACGGTTGATCCTTTTGGATTGGCCCGAGGAACGGTTGCTCGAATCAGGGGCTCGCCCAGCTGGGTCAGGGGGCTCAAGCTACGGGCAGGCTGAGGTCAAACTAGTATAGAGTGCTCAGGCACGTATGTTTGGCCTCGCAAGCCCAAAATCTGTTTCCCCCTCTCTCCAGGGCCAGGCCGCCTTTGAAAGGGTAAAACCTCGAAGCGGTGGCCTGGCTCCTTTTATTTTAAATCAGTTCACGCTATAATCGCCGCCGATGGGTCCCCGGATCTTCACGCCCCGCGAGGCCTCGGGAGTCATTCCGAAGCTCAGCCGCGCCTTCGACGACATTGACGAGATCCGCAACCGCCTGAAGACCATCAAGAGCAAGGTGGATGTGCTGGAGATGATCTGGGGCGAGGAGGTCCAGGCGGAGACCAACCCGGATTTCAAGGAGCATTCCCATTACCTGGAAGAGATCGAGCAGGCCAAGAAGGACTATGATGCGGCCGGCCGGCGCATTGCCGAGTTTGAGGCCGTTGTGAAGAGCATCGAGCAGGGCCTGGTCGACTTCTATGGGGTCATCGACAGCCGGCTGGTCTTCCTGTGCTGGAAGCGCGGCGAAAAGTCCATCGAGTTCTACCACCACCTGGAGGAGGGCTTTCCCGGCCGGCAGCCCATCCCCGCCGAGGAACTCGCCCGGTAACCGACATGCCGTTCGAAGACTACAACCCCACGGTCATGGACCACTTCCTCAATCCCCGGAATACCGGGGAGGTCGTCGAACCCACTCATTCCGCGTTCGTGCGCAACTCCGTCTGCGGCGACCAAGTCAAGCTGACCCTCCGGGTGAAGGACGGCGTGATCGCCGACGCCCGCGTCAAGACCTTCGGCTGCGCGGCCGCGATTGCGGCCAGTTCCGCCCTGACGGAGCTCCTGATCGGCACGTCCGTCGAGAACGCAATGAAGATCCGCAATATGGACGTGGTCCAGCACCTGCACGGCCTGCCCGAATACAAGATCGTCTGCTCGGTCGTGGCCGAGGACGCCCTCAAGGCGGCGTTCGCGTGATCGGCCGTCCGGCCCCGCCGTTCTCGCTGACGGCGAGCGACGGAAAGACGTACACCCTCGAGTCGTGCGCGGGGAAGCCCGTCGTCCTCGTCTTCTACCCGATGGACAATACGCCCGGCTGCAACAAGCAGCTGTCCGCGCTGCGCGACGACAAGGCCAAGTTCGACCGCGCCGGCGCGCTGATTTTCGGGGTCAACCCCGCGGGCGTCGATTCGCATCAGAAGTTCTGCGACGGCTTCGGGTTCGGCTTCCCGCTGCTCTCCGACCCGGGCCTCAAGATGGCGGAAACCTACGGCGCCGCTCGCGGGACGTATAACCAGCGCACCGTGGTCGTCATCAGCCCCGACGGCGTCGTCAAGTTCCACCGTCACGGGATGCCGACCGACGACGAAATCCTGGAGGCGATCCGATGACTCGCATGGCCCGCGCCGTCCTGCTCGTCTCGCTCGCCTTATGGACGGGCGGCCTGGCGACGATCTCGTTCGTGGTCGCGCCGACGGCCTTCAAGGTCGCGTCCAGCCGCCAGGAGGCGGGGACCCTGGTCGGCGCCGTCCTCCGCGGCTTCAACCGCCTGGAGCTGGTCTGCGGCGTGCTGGCGCTCGCGGCGTCGCTGCTCCTCCTGGGTCGGCGTCCGCAGGGCAGCCGCCAGGGATTCGTCTCTTCGGCCCTCGTGTTCACCATGCTGACGATCGCCGCGTGCCTGATGTTCTGGATCTATCCGGAAGCCGCGGCCGCGAGGAGCATTCTGCAGGGGGCGCCGGAAGATATCGTCTCGAAGGATCATTTCGCGCTGATCCACCGGATCTCCGTCATCCTCGTCTCCGTCAACATCTTCGTCGGGACGGGGCTGCTGGTCTGCCTCGGCCTCCGCAAGACCGATGGAGGATGACCCGCGCTTCCTGGAGGGGGTCGAGCTCTTCAACGCGCGGAACTTCTACAAGGCGCACGATCCGTGGGAGTCGCTCTGGCTCGAACGTTTCGGCGAAGAGAAAGACTTCATCCAGGGCCTGATTCTGGTCACCGTCGCGCTGCACCACTACACGCGGGGGAACCATCGGGGCGCCCGATCGCGGTTTCGGCTCGCCCTCGACAAGCTCGAGAAATACCCCGATTCCTACTGGGGAGTTGATCTCAAGAAGTTCATCCGCCGCATGAACGGCACCATGTACCGGCTCCTCAACGAGAACGACCCGCCGCCCCTGGACGTCAAACACGTCCCCTTCCTGAAGCTCGGAAAATAGTTCGGGAGCGGGGGTCTCTTCTGTCGATAAGGGTATTTGACCCTTGTCTCCCAGGGTGTTACGATCAACTCACCGTCCGGAGGCGAGGGGGTCGCTGGGGTCGTCTGGAACGGGGAAGGGATCATGACGCTCCTCGCCGTCCTGTTTGCCGTTTCCCTGCAAGCCGGTGAGCAGCCTCCCGCCAAACCTGTCGCCATCCGGGGTGGCCGTCTTTACACCGGCGCCGGCGCCCCCCTCGACAGCGCCACCGTCCTCGTCGAAAAGGGACTGATCACCGCCGTCGGGAAGGACGTCCCGGTCCCGGCCGACGCCACCGTGACCGATGCCACGGGCAAGGTTCTCATCCCCGGCCTGATCGACGCCGCTTCGCGCCTCTACACGGTCGCTCGCGACGTGAGTCCCGGCTCCGCGGAGCAGCGGGCCCTCGACGGACTGGACTTCTACGCGCCGGACGTCGCCGAGGTCGTGCAGGCGGGCGTCACGACGGTCTATGTCGGCCCCGTCAGCGGGGGCGTCCTGAACGGGCTGGGCGTGATCCTTCACCTCGACCCCGCCCATACCGTCCTCCAGAACGACGCGGCGCTGAAACTCACGCTGGGAGCGTCGGGCGGGGACTCGTCGACGTCGCTGGAACGCTACCAGTCCTACAGCCAGCTGAGGCAGGCCTTCGACGCGGCCCGGGCCTATGCCGAGGCGTGGGAGAAATATCGGCACGACTCCGCCGAGTACGAGCAGGCGAAGAAGGACAAGAAGGCGGACGCCAACGAGCCGACGAAGCCCAAGACGGATCCCCGGCCGGAGTTGCTGCTGCGGACGATGGACCCGAAGAAGCCCCTGATCGTGCGCATGGAGGCCCACAGCGCCGACGCCATCCTCCTCGCGTTGAAGCTCATCGACGACTACAAGCTCAGGGCTGTCCTGGAATATGCGACGGAGGGCGGCCCGGTTGCGACGGCGATCGCCAAAGCCAAGATTCCCGCGGTGGTGGGGCCCGTCTTCCGGCTCGGCCCGTACAGCGTCGACTATCTGAACCATTCGCCCGCGACGGCGTCGCTGCTCGTGAACGCCGGAGTGCCCGTGGCGATCGCCTCGTTCGGCGACGAGCGGGCCGGCCTGCAGGGGGCGGGCGGATCGCGCTTCCTCCTGGAGTCCGCGGCCTTCGCGGGGTCCCGGGGTCTGACCCGCGAGCAGGCCCTAGCGACCGTGACGATCGACGCGGCCCGGATCCTGGGGATCGACAAGACCCACGGCTCCCTCGAGAAGGGGAAGGTGGCGGACATGGTCCTGCTCTCCGGCGAGCCCTTCGAGTCGGGCACGCGGGTCGAGCGGGTCTGGATCGACGGGAGGACGCGATGATGCTCGCGGCCGCCGTCGTCTGCGTCCTCCTGACCCAGGGGGACCCCGTCGTCCTGAAGGGCGGCCGCGTCGTCCCCGTGTCCGGACCCGAGATCGAGTCGGGCTCGGTCCTGATCGTGGACGGCAGGATCCGTGCGGTCGGGGCGACGGTGGACGCGCCCGCCGGGACGAAGGTGATCGAGATTTCGAAGAACTCCTGGATCCTGCCGGGCTTCATTGATGCGCATTCGCATTTGGGGAGCTCGTTCGACATCGAGGAGCCCACGGAACCCTTCACCCCCGAGGCGCGCGCGGTGGAGGCCTTCACCAGCCGGCATCCCGACGTGCGCGCCGCGATGGCGTCGGGCGTCACCTGCGTCGCGCTGTCGCCCGGGAACGGCAACCTGCTCGGGGGCCAGATCGGCGTCGTCCGCCTGAATGGGGAACGCTACGACCGTGCCGTTCTCCGCCATGCGGTGGCCCTGAAAGCCTCGCTCGGGGCCGACGTCCTGAGACCGGATCGCGAGCCGACGTCGCGTACGGGGGCCGTCGCGCTGCTGCGGAGCCGCTTCGGTCCCCCCGCCGCCGCCCTCCCGGCGCTG
>DASQOM010000291.1:0-14333 GCA_035644495.1 Planctomycetota bacterium | reverse complement strand
CGATCGCGTCCTGCAGCTCCTTTTCCAGCGTGCCGATCGTGACGATCGACATCTTGTAGACCTTCGAGAGCCGGACGTTGCGGCCGCCCACATCCTTGTAGTCCTCCGCGCGGAAGCGGAGTTCGACGTGGTCGCCCGCCTGCAGCCCCATCTGGCCGATGTTGAGGACCGACTCGCTCTTGATCAGCAGCTCGCCGTAGTCGCGGGAGTTCTGCTCGCGGTTGAATTCCTTCGCGGTCCAGTCGGTCGACTTGCCCTGGGTCTGGGAGAGGATGCGGTATTCCAGCACGATACGCGCGATGCCGTGGTCGTCCTTGACTTCGATTTCCAGCGGCCGCTCGCAGAGGTCGGTGACGAACTCGTCGCCCAGCGGATCCTTCACGAGGATGTCCGGGGGCCGGTCCTCGACGCCGCGGATCGTGAATCGGATGGGATCGCGGTTCGGGAGGCCGTTCTCGGCGGTCAGGTTGAGCGAGTATTCGCTGACGGCGTCGCTCACCGTGAACCCGCCCGTCAGGCCGCGCGGATGGCCCTCCGGCGTCTTGCCCACGGCGAGGTCGGTGATCGTCTCCTTGCCCTTGAAGCCCAGCGCCAGCTGGGCCGCCTTCAGGTCCTCGTTGGTCAGCACCTCGAAGCGGACTTTCGATCCGAACGGCGCCGACACGTTGCCCGACGTCTCCGGCCGGTCGGCCGGCGTGTTCGTCATCCGCATGTAGATCGGGTACTCGTAGTAGAGCTTCACCCCGTCGAGGCTGGGGGGCGTGACGGTGTCGACGACGTGGACCGCGGTGACGTCGTCGCCTCCCTCCACGAAGAACTCGAAGGGGCCGGTCACGCGGGTGAACGTGAACTGGAAGCGGTTGCCGGAGAGCGGGCTCATGTGCTCGCGGCCCTTCTCTCCCGTGGCGTACTTGTACTCGAGGATCGTCTTCGACGGCTTGCGTCCGCTGTACTCGACGGCGATGGTCAGATCATCGCCCCGCGCCATGACCTTCCTGTTGTCGGCGAAGTCGAGCACCAGCAGGTGCGTCCGCTGCGGCCACTTGGTGGCGCCGCCGAAGACGCGGCTCGCGTAGATCCCCGCCAGGTCGGGGCGCGCCAGCGCCGCCCCGCCGATCATCAGCAGGGCCGCGAGCGCCCCCAGGGCGATCCTTCCGACGTGCTTGCCGATGATGACGCGTCGGAAGTCGATCTGCTTGGTCGCCTGCTCGGCGTCGGCCACGAGGGCGGCCACCAGTTCGGGGGACTGCAGGGTCCCCGTCTGATCCACCGGCTCGCGCGTGAGCTGGATCGCGGAGATCAGCCGGTCGTCGAGCTCGGGAAAGTGGCGCTCGACGAAGAGGGCCAGATCGTCGTCGCTGATCTTCACCCCCAGCGGATAGAAGACCCGCTGGAAGGCGAGGACGCCGAATCCGGCCAGGCCGGCCACGAGGAGGACGAGGCGGACGCCGGCGGGCAGGATCAGGGACCAGTCCAGGATGAAGGTGACCACGACGAAGGCGCAGAGCGCCAGGGCCAGCCGGGAGAAGCCGTCCAGCGCGAAGAGGCCCCGGATCGCGCCGCGCAGGCGGCTGAGCCGCTGGGTGACGGGAGCCAGCCTCTCGGCCAGGGGACTCACTTAGCGCACCTCCACGCGGACGGGCTGGGATCGGGCCGTGCCCTCCCACTGCGCCTCCGCCACCGGGTTGCCGCTGGTATAGGCGACGCGGACGTAAACCGAGCCCTTCTCGTGGAAGAGGCCGGGATCCACGGCGCACTCGATGACGCAGGGATGGGCGACGTCGAGACGGATCAGGTCCGCCGCCCCGCCCCGGGATTCCTTGACGCTGATGCGGGCGGCGTCGAGGGGGCGCGCGACATCGTCAACGATCAGCGTGAAGTACTGGGAGATGTCGCGAGGGCGTCCGAGGGTGAGGGGCGCGAGGGAGTCCGTTTCGAGGATCAGGTTCCAGCGGAGGGGGGCGCCGGGGGTGACGGTCGTCTGGTCTCGCAAGTCGAGCTTGACCCGCAGGGCGGTCCGTTCGTGCAGAGCCAGCCAGCGCAGATGGTCTTCGGCCCGCAACTCGACGAGCCGCGATTCCACCGCGACCTGCTGCGGTCCCAGATGGACCCGACCTCGCGGACTGCTGACCTCGACGGCGCCCTCGACGACATAGACGGTCGACGGAGCGCTGACGCCGAACTTGGTGCCCTGGACCCGGACGGTCGATTCGCCGGAGCGGATCTCGAAGCCCTTGCCGGAGGGGATGATTTCGGCGAAGACGTCGCCGGCCTCGAGCACGACGCGACGGGGGCTTTCGAAGCGGACGGTGGCGTTCTTATTGAGCTTGAGGGTGCCGACGTCGGGGATCCGGAGGGTGGAGAACTGCTCGGCGGTGAATCGGTCGTTCCAGGAGTTCAGGGGCCTGTCGGTCTCGACCACGACCGGCAAGCCCCCGGTTCGCGGCGTATAAACGACCACCGCGAACGTCAAGGCGGCGACCATCATGGAGGCTGCTGTCGCCGCCGGCAGCCAGAATTTCAGGAGTCGTCCGGGCCGCTGCGCGGGCAGGCTGGATTCGATCCGGGTCCAGGTATCGGGGGCAGGTTCCATTTCCGGAAGGTCGTGGAGGAGGGACAGCGAGGATTCGATGGCGTCCAGATCGGCCTCTCCTGGGGCACACCCTTGTTCCCCGAGGAGCTCTCGAATCTGGTCTCGATGCATTCCAGACCCTCTAACCGGTGGGGGCCTTGAAAGGTTCGCGAAATGCGATGATTTTCCGGATCGCCCCTCCCACCCCCGCCATCAGGAGGACCGTAGCCCCCCAGCAAAGAATCGGATGACCCCGGTAGGCCTCGGCGACGTGGCCGATGGCCAGGTGCTCGATGTTTTCCCAGACCTCGTGGACGGGCTCCAACTCGATCCGGCGGTCGCTGATCTTCGTCCCGTCGATATCCAGGATGGTCGCATAGACCTTTTGGTCGAACTGCCACTTGTCGTAGTCGCCGCCGACCCCGTTGACGATGACGGTCGTGTCCCCGACCTTCTTCCGGAAGTAGCCGTGGACGTGGCCGCACATCAGGTAGTCCACTTTGCTCTTCTCGAGCCAGGCGAGAAATGCGGCATATTCCGGTTTGGGGTGTTCCTGGAGGTCGAAGGGCGGCTGATGCATCGCCAGGACGACCGCCTGATGGGGCCCGGCGGCCGCGATGCGGTCCTCGACGTGCTTCGGATCCGGCGGCGGATTGCCCCAGGCGTTGTTCAGAAGAACATAGGCGACATCGCCCTTGTTGAAGGACCTCTCCAAGGGGCCGCACCACCTCAGGAAGCGATCGGGACTTCCCTTCAAGTCATGGTTCCCCGGGGCGACCAAGGGCATCCCAAAGCCCGCGCCACGCAAGAACCCTGCTGCCAGGCGATAGTGGCCGTCATCGTTGTTGGAGACGAGGTCTCCCGTCTGGAGGAGGAGATCGACCTTCTGCCTTCTCAGTTCGCGGGCGACATTCCTCAGGTTCGCCAGGCCCTTTTGGGCATCTCCGAGAACGCCGACCCGGGTCACGGTAGGCGGGTCCGCATCCTCGGCATAAGGCCTTTCCATCCAGAAACGATTGTTCCAGTCGAGGAGGGCTGCCCCCGCAAGCAGGAGCAGGAGCATCGTCCCTCCGATCGCCCCTATATAGAGAAGCCGTCTCATGAGCCCATCCTATCAGTGCGCAATCCGCTGCACAACGAGGCCCCCCCGGAGGGCCCCCGGAGACTGGCATCCCCCTTGCGGTAGTACGGACATGAGAACGATCAAACAAGGCCTCCAGCAGCTGGCTCACCTGGGCCTGCGGGTCGTCCTGAAGATCCGCTGCGGCATGCGGGTCCATGGCGTCCCCCGACTCGACCGGCCGTCGATCCTGGTCGCGAACCACGCCAGCCACGTGGACATCGCGGCCATTTTCGCAGCCGTCCCGATCAGCGAGGTCACGAAGATCCGGACCGCCGCCGCCCGCGACGCGATCTACAAGCTCCCGAAGCCCGTCGTCGGGATCATCGAGTTCCTTTTCAACACGTATCCCTTCGAGCGGAAAGGCTCGACGGGCAGCCTGGAGCAGGGCGCCGACTGCCTGCGCCAGGGGTATCACCTGGCCATCTTCCCCGAGGGCCGCCGCTCCCAGGATGGCTCCTTCCTCGGTTTCACTCCGGGCTTTGCCAAGATCGCCTACCAGACCGGCGCCCCGGTCATTCCGGTGCGCATCGAAGGCGCCCACCGGACGCTGCCCCGCGGAAAGACGTACCTTCAGCGCCACCCGATGGAGGTCACCTTCCACGACCCTGTCGCGGCCGACACGACCATCCCCTTCGAGGCCCGCCGGGAAGCTTATGCCCAGCTGGTTCGGAAAACGGAAGGCTCGATATGCGGATGACCGCAAGACCGAGAATGATCACGGGCCCCGCGAAGCCGGAGACCGAGGGGATTCACGTCCTCATCTTCGTCGTCTGGATGTCCCTGTTTTTCGCGTGGATCCCGGTCTCGACCATGATTCCTCACGTCGTCCGCCTTTCGGAAAGCGAGGAGTTCAGCCAGTTCGTCATGCTCGTCGCCAGCATGTTGTGCGGTTTTGTGGTCGGAGCCTTCGGGATCCTCTGGCCGCGCAAACCCATGGCGATCCTGATGGGCATCGTCAGTGTCATCCATATCGGGCTCGGGCTGGGAATCCATTTCTAGGGCCCACCGGCTCCGATTGTAAAGACGCCCTCCGTTTCGCTGGCCTGCAGCGACCGCAAAACGATATCTTGAGCCATGGCTCCACTCCGGGAGGTGCGCGTGAGAGAGGCCCAGGCCCGTTCCCTGCTGAAAGCCATCGCCCGCTCCCCCCACGAGAAAGTCAAAGTCGCCGTCACCGACATCGACGGCATCCTCCGCGGCAAATACCTCCATAAGGACAAGTTCCTGGCCGCGGCCGAGTCCGGCTTCGGATTCTGCAACGTCGTCTTCGGCTGGGACTCGGGCGACGTCTGCTACGACAACGCCGCCTATACGGGCTGGCACACCGGCTATCCGGACGCGCAGGTCCGCATCGATCCGGCCACGCACCGCAACGTCCCGTGGGACGGCGACGTCCCCTTCTTCCTCGGCGACTTCGTCGATGCCCGGCAGCAGCCGCTCGACGTCTGCCCCCGTCAGCTCCTGAAGAGGGTTCTCGAACGCGCGCGCAAGGCCGGCTACGCGGCCAAGTGTGGAATTGAGTACGAATGGTTCAACTTCAAGGAGACGCCCCAGTCGCTCGCCGCGAAGGGGTACGTCGACCCGCAGCCGCTGACCCCGGGGATGTTCGGCTACTCGATCCTGCGCTCCAGTCTGAATCAGCCGTACTTCGCCGCGATCATGGACCAGCTGCGCGCGTTCGGCGTCCCGCTGGAGGGGCTCCATACCGAGACCGGACCCGGGGTCTTCGAGGCGGCGATCGCCTACTCCGACGCCCTCGAGGCCGCCGACCGCGCCGTCCTCTTCAAGACCGCCGTCAAGGAGATCGCCTACCGCCACGGCGTCGTCGCCAGCTTCATGGCCAAGTGGAATGCCACGCTCCCCGGCAGCGGCGGCCATATGCACGTCAGCCTCTGGGACGCGGCCGGGGCAAAGAACCTCTTCTTCGACGCGAAGGACCCGGCGAAGATGAGCCCGACGTTCAAGAGCTTCCTCGCCGGTCAGCTTCAGTGCCTGCCCGAGATCCTCCCCTTCTTCGCCCCGATCGTGAACAGCTATAAGCGCCTCGTCGATGGCTACTGGTCGCCGACGCGTCCCACCTGGGGCATCGACAACCGGACGACCGCGTTCCGGGTCATTCCGGGCGGGCCCAAGT
This sequence comes from Planctomycetota bacterium, assembly GCA_035644495.1. GTDB lineage: Bacteria > Planctomycetota > MHYJ01 > MHYJ01 > JACPRB01 > JACQFK01. The sequence continues at coordinate 8,504 of DASQOM010000291.1, read as the reverse complement.
CGACCCGCCTGGAAGTGCGCGTCGGCGGGGCCGACATCAACCCGTACCTGGCCGTCGCCGCCGCGGTGGCGAGCGGACTGTACGGCGTCGAGAAGGGCCTGAACCTGGCGGACCGGCCGATCGTCGGAAGCGCCTATAAGGAGTCGACGATCCCCCGGCTCCCCCGGACCCTGGCCGAGGCGACCGACAAGCTCGAGGCGTCGACGCTCGCCCGCGAGCTCTTCGGCGAGGCGTTCGTCGACCATTACGTCCGCACCCGGCGCTGGGAGTGGTCGCAGTTTGTGGACGCCGTGACCAGCTGGGAACTGAAAAGGTACTTCGAAATCATCTGAGAGGGCGGCATGCGACTGAAGGACAAGGTCTGCATCATCACCGGCGCGTCGAGCGGCATGGGCCTCGAGGCGGCCAGGCTGTTCGCGAAGGAAGGCGCCAAGGTCGTCCGCACCGACATCAAGGAAGGTCCCGAGGTTCCCGGGACGACCTTCCTCAAGGCGGACGTTTCCAGGGAAGCCGACTGCAAAGCGCTCGTCGAAGCGGCGGTCCGGCAATATGGCGGGCTCGACGTGCTCTACAACAACGCCGGGATTTTTCCGGCCGACGACCATTCGGTGATCGACACCGAGGAGAAGGTGTGGGACCGCGTCTTCGCGGTCAACGTGAAGGGCACGGCCTTCCCCTGCAAGTACGGCATCCCCGAGATGATCAAGCGCGGCGGCGGCTCAGTGATCAACATCGCGAGCTTCGTCGCCATCCTCGGCTGCACGGTGCCCCAGGACGCGTATACCGCCTCCAAGGGCGCCGTCATCGCGCTGACGAAATCGCTCGCGGTGCAGTTCGGGCCGAAGGGGGTCCGGGCCAATGCGATCTGCCCGGGCCCGATCGAGACGCCGCTCCTCACCGAGTGGCTGCTGAAGGAGCCGGTCGAGAAGGCCAAGCGCATCAACCGCATCCCGATGGGCCGCTTCGGGAAGACCTCGGACATCGTCAACATGGCGCTCTATCTCGCTTCGGACGAATCGACGTGGACCAACGGCGCCGCGCTCGTGGTCGACGGCGGCATCACCTCGAACTACTTCTAGATGAAGATCCAGAATCCCGCGACCGGCGACGTCCTGGCGGAGATCCCCGAGTCCACCCCGGCGTCCATTCAGGAGAAATGGGATCGGTCCGTCCTGGCGCAGCCGCGCTGGGCGGCGCAGCCGCTGTCGGAACGCCTCGACGTGATCCGCCGCTTCCGCTCCCTGCTGGTGAAGAAGAAGGAACAGCTCGCGCAGACGCTGACGTCGGAAGTCGGAAAGCCGATCGCCCAGTCGCGCAGCGAGATCGAAGGAACGCTGGGTCGCGTCGATTTTTTCCTCGAAAACGTCCCCAAGGTCCTGCGCGACGACGTGGTCCTGAAGGATGCGTCCCAGAAGCTCGAGGAGAAGATCACCCTCGAGCCGCTCGGCATCATCTTGAACATCTCCGCCTGGAATTATCCGTACTTTGTGGGCTCCAATGTCTTCCTGCCGGCGCTGCTGACCGGAAACGCCGTCCTCTATAAGCCGTCGGAATACGCCACCCTGACCGGCATCGGGATCATGAACCTGTTCCAGGAAACGGGGCTGCCCGACGGGATCTTCTCCGTGTTCCCGGGCTCCGGCGCCGTCGGCGCGGAGCTCCTGAAGCGGACCGTCGGCGGCGTCTTCTTCACCGGCTCTTATGCGACCGGCAGGAAGATCGCCGAGGCGGTGGCCGGGCGGATGATCCGCGTCCAGCTGGAACTCGGCGGGAAGGATCCGGTCTATGTGTGCGACGACGTCGACGTCCAGGCGGCCGCGGAAGCGACCGCCGATGGCGCGTTCTACAACACGGGTCAGAGCTGCTGCGCGGTCGAGCGCATCTACGTCCACCGCAGGATCTACGAGCCCTTCGTCGCCGCCTTCGTAAAGACGGTCCAGGGCTTCAAGGTCGGCGATCCGACCGACGCCTCCACTTATATCGGGCCCCTCGCCCGCGCGGCCCAGGTCGGCGTGCTCGAGGAGCAGGCCGCGGACGCGGTCGCGAAGGGCGCCCGGCTTGCCGTCGGCGGAAAGCGGCTGCAGGGAAACTACTTCGAGCCGACCGTGCTGCTCGACGCGACGCACGACATGAAGGTGATGCGCGATGAATCCTTCGGCCCCATCATCGGGATCACGCCGGTGCCGGACGACGAGGCGGCGCTCCGGCTGATGAAGGACACCGAGTACGGCTTGACCGCCGGCGTCTATACCAAGGATCGGGCCCGAGCCGAAGGGCTGCTGGCGGGGATCGGCGCCGGCACCGCCTACTGGAACTGCTGCGACCGCGTCAGCCCCCGCCTGCCTTGGTCGGGCCGGGGCCACTCCGGCCTCGGCTCCACCCTTTCAACCTATGGCATCCACAGCTTCCTTCAACCGAAAGCGTGGCACCTGAGGGGCTAATAGAAGAAGCCCCAGCCGTCAGGCCGGGGCCCCTCTTGATCTGCGGGTTGCTGGCTACTGACTACTTCTTCGTCACTCCCGGAATCTTCCCGATCAGTTCCTTCAGGTTGACGCCGCTCACACTCTCGAGCACGGGCGGCAGCTGCGCGATGATGTCGACGATATCCTTCGTCACTTTCGACGCGCCGATCCCGTCGCCGCCGTTGGAGATGATCGTGATCTTGTCGGTGCGGCCCAGGGGCTCGGCGATGGCCCTCGCCAGTTCGGGCAGCTTCTCGATGAACATCTGCGCGATGGCCGCCTCGGTATAGGTCCGCCACGCCTCGGCCTTCTTCCTCATCGACTCGGCCTCGGCCTGTCCCTTCGCCAGGATGACTTCGGCCTCAGCCAGGCCCTTGGCGCGGACCGCTTCGGCTTCCGCGAGACCCTTCGCCTTCACGGCTTCGGCCTCGCCTCGGCCGATGTTCTGTGCGGACAGGGCGCGCGCTTCCGCTTCCGCGATGGTCTGGAACTTCGCCGCCTCGGCGATCTGCTGGATGCGGAACCGCTCGGCTTCCGCGGGACGCTGGATGGTCGCCTGCAGCTCCTTCTGCTTGATGTTGATCATCTGCTCTTTTTCGATGTCGAGGACCTTCATTTCCTCCTGCTTCACCGCCTGCTGCGACTTGAACTTCTGCAGGTCGTAGGCCAGGTCGCTTTCGGCCTTCTTCTGGTTGATCGAGGCCTGGTAGTCCGCCTGCTTCATCTCGTAGTCGCGCTTCGACTGCGCCACCGCGGTCTCGGCGAGGAAGCGGGCTTCCTGTCCGGCCTGGATGTTCTTCGAGCTCTGGATCGTCGCCTCGCGGTCGGCGATCGACTGTCCGACGATCGCCTCTTTCTTCACCTCGGCGATCTTCGGCTTGCCGAGGGCGTCCAGGTAGCCCTGGTCGTCCTGGATCTCCTTGATCGTGAACGACACGATCTGCAGGCCCATGTTGGCGAAGTCGGACGCCGACTCCGACTGCACGTTTTGCGCGAACTTGTCGCGGTCCTTATAGAGCTCCTCGACGGTCATCTTGCCGATGATCGCCCGCAGGTGGCCTTCCAGCGTCTGGTGGGCGATGGCCATGACTTCCGTGGGCGTCTTCGACAGGAACTGCTCCGCCGCCGTCCGGATCGCCGTCTCTTCGCCGCGGACTTTGATCTGGGCGACGCCGTCCACGCGGACGGGGACGCCGGAGATCGAATACACCGACGGCGTCTTCACGTCGATGGTCATCAGTTCGAGGGAGAGAACCTCCGCCTTTTCAAGGACGGGGACGACGAAGGTGCCGCCGCCCTTCTTGATGCGGAACCCGACCTCCTTCGTGCCGCCCCGCCCGTCTTCCACCCGGTGGGTGCGACCGGAGATGATCAGCACTTCGTTGGGGCCGACTTTCGTGTATCGGGCCGCGAAGAGGATGCCGAACACGACGGTCACGAACAGGAGTGCGAACACCACCAGGAAAATCAGGCCCATATGGCCCCCGCCCGACTCGGACTGGGCCAGCATCGACACCAGGTGACTCATTTCTCCCTCCTAAGCCTTCTGGACGAGATAGGTATTTTCGGTCTTCTTGACGATCCTGACCTTCAAGCCGGCGGGCAGTTCCTTGCCGTCGACGGTCGTCGCCGGGCTGTTGAAGCGCGATCCGCGGACGACGTAGGCGATCTCGCCCAGGCCGCCGTTGGGGATGGAAATGGTGACCTCCGCTTCGGAGCCGATCTCTTCCCCGGTGCGGGCATGGCTCGATCCCTGGGTCGCCTGCATGACCTTGAAGATCGCATAAGCCGCCACGCCACCGGCGATCATCCCCGAGAACGCCGCCGCCGGGACATGGACGTAGGCCGGTTGCCCCAACTTCTTCAGCAGCATCCCGATGCCCCCGAAAGCCGTCACGAAAAGGGCGATCGAAACCGGGGACAGCGGCTGGTAGTGGACGGCCCCGTCCGTCGGTCCGACGTGCGTGCCGGCGTCGGTGTGGATGCCGCCCATGTCGACGTGGGCGCCCCCGATGTCCATGTGCGGGCCCATATGGCCCGAGAACACGCCGGAAAGCAGGGCGCTGAGCACGGCGAAGCCGAGCCCCAGGAAGAAGCAGACCAGGTAGATGAATTCGAGGACGTCCGTTCCCATGATCACATCTCCCGCGAGAACGGACCGACTATAGCACCGGGAGGGAGCGGCTGGAAGGAATAGCGCCCGGCGGCGGCGGTCATGCGGGTTGGACCGGACCTTCCGGCACCCGTTACATCCAAAATCCGCGTTCCGCGGCCCTTGCGCTCGGGAACAGCGCCGGGTACGATCGAGGGCGCGGGTCAGGAAAGGACCATCCATGCTTCAGGCCGTGACCCTCCTCCTCGTCCTTCAAGCGGCTCCGGACTCCCTGACGATCAAGGCCGATCTCAAGGACGTCCCGGCGGAAGGCAAGAATCCCCCGGTCATCCTCTGCGAAGGCACGGCCAACCTGCCCCACGGCAGCATCCTGGCTGCCTATCTGTACTATGGCGAAATCATCGAGGGGAAGGAGATCTTCAGGGACTTCTCGACGCTGAAGGCGGGCAAGTTCACCCAGGACTTCCCCGTCTACACCCGGCGGAACTTCCCCGGAGCCTATATCGCCCGCTTCATCTATGACCCGGCCCTGCAGGGGCTCGGCGCCGCCGACTTCCCGCGGACGACGGTGGATTTCAAGCTGCAGATCGGGGGGCCGCAGGAACTTGCCGCGGAAACCAAGGCCGTACGCGACCAGCTGGTCGGGGAGATCCGCTCCTATATCGACCTGGCGGACCAGGTCAAGGCGAAGCTCGAAGAGCTGAAAGGAAAACCCGCCGTCGACTGGGAGGCACCCCTCAAGGCCTGGCGCGACAAGTCCGTCGAAATCCAGAAGCGCGCCGACCCGCACCGCGTTCCCGAGTATATGATCCTCAAGCTCGACCTCATCGCCGACACCGGCTTCGAGAACCTGGAGGGCATCCTGCTCTCGGCCGCCCGCTGCGCGGCGGGGGGAAAGCGCGAGATCGCCCTCGAGGGGCTGACCCGGCTCCGCCAGACCGGCGAGGCCTGGATCGGCGACATCGGCGCGCCCCGCATCACGGAGTTCGAGCAGATGGCGAGGCACGTCGACGGCATGCGCACCCTCGTCCGCAAACTCGCCGACGATCCGGAGGAACCCGTGCTCCCCGTGAGGCGCAAGTTCCTCGAGCTGACGGGCGTGCTCGACCGCTCCGTGCCCGGCGACTTCCACGACGCCGTCCTCGAAATCGGTTCCCGCGGAGCGGCCTTCTTCATCGCGGCCGCCGACAAGACCGCCGAGGCGCCCAGGATCCATAAGGAGCTGGACGAGCTGCTCGATCGGCTCGCCCGCACCCTCCGCACGCTCAAGTGAACCACGACCTGATCTACGACTGGAACCGGACCGGCGACGGGCCCCGGCGTCCCGAGCGGAAGATCGAATTCGACGACGAGACCCTGCGCGACGGCCTCCAGTCCCCCAGCGTGGTGTCCCCCACCGTCGACCAGAAGCTTGAGATCCTGCGTCTCATGGACGCGATGGGGATCGAGACGGCCGATATCGGCCTTCCCGGCGCCGGCGGGGCCGTCAAGGAAGACACGCTCTCCATCGCCCGGGGAATGGCCCGGGAGAAGCTGAAGATCGCCCCCAACTGCGCCGCGCGGACCCTCGAAGCCGACCTCCGCCCCATCGCCGAGATCGCCCAGAAAACCGGCCGACCGATCGCCGCGGCGATGTTCATCGGCTCGTCCCCGATCCGGCAGTATGCCGAAGACTGGTCCCTCGACACGATCGTCGACCACACGCGCCGCGCGGTCGAATTCGCCGTGAAGAACGGCATCGAGGTCATGTACGTGACCGAGGACACGACCCGGGCGAATCCGAACGACCTGGCCGTCCTCTTCCTCACCGCCATCGAGGCCGGCGCCGTCCGCCTCTGCCTCTGCGACACCTGCGGCCATGCGACGCCCCACGGCGCGGCCCAGCTAGTCGACTGGACGAAGACATTCCTCGCCGACCGTCACCTCGACCACGTCAAGGTCGACTTCCACGGCCATATGGACCGCGGGCTCGGCGTATGGAACGCCATTGCCGCCGTCGAGGCGGGGGCCGACCGCATCCACGGCACCGCGCTGGGCATCGGGGAGCGCGTCGGCAACGCGCCGCTCGACCAGATCCTGGTCAACCTCAAGCTGATGGGCTGGATCGACAACGACCTCACCCGGCTCTACGAGTACTGCACCAAAGTGTCGCAGTACGCACAGGTCCCGATCCCCCATGGCTATCCGGTCGTCGGCCAGGACGCGTTCGAGACGGCCACGGGCGTCCACGCCGCCGCGATCGTGAAGGCGATGAAGAAGGGCGATGCGTGGCTGGCCGACCGGGTCTATTCCGGCGTCCCCGCCGCCGACTTCGGCCGGAAGCAGCTCATCGCGATCGGCCCGATGAGCGGCCGGTCGAACGTCGTCTTCTGGCTGGAGCAGCACGGAATCGTGCCCGGGGAGGTCCTGGTCGCGGCCATCCTGGACAGGGCGAAGAGCTCGGATCGCCTGCTCAGCGATCAGGAAATCCAGGAAGTCGTCCGAAAGGGATAGAGGGGGACCATGAAACGGCCGCTTATCGGCATCAACTGCAAGATCATCACCGACGACGGGGACTCGTACTACAAGCTGGACCGGAATTATGTCCGGTCAATCGAGCGCGCCGGCGGCGTTCCGGTCATGATGCCCGCATTCCGCACCCCGGCAGACTCGAAGTCGTTTCTGGACCGGCTGGAGGGCGTCCTCTTCACCGGCGGACCCGACATCAATCCCTGCCGCTGGGACCAGAAAAGGCATGCGAAGACGGACCTGATGAACGCGGACCGCGAGAAGAGCGACTTCATGTCGCTGAAGGAGGTCCTGGCGCGCGACCTCCCCGCCCTCTGCATCTGCTGCGGTCACCAGGAGCTCAACGTCGCGCTCGGCGGGTCCTTGCACCAGCATGTCGCCGACCTCCCGGACGTCGACATGCACTCGGACGGCGGGACTCACCCCGTCATGATCTTCAAGGGGAACCGGCTGCGCGACATCGTCGGGAAGGACCACCCGCGCGTGAACTCGTGGCATCACCAGGCCATCGATACGCTCGGCCGCGGACTGACGATCACCGCGGTCGCCGACGACGGGATCGTCGAGGGCATCGAGAGCGACGCGCACCGCTTCCTGGTCGGCGTCCAGTGGCACCCCGAGCGCATGCAGGACGACGCGCGCCAGCAGAACCTCTTCCGCGCCCTCGTCGCCGAAGCTCGCCGCTGATTATTGGGGATCACATCCCCCTGGGAACCGGGCACTAACAGGTAGCGAGAGAGGGACTTGGCCATCGAACGATGAAGAAAGGGCAAAACAGCCCCGACAACATCAATGATGGCGGGTCTCATCTCTCGTGTTTTCCGCAAGGAATGCGCGATGCCAGAGTCGCACGAAATCGAGAAACCGCACGATCTTCTTGAGCGACTCCAGGCTGTCGAGCTGGACCGCGTATCTTGCAAGATCGTCGACGATCCGAACATTGGCCTGACCGGCTACTACGGACCGCAAGCCGCGGGAGCCCGGACCTATGGGAGCTCCCTGGACGTGGTTCGTTAGTTCTGCTTCTTCGGATTCTCGCCGACGATCTTGTCCAGCGCGGTCTTGAGCAGTTCCTGCACCGTCTTCCCCTCCTTGGCGGCCGCGGCTTCCAGCGCGGCATACTGACGGAGCGTCAGGGGCACCGACGCGTTGACGCCGTTCGGGATGTCGAGGAAGGCGTTCGTCGCCTTCGCCATCTGGGCGTCGTCCAGCCCGAAGCCGCGCAGCACGCCCGAGGCCATCATCACGTTGCCGAACGGATTCATGTGGACGCCGTCGGCGGTCAGCAGCCGGCCCCTCCGCTGGCCCGCCTTCTCCCGCTCCTCGAGATCCTTCTGCATCGCCGCGTTGAGGTCGCCCAGCAGACACTTCTTCTCCTTGGCCAGCCCGCGCAGGAAGTCGTTATAGGCAGCCAGCTTTTC
>DASQOM010000290.1:0-28117 GCA_035644495.1 Planctomycetota bacterium | reverse complement strand
TACCTGTCGCTGGAGTTCGTGTCGATCACCAGCTACATCCTGGCGGGCTTCCTGCGCAAGAACCGGAAGAGCGCCGAGGCGTCGCTGAAGTACATCATCTACGGTGCGGCGGCCAGCGGCTTCATGATCTACGGCATGTCGTTCCTGTACGGCCTGACGGGGACGCTCCACATCCGCGAGATCGGCCTCCAGCTGGTGCAGCTGCAGCCCCAGCCGACGCTGACGCTCATCGTGAGCGTGCTGATCATGGCCGGCTTCGGCTACAAGATCGCGGCGGTGCCGTTCCACATGTGGTGCCCGGACGTGTACGAAGGCTCCCCCACGCCGGTGACGGCGTTCTTCAGCGTCGGCCCGAAGGCGGCCGGCTTTGCGATGCTCGCGCGCTTCCTCAACGAGGTGTACCGGTCGGAATCCGGGGGCTCGGCGTTCGAGTGGAAGCTGGTGATCGCGCTCCTCGCGGTGCTCACGATGGCGGTGGGCAATTTCGGCGCCCTGCAGCAGCAGAACCTGAAGCGCCTTCTGGCCTATTCGTCCATCGCCCACGCGGGATATCTCCTCGTGGCGTTCGTCGCGTTCTCCCGGGGCTCGCTGTCCGCGCTGGTGTTCTACCTGGTCATCTACGTGGTCATGAACCTCGGCGCGTTCCTCGGCGTGCTCGTCCTGGAGCAGAAGTACGGAATCGAGACCGTCGACGGCTGCCGGGGCATGGGCTGGCGCTCGCCTCAGCTGGGGGCGGTGATGACGATTTTCCTCTTCGCGCTGACGGGGCTGCCGCCGACCGCCGGCTTCGCCGCCAAGTTCCTCGTGTTCTCGCGCGTGATCGAATACGGGGTCGAGCCGAATCACGGCCTCGGCGTCGCCCTGGTGCTGATCGCGCTGGTCTTCTCGGTCGTCTCGCTCTTCTACTACCTGCGGATCGTCGCCGCGATGTATCTGGCCAAGGGCGGCGACGAGGACGCCGAGGAAGTCTCGCCGGGCCCGGTCTACGGCACGCTGCTCTGGCTCCTCGCGCTCGGCACCGTCTTCCTCGGCATCTTCTGGGGCCCGCTCCAGAGGGCCACCGAGCGGGCCGTCTTCTAGACCGCCGTCCCCTCCCGGTTTCCCGTGTCGAATTAGGCTTGCATTAATGTGAACATGTTCATATATTTGGGGCATGGCAGAGATCGCGGTCGTCGGCGGCAGCGGCTTCCTCGGCCGCCACGTGTCCGCGGCGCTCCAGGAGGCGGGGTGGACCGTCCGCATCCTCTCCCGCCGCACCGGCTGCGACGCGAGGCGCATCGATCCCGCCGCCCTCCGGGGCTGCGATGCCGTCGTCAACCTGGCGGGCATCAAACGCGAGCAGGGGGAGCAGACGTTCCAGGCCGTCCACGTCGACCTTGTCGCGCGCCTGATCGAGGCGATGAAAACCGCGGGAGTCCGTCGGCTCGTCCACATCAGTGTCGTCGTCGCGCGTTCGGATCCGAAGCTCCCGTATCACGACACGAAATGGCAGGGCGAGGAACTCGTCAGGAAGAGCGGCCTGGACTGGACCATCCTGCGGCCCGGCGTCATCTATGGCGTCGGCGACGACCTGCTCGCGCACCTCTCGCTGATGCTCCGCATCGCGCCCGTCTTTCCGATCGTCAACGACGGCCGCTCCCCGATGCGGCCGGTCCATGCGGGCGACGTGGCCCGGGGCGTCGTCGCCGCGCTGCAGCGTCCGGCCTCGGCGCTGAAGACGATCGAGGTCGTCGGCCCGGAGCGCCTGGAGCTGCGCGACGTGATCCGCCGCGTGGCAGCGGCTCTTGGACTGCCCGCCTGGATCTGGCCGACGCCGGTCGCGCTGATGAGGATCCCGGTGAGCGTCATGGAGGCGACGATGACGCAGCCGCTTTCCACCCGCGCCCAGCTCGCCATGCTGGGGGAGGGCCTCGACGGCGACCCGGGCCCGGCGCGCGCGGAGCTGGGCCTCGAGACCGCGCCGTTCACGCCCGAACGGCTGCGGCCGCTGCTCGCCGTCGGCGGACAGCTCCCGCTCAAGGAGATCCCGGCGGCGGCGGGCGTCGGACTCTATCTGCTTTCCCTGGTCCTCCTGGCGGTCGCCTTCCTCGGGCCGCTGGGGCCGTGGAAGGGAATGACGATGGCGATGGGAATCCTGATGGCGGGCTCCCTCGCCTTGAAAGGCGTTCGCCGGAGGGTTGTCCCGACCCTCCGCCGCGTGGGGATCGGTCTCGCCGCCGGCGGCGTGCTGTATGGCCTCACGCGGCTCGGGGTGCTGGCGCTGAACGCCCTGTGGCCCGCGTGGGAAGCGTACGCGAAGACTCTCAGCGGATGGAAGAGCGGCCACTCCGTGTTCTTCCTCGCCACGACGCTGGTGATGATCGTCGCGGCGGAGGAGTTGCTCTGGCGCGGCGTCGTCGTCCGCCTCGCGATGCAGCGGTTCGGCGCGCTCTTCGGGATCGTTCTCGGGGCGGCCCTCTATGCGGCGGCGCACGCGGTGACGCTCAACCCCCTCCTGCTCGCGGCCGCCTTCGGCTGCGGGCTTTACTGGGGGCTGCTGGCGGCGATGACGGACGACCTCACCGCGCCGATCGTGAGCCACCTGGTGTGGGACGTGATGATCATGTTCGTCACGCCGCTGGTTTGAGTCACTTCGACGGCTCGAACAGGTGGAGGGTCCAGTCCCCTCCGCCTGCCGCCAGGAGATTCCCCTTCTTTGAGAATCCCACGGCGTAGTACCCCGACGACATCCTCTGGGCGGTGTACGCGCCGCTGGCCACGTCCCAGAACCGTAGAGAGTCATCGGCGGAACTGGTGACGATCGTCCGGCCGTCGGGCGACCAGGCCACCGCGCGGATGCCGGCGTCGTGCTTTCCGAGATCGCGCGCTGTCCCGGTTTCCGGCTCCCAGATCGTCAGCCGGCCATCGTTGCCCCCGAAGGCGACCTTCAAGCCGTCCGGAGAATAGGCCGGCCAGCCCAGGGCGCCCCGGTCCGCCGACTCGTAGATCTTGAGCGGCTCTCCCGTGGCGATGTTCCAGGTGCGGACCATCGGGGATCCGCTGCCGACGGCGACGGTCCGGCCATCCGGGGACATCGACAGCGCCAGGGCCCCCTTGGGGTGCCCGTTCATGGATCGCATGCGGAGTCCGGTCAGGACGTCCCAGACGCAGACGTTGCCGTCGACGCTGCTGGACACCAGGGTCTTTGAATCCGGGGTGAAGGCGAGGCCGTAGAGCTGCCCGGTGTGTCCGGGCATCTTTTTCGTTTTCGGGTCGGAGGAGTCCCAGAGATAGATCATGCCTTCATAGTCGCCGGCGGCATACCAGCGGCCGTCGGGGGAGATGGCCGCGGAGATGGCCTTGATGCTCCGGGCCAGGACGATTCTGGTCTCGCGTGCCTGCACATCCCAAATCCTGACGGTGTCGTCCCAGGACGTTGTGAGGATCTCGCGACCGTCGACGGACACCGCGAGACTGTTGATGCCGTTGAGCGATCCCTTCAGGACGGCGATCTCCCTCAACGTCCCCGACGTCGCAGGCGGCGGCGGGTCCTTCTTCACCTTGGAGATCTCGAGATCGAGCTCGTCCTCAAGGCCGGCCCATTTCCAGCCCGCCACGCGACTCCTGGCGGCCTGAACGGTCGCCGTGTCGTCGCGCTTTTTCGCCTCCAGCGCGGCGGTTTTCGCCAGCGCGAACTGCTGGTCGACCGTCTTGCGGAGCGCTTCGAGGCGTCCGGAGATGTTCGTCGTCCATTCCTCCTCTTCGCGCCTTCGCGCGGACTGGGTCAGGAGATCCCGGGCGGGTCCATAGTTCTCCGACCGGATCAGGGCGGTGACGATGGGGTCGATCACGGCGAGTTCCTTCTTGATCGCCTCCGCCGCCTTGGCGGGATCGGGCTTGGCGGGGGAGGGAGGCGGGGCCGGGGGCGGCGCGGGGGCCCGCGGGGCGGCGAGCTGGCGCTCGGCTTCCTTCAGGCCGGCTGCGGCCTCGTCGTTCGACGGATCCTCCGACTTCGCCTCCTTGAAGCGATCGCGGGCGTCGGCGGCCTTGCCCTGCTTCAGCAGTTTGCGTCCTTCCGCGACGAGGGTGACGGCGTGCCGGGCCGCGAGTTCCGCTTCGGAAGGCGTGAGGGCGATCCAGGCCACGAGGCCGGCGACGACCACGGCGGCCGCCGCGCCGGCGATCAGGGCGCTGCGGTTCGACTTGCGGGGCGTGATCCCGAGGGGGAGTTTGTCGCCCTTGAGCCAGCGGCCGAGGTCCTCTGCGAACAGGCGCGCCGAGGAATAGCGCTGGCGGGGCGACTTCGCCAGCGCCTTCATGCAGATCCCCTCGATGCCGCGGTCCAGCGAGGCGTGAGGCGACCGGACGATCGTGGAAGGCGCCGGCACGGGGTCGTTCACCGTCTTCATCAGGACCTTCACCGGGGAATCGGCCTCGAAGGGGGTCCGCCCGGTGAGGATCTCGTAGAGCATGACGCCGAGCGCCCAGACGTCGGAGCGCAGGTCGACTTCCTTCCCGCCGTGAGCCTGCTCGGGGCTCATATACGCGGGCGTGCCCATGACCATACCCGAGGCGGTGATCGACATCGTCGCGTTCCGGTTCGTCTGCTTCGCCAGGCCGAAGTCCGCGACGTGGGGATGGTTCTTCCGGTCGATGAGGATGTTGGCGGGCTTGAGGTCGCGGTGGATGATCCCGTGGCGGTGGGCGTGGTCGACGGCGACCGCGGCGTCCCGGAGGACGGTGACCTGCTGCCGGAGCGTGATGGAGCCCTGGCGGCGCCACTCCGAGAACTGGCTGCCCTCGATGAATTCCATCGCGATGAAGCGCCGGCCTTCCAGGATGCCGGCCTCATAGACGCCGATGACGTGCGGATGTTTGGGCAGGTTGGCGCAGAGACGCGCCTCCCGGACGAAGCGCTCCTCCTCGAGGGCCGACTCGCGCGGGTCGCTGTTGAAGCTGCCGAGGAGCATCTTCAGGGCGACGCGACGGTTGAGCTCGGAGTCCTCTGCCTCGTAGACGACGCCCATTCCGCCGCGGCCGAGCTCGCGCACGATCTCGTACTTGCCCAGGCGCTTCAGGGGGACTCCGGAGAGCGCGTCGACCTGGGCGGAGGTCAGCAAGCCTTTGGAGACCAGGACCGTGCTCAGGTTCGCGGGCGATCCGGCGAGCCGGGTCAGCTCCAGCAGGACATCCCGGAGCTGCGCCGCGGTGATGAGGCCGACCTCGACCGCGCGGCGGCCGATGTCGTCCTCCGTCGGCGCGGGGTTCGTGCGGGGTTCATTTCCCATAGGACTGGACATTTGGGAAAAGCTTATCCTCTTGGACGCCGCGGGGCCACGGAAAGCGCCGAAAAATCGCCGGGTCGGGTATAGTGCGGGGATGGAGCAGCCCGTGTCGCCCCGGACGGAGTACGAGCGCCGCCGGGCCGGAAAGCAGCGAGAGATCGACCGCCTCCGCGGGACCGACGACCGGGTGGGATCGGTGGGTCTCTGGTCCGCCTCCGCCGCGGTCGCCGTCGGGATCGTCTCCTTCTTCAGCGCCCTGCCCGGGGTCTGGGTGCTGCTTCCGTTGGCGGTCATGATCGCCGCCCGGATGGTCCATCTCCGCTACGAGGCCGCCATCGGCATCCTCCAGTCCGCCGCGAGCCACTACGACCGGGGGCTGGCCCGGATGGACGACCGATGGGTGGGGCAGGGTCGGCAGGGCCGCGAGTTCGAGTCCGCGGACCATCCTTACGCGGGCGATCTCGACCTGTTCGGCCGCGGATCCCTGTTCGAGCTGCTCTGCACGGTGCGCACCCGCGCCGGCGAGAAGACGCTCGCGCGCTGGCTGCTGTCTCCGGGGTCCCCGTCGGAAATCCGGGAGCGCCAGATCTCCGTGCGCGAGCTCCGCGAACGGCTGGACCTGCGCGAGGACCTCGCCCGGCTCGGCGACGACGCCGAAGCGGGCGTGCGCCCCGAGGAGCTGACCGCGTGGGGCGCCTCGCCCCCCGAGCTGGGCCCCGGCGTCCGCCTGGCCGCGCGGCTGCTGACGGCCGCGTCGATCGCGACGCTGGCCCTGTTCCTCCTGGGCATCACCGCGTATCCGTTCGCCGCCGCCGTCCTGTCGATCCTGATGTTCAACTGGCGGGTCTCCGGCCGGATCAGCCGGGTGACGGAGCTGGGCGAGCGCGCGGAACGGGAGCTCGACCTGCTGGCCAAGGTTCTCCGTCGGCTCGGGACGGAGCCCTTCACGGCGCCCCGACTGCAGTCGCTGCAGAATTCCCTGCGCGACGCGGCCGGTCACGTCGAACGGCTGGCCCGTCTGGTGCAGCGTCTCCAGTCGGTGCGCAACGAGCTGATCCGCGCGGTGGCGGGCCTGGTCCTCTGGAAGGCGCACTGCGCGTTCGCGCTCGAGGACTGGCGGACCCTCCGGGGGAAGGACATCGCCGGGTGGCTGGACGCCGTGGGCGAGGTCCAGGCGCTGAACGCGCTTGCCATGTATGCGTACGAGAATCCCGACGATCCGTTCCCCGATATCGTGGAAGGCGCGGCGCGCTTCGAAGGCGAGCAGCTCGGGCATCCGCTGCTGCCGCGCCGCACCTGCGTGCGCAACGACGTGCGCCTGGGCGAGGGCTCGAGGGTGCTCATCGTCAGCGGCTCGAACATGTCCGGGAAGAGCACGCTTCTGAGGACCATCGGGGCCAACGCGGCCCTGGCCCTCGCCGGGGGACCCGTTCGCGCCAGGCGGGTGGTGTTGAGTCCGCTCGCGCTGGGCGCGACGATCCGGGTGCAGGACTCGCTGCAGGCCGGCATGTCGCGATTCTATGCCGAGATCAACCGCATCAAGCAGCTGATGGAGATGGCCGCCGGCGGCCGCCCCCTCCTCTTCCTCCTGGAGGAGGTGCTCGCCGGGACCAATTCGCGGGACCGGAAGACGGGCGCGGAACTGCTCCTCCGCGAATTCATCCGTCGCGGCGCGATCGGCCTCGTGACGACCCACGACCTGGCGCTCGCCGGAGCGGCCGACACCCTCGGCGGGACGGCGACCAACGTTCACTTCGAGGATCAGCTGGTGGACGGCAAGCTGCATTTCGACTATATCCTCCGCCCCGGCGTGGTCACCCGCAGCAACGCGCTCGCCCTGATGAAAGCCATCGGACTTCCGGTCGGAAACGGGAGCCCCGATCCGTCCAGATAACAGATGCTTCGACGCGCCGTCCTGTTCGTCGTCCTCGCCGGCTGTTCCACGCCGCCGTCGTCCGGGGCGTCCCCCGAGGTACGCAAGCCGGACGCGCCGCCGGTCGTCCAGGCGGAGAATCCCGAGTGGGCGAAGATCGCGGAAGAGGCGCTGAAGGGTCTTCCCGCGGAGGAGCAGCAGCAACGCCTCGAGTCGGAGCGGCGCTACCACTTGGCGCTCGCCTGGTTCAACAAGGCGGACTTTGACAAAGCCAAGATCGAGGCCCAGCGGGCGGTGCAGGCCTGGACCGAGAATATGGCCGCCCGCAAGCTGCTCAACGACATCAACGAGATCATCGTCGGCGGCCCGACCGGCTTGCGCGGAATCCGCGATGTCGAGCTGCAGGTCTGCGGCATCAGCGTCGAGCAGGCAAAGCTCGAGATCGAGAACCATCTCCTCCGGGGGAGGCGGTATCAGGACGCCGGGATGCATGCCGCCGCGATCCGGGAGTTCGAAGATGCGGAGTTCAAGATCCGGAACATGCCGTACGAAGTGAAGTCGATGAACGACCAGCTTCCGGCGCTCCGGGCGTCGCTCGCCCGGTCGAGGTCGTCCCTGAAGGACTGATCAGGTCCCCAGCGCCGCGCCGCAGAAGGGGCAGAAGCGGATCGACTCGCGTCCCACCAGCTGCGCCACGATCTTCGCCGGCTTCAGCACCTCCGCCAGCCTCTGCTCGTCCATCGGGGGGATCGCGTTGAAATGGAGCGTGGCCTTCGAATCGGCGGTACGGATCGAGAATCCCCGTCGCCCGATGTTGGAGTGCAGGCGCACGAACTCGTCGCAGCAGGATGCCGGCATGGTCCTAGTATATCCGCCCGCCTACGGGGAGAGGGAGACGCCGATGAAGCCCGTCTTTGATTCGGGAAGGGATCCGGGGGGGTCTGAAACGAGCCGCCCCTGGACGTCGCGGATGAAGAAGTCGGTGCTTCCCAACGGGCGTTCCGCGTAGCGAACGCGGATCCATTCGGCGATGAGATGGAAGTTCTTCATCTCGATCTCCTGGGTGTCGGTGGCCAGGTACAAGTTCCGGGGCCGCTCGCTGCGCAGGAGCACCTCGAGCGGGCTTCCCCGGTCGAGGAAGACCAGCTCCCGCGAATCGTTGCGCCGCTGCGGTCGGGCGAAGTTCGCAACCATATGGCCGGCGGCGAGGCCGATGCCCAGAACGAGGGCGATCGCCGGCGCGGGCCGCCATCGCCGGATCTCCTGCCAGCCGAGCGCCGCCGTCATCAGGACCAGGGGCAGGGCCGTCGCGGTCCACAGGTACTGCCGGCTGGGACTCGAATAGCCCTTGGAGTAGGCCAGGGTGAAGATCACGGGCATCAGGAACAGCAGGACGGCCAGCGTGCACGCCGGCAGGGCATACTCCCGCAGCTTCGGGCGCGACAGGGTCAAGCCGCAAGCCGCGGCCGCGGCGATCCACGCGGGAAGGTTCGTCACGAGCCAGAACTTGACGAAGCCCTGGGCCGCCTCGCCATAATCCCGTTCCTCGAACGCGTAGGGATCCGAACGCAGGGCGTAATAGGCTCCGACCAGCAGGGGCGCCGCGAGGGTTCGAAGGAGGTCGCGCAGCGTCGGCTTCACCGGCCGCCCCTCGATGCGGTTCAGGATCAGCATCGCGATCCCGATCGCCAGAATCTGGAAGCAGGAGATGCTGGCCGCCGATGCCAGAAGGCAAAGCGTGACCAGGATCGGAAGGCGGGACTGCGGACGGCAGAGCAGCAGCGTCAGCGCCAGCAGCCACAACCCATTCCAGAGACTGTACGGCCGCTCCGTGCAGGCGAAGGAGTAGACCTTGGGGTTGAACCAGTACGTCGCCAGCGCGCACAGGATCAGCAGCTCGGGGATCCCGCGTTGCGATTCCTGGCGTCGCACCCGGAAGGCCGTCAGAAGAGCGGCCGCCAGGCCGAAGCCGGCGGTGAACAGGATGGAGGGGAGACGGTAATAGCCCGGAGGCGTCAGTCCCAGATAACGCAGCGCGTGGCGGGACGCGTCCATCGACCGGTCGACGAGATAGTACAGCGGCGCCCGGCTGATCTGGCCGCGCTCGCCTTTCAGCGCGACCTCGAGCAGCGACTTGCCGTCGCGGTTGTGGAAGAGGGTCATGATCTCGTCGCCGCGCAGCGTGGTCCGGTTGGAGCGGCGGATCGCGAAGATGAGGAAGAGGAGGGTCAGCGCGGTGAGGGCGATCAGGAAGGCGACGGGGACGCGCGGGGCGGGACGGGGAGCGGCCGCGTCGTCCGACATCGTGCCGGGCCTACTTCTTGAGGACGCTGACCCCGCCGAGGTAGGAGCGCAGGGCCTCGGGGATCACCACGCTTCCGTCCGCCTGCTGGTAGTTCTCGAGGATCGCGATCACGGTGCGCGGGAGCGCAAGGCCCGAGCCGTTCAGCGTATGGACGTGCTTGACCTTGCCGTCGGCGTCACGGAACCGGGTCTTCAGGCGACGCGCCTGGAAATCCGTGAAGTTGGAGCAGCTTGAGACCTCGAGCCATTTGTCGAGTCCGGGGGCCCAGGCTTCGAGATCGTAGGTCTTGGCGCTGGAGAAGCTCATGTCGCCCGTGGAGAGCAGCAGCCGCCGATAGTGGAGGCCCAGCTTCTCCAGGACTTCCTCCGCGTTGACGGTCAGCGTTTCGAGCTCCTCCCAGGACTTGTCGGGATGCGTGAACTTCACCATCTCGACCTTGTCGAACTGGTGGATGCGCTGCATGCCGCGCGTGTCCTTGGAGTACGCTCCCGCCTCGCGCCGGAAGCAGGCCGTATAGCTCGTGTAGCAGACCGGCAGCTGGTCGTGCGAGAGGATCTCGTCGCGGTGCAGGTTCGTGACGGGGACCTCGGCGGTCGGGATCAGGAAGAGCTCGTCCTTCTCGCACTTGTACATGTCGTCCTCCATCTTCGGCACCTGGCCGGTGCCGATCATGGAGTCGCGGTTGACGAGGAAGGGGGGCCAGACCTCCTTGTATCCGTGCATCCGGATGTGGAGATCGAGCATGAAGTTGATGAGGGCGCGCTCGAGGGCCGCGCCGGCGCCCATCAGGAGCAGGAAGTTCGAACCCGAGAGCTTCGCGGCGCGCTCCTCGTCGAGGATGCCCAGCTCCTTCCCGATCTCCCAGTGCGGCTTCGGCTTGAAGTCGAACTTCGCCTTCTCGCCCCAGGTCTTCTCGGTGCGGTTGGATTTCACGGGGACGCTCGCGTGGACCATGTTGGGGATCCACATGCAGAGGGTGTCGAGCTCCTTCTCGAGGGCCTTCATATCCTCTTCGGACTTCTTGATGCCGTCGCCGATGGCGCGCGACTCGGCCTGCTTCGCGGAGACGTCGCTCTTCGGGTCCGCCTTCTTGAGCCCGGCGATGTCCTTCGAGATGACGTTGATCTTCGTCCGCGCTTCCTCGACGCTGAGCTGGAGCTTTTTCTTCTGCTCATTGAGCGCAACGACCTTGTCGACTTCGGCGCGCCGCTCGTTCTTGCCGGCGGCGTTCTTTTTGACCGCGTCCGGGTTCTCGCAGATGAATTTGACGTCGAGCATAGGGCAGAGATTGTAGGGAGCGGGACCCCCCTTTGGCAAGCGACGGGCGACCGGGCGGTATAATCGTCCGCGTGGAGACCACCACGCTGGGGTACCGGAAGGCGCTGGACGGCCTGCGGGGGCTGTCGATCGTCCTGGTCTATCTCTTCCACGTTCAGGCCCGCCCGCTCCCCGGCGGTTTCCTCGGGGTCGACCTTTTCTTCGTGCTGAGCGGATTTCTGATCACGACGCTGCTGCTCGAGGAGTGGAGCGCACGCGGGCGGATCAGTCTCGGTGCCTTCTACGCGCGGCGCGCGCTCCGGCTGCTTCCCGCGTTGGCGCTCCTGCTCTTCACCCTGCTGATCGTCTCGGCCGCCGTCGAGCCGCCCGGACGGACGGCGGCGATGCTGCGCGCGTCGCTGATCACGTTCTTCTACTCCTCGAACTGGTTCCTGGCCGCCCACCGATTCCCCAGGCCCGAACTCGCGCACACCTGGTCGCTCTCCATCGAGGAGCAGTTCTATCTGGTCTGGCCAGTGCTGCTGCTGATGATGCTCCGCTCGGGAATGTCCCGGCGCGCGATCGCCTCGATCGTCATCGGGGCCATCCTCGCGGTGGCCGTGCTCCGCGCCTGGCTCTGGTCGAATGCAGGATCGTTTGAGCGGGTGTACTCCGGCACGGACACGCATTCGGACGGCCTGCTCTGCGGCGCGCTGGCGGCGATGGCGGCAACGTGGGGCGCGGGTCCGGCGAAACCGGCGCGGATCCTGGGCCTTACCTTCCTGGGCTGCCTGGGCTTCCTGATCTTTCTCACCTGGGTCGGCGACCCGTGGCTGTACCGGGCCGGCTATCTGCCGCTGAACCTGGGGGCGGCCTGCCTGGTGTATTCGC
Organism: Planctomycetota bacterium; assembly: GCA_035644495.1. GTDB lineage: Bacteria > Planctomycetota > MHYJ01 > MHYJ01 > JACPRB01 > JACQFK01. Next base: position 16,527 of record DASQOM010000290.1, on the reverse strand, counting down.
TCGCGACGATCCCCTGGGAGCCGCTGCGGCGCTGCTTCGAGTTCGCCCCGCTCGCGGCGCTGGGCCGGATCTCGTACGGCGTTTATCTCTGGCACCTGCCGGCGTACTGGCTGGCGTCGCTGCTGCCGTCGGCGCGGGGCGGGCAGGGCCCCTGGATCTGGCCGCTGGCCATCACGCTCGGGGCGGCCGCGCTGTCGTTCTTCGCCGTGGAGCGGCCGCTGCTCCGCCTCAAACGCCGCTTCGAGAAAACCGGTGCGGGACCGCGCTGAACGGCCATTATTCGCTTGACATCTCCGCGTCCCCTGATAAAATCTGTCCCTCTACTAACCGTTGATTCGGAGATCGAAGTGCCCCCGAAAACAGTTAAGCAAGAAGCCAAGCAGGTTGTCGATCGCAACGAGCGACGCACGGTGACGGGCGTCGTCACGGCCGACAAGATGGACAAGACCGTCAAGGTCCGCGTCGAGCGGCTCGTGCAGCACCCGCTGTTCAGCAAGACGCTGCGCAAGCACTACGACTGCTACGCGCACGACGAGAAGCGCGAGGCGCGGATGGGCGACAAGGTCGAGCTGATGGAGTCGCGGCCGCTCTCGAAGCTGAAGCACTGGCGGCTGGTGCGGGTGGTGGAGAAGGCGCAGGCCGGATCCGCCGTGCAGGATGCCCGCGACGCCGCCCGCCCGCAAACCAATGCCGACGCCCCCGCCCCGAAGCCCGCCCCCAAGCCGACGACGTAGAAGGACGCCCGATGATCCAACTCAAGACCATTCTGGACGTCGCCGACAACACCGGCGCGAAGCTGGCGTCGTGCATCCAGATGCTGGGGGACTCGCGCCGCCGCTACGGGCGCGTGGGCGACATCGTGGTGGCCAACGTCAAGCGCGCGGACCCCGGTGCCGCGATCAAGCAGGGCGACGTGGTCAAGGGCGTCATCGTGCGCACCAAGGCCGCGATCCGGCGCGAGGACGGGTCCTACGTCCGCTTCGACCGGAACGCGGTCGTGCTGCTCGACAACGACGGCAACCCGCGCGGGACGCGCATCTTCGGCGCGGTGCCGCGCGAACTGCGGAACAAGTTCATGAAGATCATCTCGCTCGCGGCGGAGGTGGTGTGATGATTCGCAAGAACGACATCGTCAAGGTCATCACCGGCGAAGAGCGGGGCAAGACGGGGAAGGTCCTGAGCATCGACACGGGCTCGGGGCGGGTTCTCGTCGAGGGCGTGAACTTCATCTGGAAGCACCTGCGGCGCTCGCAGCAGCACCCGCACGGCGCGCGCATCCAGAAGGAAGCCACGCTGCACCTCTCCAACGTCCGCATCGTCTGTCAGTCCTGCAATAAGCCGACCCGCGCGATCTCGAAGAAGCTGGAAGACGGGGACCGCGCGCGGATCTGCAAGAAATGCCGCCAGGCGGTGGCTCCCGAGGTTTGATGGCCAGACTGCAGGAAAAATACCGGACCGAGATCATCGCGGAGCTCAAGAAGGAGCTCAAGACGGAGAACGTCCACGCGCTGCCGCGCCTGGACAAGATCGTCATCTCGATGGGCATCGGCAAGGCGATCGAGAACAAGAACCTTCTGGACGCGGCCGCGAAGGACCTGGCGGTGATCAGCGGGCAGAAGCCGATGATCACGCGCGCTCGCAAGTCGGTCGCGAACTTCAAGCTCCGCAAGGGGCAGCAGATCGGCCTGAAGGTGACGCTTCGCGGGCCGCGCATGTACGAGTTCCTGGACCGGCTGATCTCGGTCGTCATCCCCCGCATGCGCGACTTCCGCGGGCTGTCGCCGCGGGCGTTCGACCAGGCGGGGAACTACAACATGGGGATCTCGGAGCAGATCGTGTTCCCCGAGATCAACATCGAGAAGCTGGAGTTCACGCAGGGCATGAACATCACGATCGGCGTCAAGGCGCGCCGGTCGACCGATTCCCTCGAGCTGCTGAAGCGGCTCGGGGTGCCGTTCCGTCAGAACTAGAGAGGATTGCCGGGGTATGGCGAGCATCCGCTGGAAGGTCAAGCAGAAGAAGAAGCCGAAGTTCTCGACGAGGGCGTACAACCGCTGCTCGATCTGCGGACGCCGGCGCGCCTATTACCGCAAGTTCAAGATCTGCCGCCTGTGCTTCCGCATGCTGGCGAACAAGGCGGAGATCCCCGGTGTCCGGAAGGCTTCGTGGTAGGTCTGTAAGAGGAACGAGGAAATGCCCAGCTCCGATCCGGTCGGCGACATGCTCGCCATGATCAAGAACGCCTACGGGCGCCGCCACAAGCGCATGAGCCTGCCCCATTCCCGGATGAAGGAGGGCGTGGCGAAGGTGCTCCGGAGCGAAGGCTACATCGAGGACGTCAAGAGCATCCAGGACGAGAAGAAGCCGGAGCGCAAGACGCTCCATCTGTACTTGAAGTATGATTCCAACGGGGAGTCGGTCATCTCGGAGATCAAGCGGGTGTCGAAGCCCGGCTGCCGCATCTTCCGGGGCGTCGACAGCCTCGGGCGGATCATGGACGGCCTGGGCGTCCAGGTGCTGTCCACGTCGAAGGGCATCATGAGCGACCGGCAGGCGCGAAAGGATCGCGTGGGCGGGGAACTCATCTGCAAGGTCTGGTAAAAGAGTATGTCGCGACTGGGAAGAAAACCGATCGATATCCCTGAGAAGGTGAAGGTCACCATCTCAGGTCAGACCGTGTTGGCCGAAGGGCCCGCGGGCAAGCACTCCGTCAGCCTTCACTCCGAGATTATGGCGAAGGTGGAGGGGGGCAAGCAGGTTCTCGTGACCGCCAAGGGCACGAGCCAGCAGCAGAAGGCGCTGTGGGGCACGTGGCGCAGCCACGTCGCGAACCTGCTGGAGGGCGTGTCCAAGGGCTATGAGAAGACGCTCGAGATCAGCGGCGTCGGCTACAACGCCAAGCTCGCGGGCGTCAAGCTCACGATGATTCTGGGCTTCTCGCACCCGGTGGACATGGAGGTCCCGAAGGGGCTCACCGTCGCCTGCCCGTCCGTGACGTCGATCTCGGTGAAGGGCGTGGACAAGCAGCTCGTCGGTGAATTCGCCGCGCAGATCCGCGCGAAGCGCCCCGCGGAGCCGTACAACCTGAAGGGCATCAAGTACAAGGACGAGGTCGTGCGCCGCAAGGCGGGCAAGACGTTCGTCACGGGAGCGACCTGAGCCATGAGACCGATCGTCGCGCACGAAGTCCACAAGTGGGACCGGCGGGAACGCCGCGCCAACAGCGTCGGCAACGGCATCGTCGGCACCAAGGAGCGCCCCCGGCTTTCGATCTACCGCAGCAACCGGCACTTCCACAGCCAGCTGATCGACGACACCGTGGGCCAGACGCTCGCGTCGGCGTCGACGGTGATGAAGGCGCTCAAGGGCACGATCAAGAACGGCGGCGACGTGAAGGCGGCGGCGCTGGTCGGCCAGAAGCTCGCCGAGCTCGCGAAGGCGGCGGGGATCACGAAGGTGGTGTTCGACCGGAACTATTACCGCTTTCACGGCCGCGTGAAGGCGTTCGCCGAGGCGGCGGCCAAGGGCGGGCTGGACTTCCTGCTGAACCCGAAAAAGAAGGACAAGCCGCCCAAGGTTCGGAAGGAGAAGGCCAAGCCGGCCGAGAAGGCCAAGAAGGAAAAGAAGGCGCCCCCCGAGGGCGCGGGAGCTCCGCCGGGAGGCGCGAAGCCCCAGGGCCAGAGGCCCCCGAAGCCCGACGCCAAGAAAGAGTAAAAGGAAGAAAATGGCCGAACACCGCGAACGTCGCGAAAGCCGCGCCGGCGACGAACTGGAAGAGATCGTCGTCAAGGTCAAGCGCTGCGCCAAGGTCGTCAAGGGCGGCAAGCGCTTCAGCTTCAACGCGCTGGTCGTGGTCGGCGACCGCAAGGGCCGCGTCGGCTGGGGCTACGGCAAGGCGAACGAGGTCCCCTTCGCGGTCAACAAGGGCATCCAGGAAGGCAAGAAGAAGCTCATCGGCGTGCCGATCGTCCGCACGACGATCCCCCACCAGGTCCGGGAGAAGCACGGGGCGACCTCCGTGATCCTGCTCCCCGCCTGCGAAGGCACCGGCATCAAGGCCGGCGCGGCCGCGCGCGCGGTGCTGGAGCTGGCGGGCATCCACAACGTGCTGACCAAAGTGTTCGGCAGCACGAATCCGATCAACGTCGTCAAGGCCACGTTCGGCGCCCTCGAGCGGCTCCGGACGATCGGCCAGATCGAGGCGACGCGCGGCGTCCAGCTGCGCGAAGCGAAGACGGAAGCCGCCCCCGCCGGGGTCGCTCCGGCCGCGGGAGACGTGAAGGCATGAACCTGAACGATGCGAAGAGCTCCGGGCTGCCGCGGAAGTACAAGTTCCCGAAGGGCCGGGGCCACAGCAGCGGCATCGGCAAGACCTGCGGCCGCGGCCGCAAGGGCCAGTACGCCCGGCAGGGCACCAGCTTCCGGCCGTACTTCGAAGGCGGCCAGATGTCCATGCTCCGCCGCCTGCCCAAGTTCGGCTTCAACAACAGCGTCTTCAAGACGGACTACGAAGTCGTCAATGTCGGCGAGCTCGAGAAGGCCTTCCAGGCCGGCGCCACGGTGGACCACGTTGCCCTCGAGGCGGCGGGCCTGGTCCGCCGCGAGTGCGACGGCGTCAAGATCCTGGGCTCCGGGACCCTGACCAAGAAGCTCGTCGTGAAGGCGCAGGCGTTCGCCAAGAGCGCCGAGGAGAAGATCACCAAGGCCGGCGGCTCGGTCGAGAAGCTGGACAAGGTGCACGTGGCCGCGATCCGGCATCACGCGGCCAACGCCGAGGAGAAGAAGGCGGAGAAGGCCGGCAAGGCGGGCAAGCCCGGGAAGGCGCCCGCGGATCCCAAGAAGAAGTAAACTCGCGGGCGAGGGCTCGACGTCATGCAGATCTTCCAGTCGTTCCAGAACATCTTCAAGATCCCCGAGCTCCGGAGCCGTCTCATCTGGACTTTCGGGCTGCTGATCGTCTACCGCCTCGGCTCCCACATCCCGCTGCCCGGGGTCAACCCCGCCGCGGTGGCCGCGTGGAACGAGCAGATGCAGCGCGAAGGCGGCGACCTCTTCGGCCTGATCCAGGTCTTCACCGGCGGCGCCATCGGAAACCTGGCGCTGTTCTCCCTGGGCATCATGCCGTACATCACCGCGTCGATCATCCTGCAGCTGATGACGAAGGTCAGCCCCAACCTCGAGGCCATCGCGAAGGAAGGGCCGAGCGGCCAGCGGAAGATCGCGCAGTACACCCGCTACGCCGCGGTGCCCGTCTGCATCATCCAGGGCTTCTTCGCCGCCAAGCAGCTGGCCCACTGGAGCGGGGCCCAGCTGTCCCAGGGCAAGCTCGGGCTGCTCATGAACGACGGCTTCGGCCAGATGATCTTCATGACCATCGGCATGATGGCCGGCGCGCTCTTCATCATGTGGCTGGGCGAGCAGATCACCGAGCGCGGCATCGGCAACGGCGCGAGCATGCTGATCATGGCGGGCATCGTCGCCCGCATGCCCGCGATCCTCTGGCAGATGATCGAGAAGGCCCGCCAGGGCAACCTGAGCGCCGCCTCCATCGCCACCATTCTCGTCGTTTACCTGGCGTCGATCGTCGCCGTCGTCTTCGTCACCCAGGCGACGCGCCGCATCCCGCTGCAGCACGCCAAGCACATCCGCGGCCGGCGGATGATGACCGGCGGCCGGAACTACCTGCCGTTGAAGGTGAACACGTCGGGCGTCATGCCCGTCATCTTCGCCTCGTCGCTGCTGGTGGTGCCGCAGATGCTGGGCCTGATCCCGGGCCTGGGCTTCATGCGCGACATCTTCCAGCGCGGCTGGTTCTTCTACTCGCTGTTCTACGTCACCATGATCTTCTTCTTCTCGTACTTCTGGACGTACCTGTTCATGCGTCCGGACGAGATCGCGCTGCAGCTCAAGGAGAGCGGCAGCTTCGTGCCGGGCATCCGCCCCGGCGAGAACACCGCCTCGTACCTGAACACGATCCTGTCGCGCATCACGCTGTGCGGCGCGGCCTTCCTCTGCGGCATCGCGCTGCTGCCGGACCTGATCTCGTCCGCCCTGCAGCTCGACCGCTACCTCGTCGCCTTCCTGGGCGGCACGGGCATCCTGATCGTCGTGGGCGTCGGGCTGGACATCATCAACAAGATCGAGTCCTACCTCATCATGCACCACTACGGCGGGTTCCTCGGCGGCAGCGCCCGCATCCAGGGCCGCCGCTAAGCGGCGCCCGCAAAGTCTTTTCAACCGCGGGGAAGCGCGGTATCTTGTCCCGACCTTGGACGGGACCTCGGAGCAACGGACTGGCATGGCGGTGACCCGGTGAGACTCCTGTTCGTCGGCGCGCCCGCGGTCGGGAAGGGCACCCAGGCCAAGCGCCTCGCCGCCGACCTGAAGGTCCCCCACATCTCCACCGGCGACATCCTCCGCGCCACCGCCCGCGAGAACACCCCGCTCGGACAGAAGGTCAAGAAGTTCATCGACCTGGGCTCGCTCGTCCCCGACGAGGTCATGATGACCCTCATCGAGGAGCGCTTCCGCCAGCCCGACGTCAAGACGGGTTATATCCTCGACGGCTTCCCGCGCACCACCGCGCAGGCCATGGGGCTCGACCTTCTGCTCGCGCGCCTCGGCCAGTCGATCAGCCGCGTCCTCCTCTTCGAGTGCCCCGACGCCGTCATCATGGAGCGCATCACGGAGCGCCGCTCCTGTCCGAAGTGCGGCGCCCCGTACCACCTGCGCTGGCAGAAGCCCAAGGTCGACAACATCTGCGACAACGACGGCACCCCGCTCGTCCAGCGCGTCGACGACACCCGCACCAAGGTCTTCCACCGGCTGGACCAGTATCGCTCCGAGACGGCCGCCGTCATCCCGTACTACGAGAAGCGCGGCCTCGTCCGCCGCGTCAACGCCGACCAGCCGCCCGACGATGTGTACCGGGCGGTTGAAGCCGCGGTCGCGAAAGAGTAATCTTGATCCATGGCCGCAATCGTGAAGTCCGACTGGGAGATCGACCTGATGCGGAAGGCCGGCCGCATCGTGGGAGAGGGCCTCAAGCTGCTCCAGGAGGCCGTGCGTCCGGGGATTTCGACCGCCGAGCTCGACGCGATTTTCGAGAAGCACGTGATCGCCTCGGGCGCCACGCCGACCTTCAAGGGCTACCGCGGCTTTCCCGCTTCGCTCTGCGTGTCGATCAACGATGAGGTCGTGCACGGCATCCCCTCGCGCGACCGCAAGCTGAAGGACGGCGACATCGTCTCCCTCGACGCGGGGGCGACCTACCGGAATTATGTCGGGGATTCCGCGGTCACCGTCGGCGTGGGCAAGATCAACCCGAAGGCCCAGAAGCTGATCGAGGTGACGCGGGAGAGCCTCGACGCGGCAATCTCGGTCGTCGCGCACGGCGCGAGGCTGTCGGAGATCGGCGCGACGATCCAGGAGTACGCGGAAAGCCGCGGCTTCGCGGTGGTGAAGCAGTACGTCGGCCACGGGATCGGCCAGAAGCTGCATGAAGAGCCGCAGATCCCGAACTATGTCATGAGGCCCGTCGACACCTTCGTGCTGAGGGCGGGGCACTGCATCGCCATCGAGCCCATGCTGAACGAGGGCACGGACGAGGTGAAGACCCTGTCCGACGGATGGACGGTCGTCACCAAGGACCGCCGCCTCTCGGCGCATTTCGAGCATACGATCGCGGTGACGAAGGACGGCCGAGAGGTCCTCACCCGGGTCTAGCCCGGATAATTCACACCCCGAGATGAGTTAAGCGGCAGATTGGCACGCGGCTTGCTTTAAAGCTGTTGCTAGACGGCTTTAGAGAAACCTCGGAGGCCAATCCACCATGACAGAGTGTACCAAGCGGCTCGTTTTCCCGTTCTTCAAAGGCGCCCAGGTCACCACCGACTTCAGCGGAGGCGCGATCACATCCGACGGTGGCTTGCTCCTGGTGCGTGAGTTCGACGAGCGTATCGGACTGAGTGAGGGCTTCTCCAAACTCATCCCCGATCCGCGAGATCTCCGCTTCATCCTTCACGATCAAGAGGTCCTCATCCGCCAGCGCCTCTATCAGGTCGTCGCCGGGTACGAGGACGCCAATGATGCTACTCTGCTCCGGAGAGATCCGATCTTCAAAGCCATCGCCGGGAGATGCCCTGAGGATCTGGACATGGGTTCTCAGCCCACGTTTTCACGCCTGGAAAACCGAATCCAGCCCGGGACACTCGAGGATCTCAACGATGAGATGGTTCGTACGTTCATTCGCACCCACACGGAGCCGCTCTCGGAGATCACGCTCGACATCGATCCCAGCGAGGCCCGTACGTACGGCCAGCAGGAGTTGACCTCCTACAACGGCCATTACGACAGCTACATGTACTTCCCGCAGTTCGTCTGCGATGCCAAGAGCCACTTCCTCCTGGCCGCCGTCCTTCGGGCGGGCAAAGTCTCGGCTGCCAACGGAGCCGTCCTGCTTCTTTCCCGGATCATGGGGCTTCTTCGCGCGGAATGGCCCAAGATCAAGATCTACGTTCGAGCGGACTCCAACTTCGCCGAGCCGTACCTTTTGAATTGGCTCGAGGAAGAGGGAATCGCCTATACCGTCGGAATCGGCCAGAACAAGGTCCTGGAGGCCCTTTCCGCCGAGTTCGTCAAAGCCGTCGAATCCCGGTACGAGGCCACCCAACAGTCCCAGCGATCGTTTACCTCGCTCTCCTATCAGACCATAAAAACCTGGGCTCATCCGCGGCGCGTGGTGGTGAAGGTCGAGGTGACGAAGCTGGGCACCAACGTCCGCTACGTTGTCGCGACCAAAGGCGGACGAAGCCAGGACCTCTACGAGTGGTACACCCAGCGCGGAGGGACCATCGAGGACGTGATCGAGCAGCTCAAGAATGGGTTTGAAGCCGACCGCATGAGCTGCCATCGCTTTGAAGCCAACGCCTTCCGGCTCCTGCTCCACTCGGCGGCCTACAACTTGATGCTCCTCTTTCGAGAGCAGATCGCCATCCCCGAACTCAAGAACGCCGACATCCAGACGATCCGGATCAAGCTGATCAAAGTGGGCAGGCGAGTGGAGCGCACCGCTCGAAGGATCTGGATTCGTCTCTCCAGCAGTTGGCCCTTCGCGCCTCTATTCCGTCAGGCCTTCGCACGCGTCCTTCCATCGCCGTCGGGGTAATCGCTCTTCTCAGCACTTCAGCTATTCCACATCCGAAGGGATAATCCGCCCGCAGAGCGACGTGACGCTGCCACCGTGTCAGACGAGTGCCGCCAGAACGTCAGCGGAAGAGTTTCGTATGGGGTTTCGCGGCCGATCCGCAGCCCGGAGGCTGCGGATCAGGGCCGCGCGTCGCCCACACGCACGATTTCAACTCGGGGTATGAATAGAGCAGGCTAGCGGCAATCCCGGAAGCCGTTCGAGGCGGCAGGTCTCCCTCCATACCCAGAAGCCAAGGCCGCGAAGGACTCCGGGACCTCCCGCTGGGGAGCTCAGTCCTTTCGATGCCTCGCGCGTATCCGCCAGGTTCCGGCCAGCAGCAGCATCAGCCCGCCCGGAGCGAGGGCATAGGGGTGGATGCGGTTCCAGAAACGCCTCTCAAGGAACTCCTCGCGGTCCCGCAGGATGTCTTCTGCGATGAGCCGCCGGCGTTCCTGCACAGACTGGTCCAGGGGCCCGAAAAAGAGGGAGTTCGAGCGGTCCGGGGTGCGCCCGGGGTGGGCAGGCTCGACGAGCGCCCTGCCTTCCCGCCAATGCCACGCCACCCCGGACAGCAGACAGAATCCAGCGGCGAGGATCACGGCTCCCAGGGGGGAACAGGGCGGCTCCGGAGCGCACGGTCACGACCTGATTCCAGCTCCTGGCGCCGGCGGATGTTCCGCTTTCTCCGGGAGCGAAACACCCCTTTCCGTCCAGGACGGGAAGTGCTGCTTGGTGTCCTTCGTCTCTTGGTGTCTCTGGGTTGAGGTTCGCTGACTTTCTCGCGAAGGTTTCTGGATGGTCGTCAGGCTCCCACTCCCCGCTCCGTGATTCGTGATTCGTAATTCGTGATTCCGGATTCCCGATTCGGGTATATTCCTCGATCCATGCACATCCAGGAAGTGTTCGCGGCCCACGCGACGACGTTCTCGTTCGAGTTCTTCCCGCCGAAGACTCCCGAGGCGTCGGAGCAGCTCTTCCAGACCATCTCGCAGCTCGAGACGCTGAAGCCGTCGTTTGTCGACGTGACCTATGGGGCGGGCGGCGGCACGCGCGATCTGACGAACCAGCTGGTGATGCGCATCCGGCACGAGACGAAGCTCGAGACGATCCCGCACCTCACCTGCGTCTGCCATGCGGAAAAGGAGATCGACCAGGTCCTGGAAACGTGGTCGAGCAACGGCGTCTCGAACATCCTCGCGCTGTCGGGGGACCTGCCGCAGGGGAAGAAGGACTGGGACCGCTCGAAGGATGCATTCCGATACGCTGCGGGCCTCGTCGGGCACATCCGGAAGTTCAAGGGGCATCCGGACCACCGCGGGTTCGGCATCGGCGTCGCGGGCTTTCCGGAAGGTCATCCGGCGACTCCGAACCGGCTGATCGAGATGGACCATCTGAAGGCGAAGGTCGACGCGGGGGCGGACTACGTCTGCACGCAACTCTTCTTCGACAACCGGGACTTCTACGATTTCCGGGAGCGCTGCGACCTGGCGGGGATCAAGGTGCCGATCCTCGCGGGGATCATGCCGATCGCCTCGGAGAAGGGGATGAGGCGGATGGCGGACCTGGCGGCGGGGACGCGCTTCCCGGCGGCGCTGCTGAGGTCGATCCAGCGCTGCTCGGGGGACGCGGAGGCGGTGAAGCGCGTGGGCGTGCACTGGGCGACGGAGCAGGCGCGGGACCTGCTGGACCACCAGGCGCGCGGGGTCCATTTCTACACGCTGAACCAGTCGGACGCGACGCGGCAGATCTATCTCAACCTGGGGATCGCGCCGCGGTCCTGAGGGCATTTCGTCTGTTGACAGGGATGGGGTCAATCCCTATAGTATCCCTTCCGCTTTGACCCGTTTTTCTGAGGAGTAATGCCGAAGGAAGAACCAATCCGCGTGGAAGCGATCGTGAAGGAGTCCCTTCCGAACGCGATGTTCCGCGTGGCCCTGGTGAAGAACCAGAACCACTCGGTGCTGACCCACGTGTCCGGGAAGATGAGGATGAATTTCATCAAGATCCTCCCGGGGGACAAAGTGATCGTCGAGATGAGTCCGTACGATCTGACCAAGGGCAGAATCATTTACCGCGAGCACTAGAGCCGATCATGAAGGTGAGACCGTCCGTCAAAAGGATCTGTGAGAAGTGTCAGATCGTCCGTCGCAAGGGGCGCGTGCGGGTGATCTGCGCGAATCCGAAACACAAGCAGAGGCAGGGGTAAAGCATGGCTCGCGTAGGCGGCATCGAAATTCCTCCGCACAAACAGGCGTGGGTCTCCCTGACCTACGTCTTCGGCATCGGCGAGACGCTGTCGTATAAGATCCTGAAGGAAGCGGGCGTGAATCCGCAGACCAAGATCAAGGACGTCTCGGAAGACCAGTTGACGCGGATCAACTCCATCGTGGACAAGGGCTACGTGGTCGAAGGCGCGCTGCGGCGCGTGATCCAGCAGAACATCGAGCGGCTGAAGCAGATCCAGTGCTACCGCGGCAGCCGCCACCGCCGCAGCCTGCCGGTGCGCGGGCAGCGGACGCGGACGAACGCGCGGACCCGGAAGGGGCCGCGGAAGACGGTCGCGGGCAAGAAGCAGGCGAAGTCGCCGACTTAAAGTCGAAGGAATAAGAGGAGAACTGTGGCAGACGAGAAGAAGGACGCGAAGCCGGCAGAGCCCGCGAAGGCGGACGACAAGAAGCCGGCGGCCGCGGCGGTCCGCAAGGTGAAGAAGCTGGTCCCCAAGGCGGTCTGCCACATCCAGTCCACGTTCAACAACACGATCATCACGATCTCCGATCCGGGCGGCGACACGCTGTGCTGGGCGTCGGCCGGGACGATCGGCTACAAGGGCTCGCGGAAGTCGACCCCGTTCGCGGCGCAGAAGGCGGCCGAGAGCGCGGCGGAGAAGGCGCAGAAGTTCGGCGTCCGCGAGGTCGAGGTGAAGGTCAAGGGACCCGGCGCGGGCCGGGAGAGCGCGATCCGCGCGCTGCAGGCGTCCGGCCTGGACGTCCGCGTGATCGAAGACGTGACGCCGCTGCCGCACAACGGCTGCCGGCCCAGGAAGAAGAGGAGAGTTTAGAGTATGGCGCGCATCGTCGGGGCGAAGTGCCGCATCTGCCGCCGCCTGGGGACCAAGCTGTTCCTCAAGGGGACGCGCTGCGACTCGCCCAAGTGCCCCATCGAGAAAGAGAACAAGCCGCCCGGCGTGCACGGCGCGAAGCGCGTCCGCCTGACGGAGTTCGGCATCCACCTGCGCGAAGTGCAGCGCGCCAAGAAGATGTACGGCATCATGCAGCGCCAGTTCCGGCGCTACTATGACGAGGCGATCGCCAAGCCCGGCAACACGGGCGAGTACCTCATGCAGATCCTCGAGCGCCGCCTCGACAACGTCGTCTACCGCCTGCGCATGGGCAGCTCGCGCCCCCAGGCGCGGCAGATGATCCTGCACGGGCACATCCGCGTGAACGGGAAGAAGGTCAGCATCCCGTCCTACCAAGTCGACGCGGGCGACGTCATCGAGGCCTCGAAGAAGGAAAAGAGCGCGAAGATCGTCAAGGAAGCGCTCCTCAACAAAAAAGACCAGCAGATCCCGTCGTGGCTGAAGCTGGCGGAGGAGCAGGCCACGGGCACGGTCGTCACGCTGCCCACGGCCCAGGAGCTGCAGGTCCCCGTGGAGTCGCAGCTCATCGTCGAATACATGTCGCGATAAGACCGGCGCAAGCCGGAGGATTCGGACGCGGGTCCGAACGGATCGGCGCGTGCGGGCCTTTGAGCCCGCGGAAGCGAGCCGGCCCGTACGGGCCCCCGAGAACAAGGAGCACTGGTCATGAGAGTCCGCTGGAAGGATTTCGAGCTTCCCACCCGCGTGTCCTGCGACGAGAAGACCGCCACGCCGACGTACGCGATGTTCTTCGCCGAGCCGTTCGAGCGGGGCTTCGCCAACACGATCGGCAACTCGCTGCGCCGCGTGCTGTACTCGTCGATCGAGGGCACCGCGGTCACCGCCGTCAAGGTCAAGGGCGTCGCCCACGAGTTCTCGACGATCGAGGGCATCGTGGAGGACGTGACCGACATCGTGTTGAACCTCAAGCAGCTGGTCATCAAGCTGGCCGAGCCCGGCCAGAAGGTGCTCCGGATCGAGGCCACCAAGAAGGGCATCGTGAAGGCCGGCGCGATCGCGCCCGAGGCGGGCGTCGAGATCATCAACACCGACCTGCACATCTGCACGCTGGCGGAGGACACCGACTTCGCCGCGGAGATCACCGTCAACAAGGGCCGCCGCTACGTGACGTCCGAGGAGCACTCGAAGGACCAGGCGGAGATCGGAATGATCCCCGTCGATTCGAGCTTCTCGCCGATCAAGCGCGTGCGGCACAAGGTCGAGAACACGCGCGTCGGCAAGCTGACGAACTACGAGCGCCTGATCCTCGAAGTGTGGACCAACGGGACCATCACCCCGGAGGAGGCGGTCACCGAGGCGTCCAAGATCCTGCGCAAGCACCTCAACCCCTTCGTCCAGTACTTCGAACTGGGCCGCGAGCTCCAGATCAACGAGAAGAAGGAGGAGGAGCAGCGGAAGAAGGAGTCCGAGAAGGAGGATCTGCGCCAGAAGCTGTCGATGTCGATCAGCGAGCTCGACCTGTCGGTCCGCTCGGCGAACTGCCTGGCGAGCGAGCGCATCGAGACCATCGGCGAGCTGGTCGCCCGGTCCGAGGGCGAACTCCTCAAGGTGCGCAACTTCGGAAAGACCTCGCTGCGCGAAGTGAAGAAGAAGCTCAGCGACATGGGCCTGAACCTCGGGATGGATCTCGAGGCGATTTTCGGGAAGAAGACTCCTCCTTTGGTGTAGGGAAGCCATGCGCCACAGACTCAAAGGCAGAAAGCTCGGCCGGACGACCGCCCACCGCCAGGCGCTGGAGCGGAACATCGTGCAGAGCCTCTTCATCTACGGCCGCATCATCACGACGGAGGCCAAGGCGAAGGAGTTCCGCGGCACCGCGGAGCACCTCATCACGCTGGGCAAGGTCGGCGACCTTCCGGCGCGCCGCCGCATCCTCCGCACCGTGCAGGATCCGCGGCTGGCGAAGAAGATCATCGATGACGTCGCCAAGCGCTTCGGCGACCGTCCGGGCGGCTACACGCGCGTCGTGAAGCTCGGCGGCTCGCGCTGGGACGGCGACGGCCGCGGCCAGTACGCGTTCAACCGGCTGGGCGACAACGGGAAGAAGGCGATCTGGGAGCTGGTGGTCCGCAAGGACCGCGACGAGGAGCTGCGCTCGGCGGGCCGCGTGAAGGCGGCGCCGGCCCCGGCGGCCCCCGCCGGCGGCGCGGCCCCCGCGAAGCCCGAGAAGAAGGAAAAGAAGGCCAAGGCCGAGAAGAAGGCCGAGCCCAAGAAGTAACCCGAGGGAATTCACCGGAAAGCCCACGGAGCCCCTCGCGGGATCCGTGGGCTTTTCCTTTTCAGGGAGGTCCGTATGCCCGCCGACTGCATCTTCTGCCGGATCGTGGCCGGGGAGATCCCGGCGCAGAAGGTCCATGACGACCCCCGGGTGCTCGCCATCCTCGACATCAACCCGGTCAGCTGGGGCCACGTCCTGGTCCTGCCCAAGGAGCATCACGAGACCTGGCTCGATCTCCCGCCCGACCTCGCCGCGCACCTGGCGACGGCGACGCAGAAGGTCGGGGCCGCGGTGAAAACAGCGGCCGGAGCGGAAGGCTTCAACCTGCTGATGAACAACCACCGCTGCTCCGGCCAGGCGATCTTCCACGCCCACTTCCACATCATCCCGCGCAAGACGAACGACGGGAAGTCCTTCGAGTGGAAGACGAAGCCCTACGACGCGGGCCAGCTCGACAAGGCGGCGGACGCGGTGAGGGCGGCGCTGAAGTAGGAACGGAAGAATAGGGGGAAGAGCCGAGCCGGTTCGCGGAAGGTCACTTCTTCAGGAAAGAGAGGACGATCCCCGTCCTCACGGGCGGCGCCGCGCCTTCGACCGTAGTCTCGGAGCGCGCGAATCCGCCGGGGATTCGATCGGACACCCGGGTTTTCACCGTCAGCCGGTCCCCGCCGACCTTCAGGCTTCTCCGGATCCGGAGACAGGGGATCCAGGATGGTTCCGCGCCGCCCGAGCCTCCATCGCTGTGGGCCTTCGCAGAAGGCGGGCTACTTCTTGAACTGCGCGAGGGCGGCTTTGGCGTCGTCGGCGAAGCGGAGGATCTTGGAGAGGCCGAGGATGTTGAAGACGTCCTGGATCTCGGGGGGCGTCGAGGCGAAGACCAGGTCGCCGTTGTTCTTCATCGCAGTGTCGAGCGAGCTGATGAAGCAGCCGAAGCCGGCGGAGGAGATGTACTTGCAGTGCTTGAGGTTGACGACGATCTTGTAGACGTTCTTGGCGAAGATCGATTCGATCGCGGTCTCGACCTTGGCGAAATTGGACCAGTCGAGGGAGCCGTCGATGCGGAGCTCGTGGATGCCGGGAGCGAGCTCGGTCGTCTCGACCCTGATATGGTCCATTCCGCTGTCGGCCATCGTGCGTCCTATTTCCTCTTCGCGCGGGGGGCGGGCTTCTGCGCCTGCCGGCCTCCGCCGTCGAGCAGCATCTTCACCGCGTCCAGCAGGGCTTCCTTCTTGAACGGCTTGAGAAGGAATTCCGCCCGGCCGTCGTAGTTCTTCAGGAAGAGGTCGGCCATCTCGACCTTGCTCGACATGAAGAGGATCGGCATCGACTCTGCGCTCTTGATCTTCTTGAGCTTGAATGCGACTTCGTAGCCGCTGTCGCCCACGAGGACGATGTCCAGCACGGCGATATTGAAGGGTTTCTTGCGGGCGGCGGCCAGGGCCTTTTCACCCCCGTCGACCGCCTCGACCTCGTAGCCTCCCTGCTCGAGGAAGTACTTCACGATGTCCAGGATGCGGGGCTCATCATCGACTACGAGCACGCGCCGCGCGGACATCGGAGCGAGTATAGCCCGCAAGGGGGTGTTTTCAAGAAAAAAGGAGAACCCCCGGAGAAGCATCGGGCATCAGGCATGCAAGCGATAGCCCAAGATCAGCAGGGAAAAGGAGGACTGGAGGGGGAGGGGGGTCAGGCCGGGGGCTGGCCGTCGCCGAGCTCGACGACGAAGAGCTGCTCCATCTGCTCCTTCAGGGCCTCGAGCTCCGTGTCGGCGATGATGGGGTCGGCGATTTCCGTCGCCTCGCCGTCCCAGGTCTTCTCGATGCGGAGCTTTCCGTCCTTCGAGCCGGCCAGGCGGATGCGGCGCTTGCGCGCCAGCAGCAGGGCCGTGAGATAGGTGATCTACTGGCGCGACGGGTCTTCCGAGGGCCTCTCCAGGAGCTTCTTGAAGAACTCCTGCATCGC
>DASQOM010000289.1:0-28079 GCA_035644495.1 Planctomycetota bacterium | reverse complement strand
CGGACGCCTTCAAGGACCTCGACACGGGATCGGTCGTGGTCGCCAACGGCGTCCTTTACTTCACGGGGAAGAAGATGCTGTACGCGCTGGCCGGAAAGTAAGCAGGGAGCGAGCCATGAAATCCTTCGCGTTCATCCTGGCGCTGACGGCCCTGCCGCTGGGGTCCGCGTCAGCCGACGACAACTGGCCGCAGTGGCGCGGGCCGTCGCTGAACGGGACGTCGACGTCGACCGGGCTGCCCGAGAAGTGGTCGGAGACCGAGAACATCAAGTGGAAGGTGAAGCTCCCGTCGTGGAGCGGCTCGACGCCGGCGATCTGGGGCGACCGGATCTTCCTGGCTTCGGGCAGCGAAGCCGGCGGCGACGCCGCGACGCTCGCCAAGAAGGGCCCGGGCAAGCCGAGGGCCGAGGGGGCGGACCTGCTGCTGCTCTGCTTCTCGAAGAAGGACGGCTCGCAGCTCTGGCGCGCGAAGCTGAGCGGCGGCAACGTGCACTATGCGAAGCAGAACATGTCGAGTCCGTCGCCGGTCACCGACGGGACGATGGTCTGGGCGCTCACGGGCACGGGGATCCTCACGGGATTCGACCTCGACGGCAAACAGATCTGGCAGATCGACCTGCAGAAGGCCTACGTCAAGTTCGGCCTCAACTGGGGCTACGGCTCCTCGCCGCTGCTCTACGAGGGGATGCTGATCGTCCCGATCCTGCATGGCTGGGACAATACGGGCCCCTCGTACCTGATCGCCTTCGACGGCAGGACGGGCAAGGAGGTCTGGAAGGTCGAGCGGCCGACCGACGCGCAGAAGGAAGGGCCCGACGCGTACACGACGCCGATCCCGATGAAGTACGCCGACCATACCGAGATCATCGTGGTGGGCGGCGACTACTTCACCGGCCACGACCCGAAGACGGGCAGGGAGATCTGGCGCTGCGGCGGCCTGAACCTGAAGCAGGACAAGTTCTACCGCGCGGTCTGCTCGCCGGCGGTCGTGGGCGAGTATGTCTTCGCCTGCATCAAGCAGGGGCCCTTCGTCGGCGTCAAGGGCGGCGGCAAGGGGCTGGTGACCGACACGCACATCGCCTGGACGAACAAGTTCGGCTGCGACGTCCCGACGCCCGTCTCGGACGGGAAGTATCTCTACGTCCTCAACGACGGCGGGATGGTGAGCTGCTACGACCCTGCGACGGGGAAGGCGTTCTACGAGCGCCAGCGCATCGCGGGCGGGACCTATGACTCGTCGCCGCTACTGGCCGACGGGAAGATCTACCTGACCAACGAGAAGGCGAAGACCACGGTCATCGCGACCGGCCCCGAGTTCAAGGTGCTTTCCGAGAATCCGCTCGACGACGAGTGTACGCTGTCCTCGATCGCGGTGTCGGGCAGCCGGCTCTTCCTCAGGACGTCGACGCACCTGTACTGCATCGGAAAGTAGGGAGCCTAGCGGCTCCAGCCTTCCCGGAGGATCAGGGCGCGGACGCGTCGCTCGACGTCGTCGCGGATTTCGCGCACGCGCTCCATCGCCTTTCCCTTCGGATCCTCGAGCGGCCAGTCGTCCCGTCGGATTCCGGGAACATGGGGGCAGGCCTCGCCGCAGCCCATCGTGATCAGGAGGGAGGCGCCTCTCGCGAGGTGGTCGGTGAGCTTTCGCGGCAGGAAGCCGCCCAGGTCGACTCCGTGTTCCTTCATGACCTCGACCACTTCCGGATGAACCCGCGGGCCGGGCTCGGTGCCGGCGGAGACCGCGACCGCCTTCGCCGGATCGGCGGCGAGGTTGAAGAGCGCGGCCGCCATCTGCGAGCGGCCGGCGTTATGGACGCAGGCGAAGAGGACCGTCTTCATCCCGGCAATTCCTCCGGCAGGAGCCAGCGGAACAGGGGGATGGCGGCGGCCGCGCCGACGGCCTGGGCGACGATGAAGAGGGGGACGTCGACGGGGCGGATGCCGGCAAAGGTGTCGGTGGCGCAGCGGGCCAGCGTGACCGCCGGATTCGCAAAGGCGGTGGAGGAGCTGAACCAGTACGCGGCCGTGATATAGGCGGCGATCCCGACGGCGGCCGCCGTCGGGCGCCGGGACGGGGTCCCCGCGACCACGGCCAGGAGTCCGAGGGTGGCGACCCCTTCGCCCAGGAGCTGTCCCGGTCCCTGGCGGACGTGCCGCGAGGCCGAAAACACGGGTTCTCCGAACATGCCGTGCGCCGTGGCGACGCCGAAGAACGCGCCGACGAACTGCGCCGCGACGTAGGGCGGGACGTCCCGCCACGAGGTGCGCCGCCCGACTGCGGACGCGACGGTCACCAGCGGGTTGAAATGCGCGCCAGAAACCGGGCCCAGGACCAGGATGAGCGCGGCCAGGGTGGCGCCGGTGGCGATGGAGTTGGCGAGCAGCGCCACGGCGGCATTGCCGCCGGCGAGGCGCTCCCCCATGATGCCCGATCCCACGACGGCCGCCAGGAGCAGGGCCGAGCCCAGGGCTTCCGCGGCCAGCCGGCGGGGCAGCGTCACGGGAGGCAGCATGCGGCTCCCTTTCGGATGCTGCTCGCGCGCCGGGAATCCGCCAGGATGGCCGGCAGCTCGCGGCAGCAGACGTCGAGGCAGGAGAGCAGCCGCCGATGCACCGGACCCCGGGCCGGGGACAGCGAGTAGTAACTCCAGAGGCCGTCCTGCCTCGCGATGACGAGGCCGGACCGGCGCAGGTAGGCCAGGTGCCGCGAGGTCTTGGCCTGGGGGACGCGGAGGATCCGCATCAGATCGCAGACGCAGAGCTCCCCGTCCCGCAGCAGATGAAGGATCCTCAGCCGGGTGGGATCGGAGAAGGCCCGGAACAGCGCGGGCGGGCGGGGCGCGGCGGCGGTCGTC
The DNA here is from genome assembly GCA_035644495.1 of Planctomycetota bacterium. Lineage (GTDB taxonomy): Bacteria > Planctomycetota > MHYJ01 > MHYJ01 > JACPRB01 > JACQFK01. The sequence goes on along the minus strand of DASQOM010000289.1, from coordinate 25,224 downwards.
ATATATTCGCTTAGGCGATTATAGTTGCCGGGAGGGCCGGCGCAAGCGGAATCGCGGGCGTCCGCGTCCGGCCCTCGAATTTTCTGGGGCCGTCCCCGCGCCCCGCGCTACAATGGGCCCGGATGTCCACCTGCCAGCGTTGCGGAGAGCCGATGGCCCCCGAAGAGGCGGCCTGCACCCGCTGCGAGCGCGCGATGGATCCGGCGCCCGCGCCGTTCGAGACGCTCCCGCCCAAGCGCTGCCCCTCCTGCAGCGCCGTCATCGCCGCGCCTCCCGTCGAGGGGCTCCTCCATTGCCCGTCCTGCAGCCGGGAATCCGAGGACCACGAGGAGTGGGTCCGCCGCTGCCGCGTGGCCGCCTTCGCCGCAACCCGGCCGCTGCCGCGTCCCCCGGAGCCGCCGCCTCCCCGGCCGGCGTTTCTGAAGGGCGCCGGAATCGGCCTCTTCGCCAGCGCCGCCTTCTATCTCGGCGCGGGCCTGCTGGTCGGACGCTCCGGGCTCGTCGTCCCCTGCGTCGCGCTGGCCCTGCTGCAGGCCGTCGCGGGCCTCGCGCTGCTCACCGACTGGCGCAACGCCGACAGCCTCGCGCGTTTCGCCGCGGGGCTTTCCATCCTCGTCCCCGTCTATTTCGTTCCCGCCCTCTTCCTGGCCGTCCTCTTCGCCCTCTTCACGAGGCCCGAGGCGCTGCGGTATTTCGGACACAAGCCGGATCCCGTCCCCGACCGCCTGCGGCACCCGATGATCGCCTGGCTGATCGTCGTCATCGGCATCGCCGCCGGGCTGCAGGGGATTCTCGTGGCGGACGCCGTCCGCGCCGCCGCCGGGTGGAACGACCCTCTGTCGCCCCTGCTGGACCTGGGGGCGCGGACGAACGCGTTCTTCCGGGACAACTGGACGTGGGCGCCGCTGGGCGTCCTGGGCGGCCTCTGGGTGCTGGCGCTCTGGGGCAGGATCAGCCGCGCCGGGTTTCTCGCCGTGACCACGCTGTCCATCGCCGCCGTCATCGGACTGGCGGCCCCCGCGGCCGTGGAGGCTCACATCTACCTGCGGATGTCCGCGCTGGCGGCGGACTACCTCCACGTGAAGGATGTCCAGCGGCTGCTCTGGGGCGCGCGAGAGGCGGATCCAAAAATCCGCATTGCAGCGCTCGTCTCCATGGAGGCGGCCGGCCGCAACGCCCGCGTGGCCGTGCCGGTCTTTACCCGGGCGCTGAAGGACAGCGACCGCCGCGTTCGGCTCGCCGGAGCCTGCGGCCTCGCGCGCTTCGATCCGACCTCGGAGGGCGTCATCCCCGTCCTGATCGGCGCGCTGGAGGACGATCGCGCCAGCGCCGACGAGGCGGAACGCGCCACGCGCGCGCTGGGGTATGTCGGTCCCCGGGCGCGGCCGGCCCTCTCGCTGCTGCTGGAGCGCTTCCGCAAGGACGATGCGCCGGTGCAGGCGATGATCGAGCTTGCGCCCGCGTCGATCCCCGGGGTGACGGAAGCGCTGGCGGACCGCGATCCCGCGACGCGGCGCCGCGCGGCGCGGACGCTGCGCCTGATCGGCCCGGCCGCCCGCAGCGCCGCCGCCCCCCTGGCCGAGGCGCTCAAGGATCCGGATCCCGGCGTGCGCGGGGAGGCGGCCCTGGCGGTCGGCGAGATCCAGCGGGAGAAGGCGGTGGGCGACCTGAAACCCCTGTTGAAGGACGACCCCCTCGTCGCGCGCGCCGCCGCGGAAGCGCTCTGCGCCCTCGGCTTCCGGGACGGCCTGCCGCTGATCGCGCCGGGGACGAACGCGCTCAACGCGCTCCGCACGCCCGCGCTCTGGGACCACCTGAACCGGACGCTGCTCGACCGCGATCTCGAGGGGACCTCCCTGGAGCTCGTCAACGACCTCGGCGAGCGCGCGGTGATGTGTCCCGAGGTGGCCCCGGAGTGCGCCGATCTGCCCGCGCTGCAGACCTTCCGCCGCATCTATACAGGAGCCCGGAAGCGCAGCGTGCTGGAGTCGCTCGATCTGCTGGACGCCGACTTCGTCCTGGACTCGGACCGCCTACGCATCCTGACCCCGGAGCAGGCGCGCGCGTTCTGGTCGGAGTGGCTCGCCGACGCGCAGAGGAAGCGCGAGTAGCTCAGCGCTGATGGCGGACGGCCCGGGCCACGGCATCCCCGGCCGCGGCGATCTCGGCCGCGGTCGTGAAGCGTCCGAGGGAAAACCGCAGCGATCCCCGGATCCGCTCCTCGCTGCATCCCATCGCGCCCAGCACGTAGCTGGGCTGCATCCGCGCGCTCGTGCACGCGGCGCTCGAAGAGACGGCGATCTCCGGCACGCTCTTCATGAGCGCATCGGCGTCGATCCCGGCGAACGCCAGGTTCGTGGTGTTCGCGAGCCGCCGCTTCGGGTCGCCGTTCACCTCGACGCCGTCGAGCGCGGACTTCAGTCCGGCCTCCAGCGAGTCCCGCAGCGCGCGGATCCTCCGCTGGTCCTCATTATGCTCCCCGCGGCAGATCGCGGCCGCGGCGCCGAAGCCGACGATGCCCGGGACGTTCAGCGTCCCGGGACGCAGCCCGTCCTCGTGGCCGCCGCCCTGGAACATCGGCGCGCAGCGGACGCGCGGTCCGCGCTTGCGGACGTACAGAAGCCCGACCCCCTTGGGCCCGCAGAACTTGTGCGCGCTCGCGCTCAGGAGGTCGATCGCGTCCGCGTTCACGTCAAGCGCCTCCTTGCCGTAGGTCTGCGTCGCGTCGGTGTGGAAGAGCGCCCCCTTCGAGCGGCAGATCAGGCCGATCTCGCCCAGAGGATGGAGCAGGCCCGTCTCGTTGTTGGCGTGCATGACGGAGACCAGGAGCGTGCGGTCCGTGATCGCGCGTTCCAGGCGGCCCAGGTCGAGCGATCCGTCGGGACCGACGCCGAGGACGGTGACCTTGAACCCGTCGCGCTCCCGCCGCTCGCAGGGGTCGAGGACGGCGCGGTGCTCCGTCGCGACGGTGACGATATGATCCTTTCCCTCGGCGAAGACGCCCTTGAGGGCCAGGTTGTCGGACTCGGTCGCGCCGCTCGTCCAGACGATCTCGTCCGGCCGCGCGCCGATGACGGCGGCCGCTTCCGTTCGGGCGGCCTCGACGGCGTCGCGCGCCTCGGCCCCGAAGAGGTGCGGACGGCTGGACGCGTTCCCGAAGCGCTCGCTGAAGTACGGCTTCATCGCCTCGAGGACCCGCGAGTCGAGCGGTGTCGTCGCGTTGTTGTCGAGGTAGATCATGCGGGTCCGCGTCCGAGCGCCGCGACGGTGAAGATCAGGGGATACAGGCGGTCCCAGTACCAGAGTCTGGCGAAGTAGAGGCCGATGGGGGACGGCTCAAAGCGCGTGCCCTCCGCGGTACGCTGGACGAGCCAGCGTCGGCCCCGGACGACGGCCTCGTCGCAGCCTCCCGCGACGGCGAGGCCCTCGACCGCCAGGGCGGTCTCTTCGATGGTCGCCTCCAGCCCCGGGGCGCCGCCGAAGCCGCCGTCGTCGCGCTGGGCGCGGACCAGCCAGTCCTTGGCGCGTCGGACCGCGCCCGTCCATGCGGGCCCGGAGTCCAGCCCGGCGCAGAGGAGGACCCTGGAGGTTCCATAGACCGGATTGGCCTGCTCCGGCGCGCGCTGGTTGCCGAACCACAACGGGATCCACGAGCCGTCGGACTGCTGGACGCGGACCAGATAATCGAAGGCGCGGCGGATCGCCGGAGCGGCCGGGCCGGGCGCCCAGACGGACCAGGCGCGGATCGCGTGGGCCGTCAGATCGGGACAGCTCTGGTCGAAGGGAAGCTTCCCCCATCCGCGGCAGAATGTCGGGACTCCGCCGTCGGAGTTCTGCAGATCGATCAGCCAGCGCACGCCGGAGCTCGCGGCGGCCTTCACTTCGAGGTCGTCGGGATCGGCCAGCCGCGACAAAGCCAGCATCGCGCCCGGCGTGTCGTCGGCGTCGGGCACGCCGCCGCTGAGATCGGTCCACGCCCAGCCTCCGGGCGCCGCGCCGGTATAAGGATGAACCTCCTTGTGCTGCTGCCGGAGCAGCCAGTCGCGGATCCGTCGGCGCTCGCCTGCGGAGAGAGCGTCGCCGACGGCGTGGACCGACAGCGTCGTGATCCAGGTGGCGAGGTTGCTGTCGATCGCCCAGCTCCCGTCCTCGCGCGCCGAAGCGATCAGGAATCCCACCGCCTTGCGGGCGACGGCATGGTCCGCGAGTCCGCTGCCGGCGAGGCTCATCGTGACGAAGCTCGTGAGGGGCGTCGCCTCGAGAAAACCGCCCGAAGCCGGCTGGATGGCTTCGAGCAGGCGCAGCGTCCCGGCCCGCGCCCGATTGCGGAGCAGTCTCGTGAGCGGATTGCCCGGCGGATGATGGTGGTGGATCGCCTGGCCGATCGCGATCAGCGCGGGCAGCGCGTAGCTGACGACGCGGAGGCCGAGCGCTCCGAACCACGAGCGGGGCAGCATCGCGAGCTCGAAGGGAAGGCCGGGGACCGAGCTCCACGCCTCGCGTCCCGCGCCGAAGCGTCCCGAGAGCGCGCACATCGTCAGGATGGGCGTCGAGAAGGTCCGGTCCTTCCCGTAGCGGTCGGCGATGGTCCGGGCGAGCGGCCCCGGCGAGAGGTCGCCGGCGTCCTTCTTCAGCCAGCCTCCGGCGCGTCCCGCCGCGGCCTCCTGACCCGGGACCATCCCGAGCGCGGCCCAGCAGAGCGTCGTCGTGCTGATGTTGCTCGGGCTGTCGGTGGTGTCGCCGTATCCGCCGTCGGCGTTCTGGTGCGAGGCGAGCCACGCGAGGCCGCGCGCGACGAGCCCGCCCAGGGACTCCGGCGCGTCGGGCCGGTGGCGCCGGACCAGCTCGAGGGCGCAGACGGCCGTCGCGGTCGAGAGCGCGCTGGACGAGAGGTGTCCCTCCCAGTGGCCGGCGGGGAGGCGAGCTTCCAGCAGCAGGCGCCGCGCCGCCGCGCGCGTCCGGGTCACCGCGTCGGCCTCGAGGGCGAGTTCCCCGCTCACGAGAGGCTCAGGTGCCCCAGCGCGAGGAGGGCATAGAAGGTGTATTCGCTGTCGACTACGTCGTCCGCCCAGCTGCCGCAGAAGCCCCTGCCGGTCCAGAGGGAATCGACGAAGTCCAGCATGGACTCGCGGAAGGCGCTGATGGGGGCGTGGGCGGCGGTGAGGGCGTGGAGCGCCGTCGCCGTCGAGAGGAGATCGGGGACGGAGGCCTCGGGCGCGGGGTAGAAGCCGCCCTCGATGCGGGCGCGCTCGTAGAGCCAGTCGACCGAGGAGCGCGGCACCTCGGCGCCGAGGTGGTGGAGCAGCGTGACGGCGCCCGCGGTCGTCGGCGTGGTCCCGCGGAAGGAGCCGTCCGCCGACTGCAGCTCGAGGACCTGCTGGGCCACGGCCGGGGGATCGTCGACCGTCCCGCCGAGATCCTCGAGGGCGCCGAACTTGAGGAACTGGTGGTACACGGAATCGTTTCCGCCCTGGAGGAGGCGCAGCGCGAGCGGGCCGCTGATCTCCTCGGCCAGCGCATCCCTGCCGAGCGCGGCCCAGCACCGGGCGAGGCAGGCCTGGTGGACGAAGTCGAGGTCGTCGCCGATGCCGAAGCGCTGAAGGTAGCCTCGGACCCTGTCGGCGGGCGGCTCCTGCTGGAGGGCGATGAGACCCTCGAGCGCGAAGACGGTGTAATAGAGGTCGCTGTTGCCGGCGCGGTCGCGGGCGCCGCCGTCGTCGTTGAACTGCGCGCGGAAGAAGGCGGCGACGGGTTCAGCGGCCTCTTGAAGGAGTTTGGGCGCCAGCCGCGCGACTTGCAGCATTTCGAGCCTCAAACTCACTGCAGTATCCTTCGATGAGGTGTTCGCCGAAGATCTTGCCCACGACCCGACGGAGCAGCCCCTTCAGCGTCGGACCCGAGAGGAACCGCAGGGATCGTATCGCGTCCTCCTTGTAGGCTTCAAGGAGTTCCTCCGCCTTCTCGACCGCCTTGCTCGACTTGAAGACGGCGTGCACGGCCCCGTTGACCGGCGCCGCCGCCGGCTTGAAGAGCGAGCGCATCAGCTCCTTCTCCGCGCCTTCTTCGGACCTCTTATAGGCGATGGCCACGATGACGGAAGGCCGGCCCTTGGAAAGATCGTCCGACTCGCCGCCCTCGCGACAGTCTTCGAGGTCGTCCTGGATTTGGTACGCGATGCCGAGCGACTCGCTGTATCTGCGCAGGACCTCGTGCGTCCCCTCGTCGGCGCCGCCGAGACAGGCGCCCAGCCGGAGCGCCACCTCGAACGCGGGGGCGGTCTTGAGGCGGAACAGGTCGAGCACCTCGACCGAGCCGAGCGGCGCCGGATTGCGGATCCAGAGCAGCTCGCGCCCCTGGCCGCGGCTCAGCGAGAGATGGCCCGCCGACGCCAGCTTCAGCATCTCGATGCGCACCGAGGGATCGACGGTCAGCTCCCCGATCAGGCGGTAGCCTTCGCCCAGCAGGAAGTCTCCGGCGTTCAGCGCCACCGGCACGCCGACTTCCTCGTGCAGCGTCTTGTCGCCGTAGCGCTGCGCGTCGCCGTCCTCGATGTCGTCGTGGATGAGCGACGCCTTGTGGAAACACTCGACGGCGACCGCCAGCTTCTTCAGGTCGGGAGTGACGGCGGGCGCCTCGTCCTTCTGGTCGCTGAGCAGGGCCATCGTTGCGCAGGCGGCGAGATAGGGACGCCAGCGCTTGCCGTCCTTGGCCAGCCAGCGCCGCGCGAGGGCCGACGTCTCGTCCTCCGCGGGGCCCAGGATCCCGTCGAGCGAGGCGGGCGCGAACCAGGATTGGACGTCGTTCTTGAGCGAGTCGAGGTCGAGCCGGTACGTCTTGTCCTTCGAGGTGAGATGGATCAGGTCCCAGACCCAGTCCAGGTCGACCGTGGTGTTGATGCAGTCGTCCTGGAGCAGGGGGATCGCGACGCCGGGGATGGCGGCGGCCTCCATATGGGGGAAGCTCTTCTCGAGGACGTTGAGGCAGCTGACGCCGACGACGGCCTCGATCTTGCCGGTCTCGATCATGGAACGCACGATCGCGGAGCCTTCCGCGACCAGGACGGCGTAGCCCAGCCGTTCGGCCTCGACGGTGAGGTCCTGGATGGAGCAGAGGCCGCACTCCTTGCAGAGGAGCCCGAACTCGTCGAACGGGGCCGGGCACTTGTCCTCCACGCGGAGGCACTTCGGCAGCAGCAGCAGGCGCCGCTCGTACGGGATCTTCGCCACCGTGTCGTGCCAGGCGGCGTTGCTGACGAGGATCGCGACGTAGTCCTTGAACTTGAGATCGACGCCCGTCAACGCGAGCACGGCCGAGGTGTGCTCGCGCAGTTCGCCCAGGGTGAGGGGCGGGACCGCGTTCACCTGCCGGACGTGATCGGCCGCGGCCTTCTTGAGCTGGGCGCGGACGCGTTTGTCGTCGGGGATGTTGGACTGTGCGGCGCGGTACTTCTGGACCGGCACCTGCGGCGGCAGGGCGAGCGCCGGCTTCGCCCCGAAGCGGAGCAGCACCGGCGCGGCCGGAATATCGCCGTTCCCCTGACCCGTCCCGTTCCCGCTCATGTCGCTCATCTAGGTATACGCCCCGAATCCGAAGAACCAATTCTTTTTGGCGAATCGGTAGAAGAAATTCCCCTCGGGCACCTCGCTGCCGGGCTGGTGCTGGCTGGGGCGCGACTTCATCCAGGCCAGCTCGACGGCCGCCGTCTTCCGGAGCGTGGTATCGCGACAGCTGTGCCGCTCCACGACCTCCTTGAGGAGATCCGGACGCTCCAGCACGATGCAGCCGCGGGTCGCCTTCGCCGCCGTTTTGCGGAAGTCCTTCAGGAGCGGCGACTCGGTCATGGTCTTGTAGAGGTCGCCGTCGTTGTCGTGGATCGACTCGCGGGCGAACTGGATGATCGGGCAGGGCTCGACGTCGCCGAAGGGCCCGATATGGTGGCTGATCCCCGTCGCGGCGGGGCAGAGCGCTTTGCCCTCGTCGTCGTAGTACGCGTCGACGATCGCGATCGGCTTGCGGTTGCGCATGTCGACGACGAAGCGGCGCAGCCGGTTGACCTGGTCGGGTGTCAGCGCGAGCTGGGCGTTGGCGACGGGACCGACGGGGCGGTAGGTGTGGAACCACGTATAGTGCACGCCTTTCCGGATGAGCTCGTCGATCCATTCCTCGCGGACGAGATCGTCGAAGTTGCTCTGGCACGCGCTCGTCGCGACTCCGGTGATCAGACCGTGGCGGACGCAGGTCTCGAGGCCCGCGAGGGTCTTGCTGAGGACGTTCTTCCTCCCGCGGCGTTCGTCGCTGACCGTGGCCGAACCCTCGACGCTGATCAGCGGCGTGGCGTTGCCGGCCTCGTGCAGCTGCTGCGCGATCTCGTCGGTGATGAGCTGTCCGTTCGTGAAGATCTGGAAGTAGCAGTCCGGGTGCGCCTTCAGGATGCGGATCAGGTCCGGGTGGATGAAGGGCTCGCCGCCCAGGATCCCGAAGAAGCTGTTGCCGTGCTTCTTGGCGTTCCGGATCAGCCGGTCCATATGCTCGAAGGTGATCAGCTGGGCGGGCTTGTCGACGTCGACCCAGCAGCCCTGGCAGCGCAGATTGCAGCCGTTGGTGATTGAGATGTACAGGAAGGGCGGGAAGGTGATGCCCTGTTTGAGCCGGGCCTTGAACTTCTCGACCGAGCGCATGCCCTTGTAGCCGAAATTGTAGGCGATCTTCCAGAGCAGCCGGAGATCGGTGGACCGGACCATCCGGAGCGCGAAGCCGCCCATCGCCGCCATCGTCATCAGATCCCCCACTCCCGCTCGGTCGGGGCTGGCTTGGTGTCCTTCACGGTCTGCGATCGCGCCTGGCGCGACGCCATCTTCGCCTTGGCCCGCTCCGCGCGTTCCTGGATATCGCCCACCGAGGGCAGGCTCATCAGCACCTCGTCGGGGATGTCGAGGGTCTTGCCCAGCTCCTTGAGGCAGCGCTTGCGCTCCAGCAGCGCGCGCGACTCGTCGCGCTCCGTGGAGAAGCGCTTGCGCGCGTCCTGCTGGCGGTCGCGCAGGGACGCGTAGAGGTCGCCGCCCAGCAGCGCGGAGATGTCGATCTTCATCGCCTCGCGCTTGACGTCGTCGGCCTTGACGATGTCGCCGTTGATCGGCCCCTTCTTGTACTTGGGGAAGAGGATGGCGACTTCGGGGCAGACGCGCGAGCAGGCGGGGCAGTCGGTCTTGCAGTTGCTCTGGGTCTGCACGGTGATCTTGTCGTTCCGGTCGACGCCGTACACCTCGAAGAGGCAGAACGTCAGGCACTGCATGCAGTTCGTGCAGCGGTCGTAGTCGATGACGGGAAACCAGGGTTTCCAGGCCTCGAGCTTGCGGGCGCCGGACTTCTCGCGGACGTCGCGTGCGGCGACGAGCACGGCCTCCGGGGCCAGGCCGTGCAGGTCGCGGGCGTGGACCTCGCCGGCCCCGTCGAAGGCGGGCGGCCGCCCGCCGTCGAAGAGGCCGAGCATCAGCATCGGCGCGCCGTCCGCGGGCGCGACGGATCCGCCCTGGACCGGCCGCGACACCTCGAAGCCGTTCTGGAGCAGGGAGGAGATCGCCTGATAACGATCCTGCGCCGCGAGCGGCGCGCTCCCGGGGCCTTCGTAGAAGACCACGCGCAGGTTCTTTCCTTCGGTCTTGTTCACGTCGGTGCCTGCTCCCGCGGTCCCGCGAACAGCGCGCCCGTGATCTCGGCCGCGGACTGCTCGCGCATGTTGAGGACCTCGACGCCCTCCTTGGGGAGCGGAGCGCCGGCGGCATGGAAGAGCCAGCGCACCGCGCGCGGATAACAGGCCGCGATGCGGACCGCCCCGCCTTCCACGAGCTTCTGCAGGGCGGGGTCCTTCCGCGCCGACATGTCGCAGAGATCCGCGACGGCGTCGAAGGCGGCCCCGGATTCGCAGAGCCTCCGCAGCACTTCCTCCTTCACTTCCCTGGGCACGACCTGGGCGTAGCTGCAGTTGCAGTAGAGGATGCGCGGGGCGGCCGGCGCGTTCACGATACGGTTCCTTCGTCCGGGCCGCTCATCCGGTGGATCGGCTGGGGCCGCGCCGGACGGAAATGCTCGGAGTGTTCGACGGTCGACCGGATGCCGCCGCCCAGGGAGGCCAGCGACTGGCGGACGGAGTCGAGCAGGAATTCGGGATCCGCCTCGGCCCGGAGATTGAGGATGAGCGAGCCGCCCCTGACGCGGTCCATCAGCGACTCGCGGAGATCGGGTTCGCTGTCGTTTCGGACGATGCTGACCACGGACAGCGACCCCGTGCCGTCGCCGGAGTCCAGGGTCATCTTGAGATGCGCGATCTCGGCGCTCTTCGCGGAAAGCCGGGTCCGGAGGTCGCGCGCAAGCCAGAGCAGGGTCTGGTTCGCGTCGAAGGAGGAGTCCGAGTCCAGGCGGACCGTGCAGTTGAGCCAGCCGAGCAGCGCCTCGCCCTCGGCATAGAGGTCGTAGTCCAGCTCCATGGAGGGCGCGTCGCCCGGGCGGGAGCGGTCGATGAGGTCGAACCAGGCGTCGAGGCCGGAGCCTTCCTTCGCGGAGACGCAGACGACCTTCGCGCGCGGAAACGCGACCTGGAGCGTCGCCACGAGCTTCTCGCGGAACGCCTCGGTGATCGAGTCGCACTTGTTCACGACGATGATGTCCGCCTCCTCGAGCTGCTTGCGGTAGACGTAGATGACCTTCCCGGAGAACTGAGGTCCCTTTTCGATGCCGAGGACGCGGGCCGCGCGCACGGGATCGACCAGGACGCTCATCGGCGCGACCTCGAAGCGCTGGCCATAGATGCGGCGCAGGGGATAGGACACCGTGGCGACGAGGTCGGTGCAGCTGCCGACGGGTTCCGCCACGAAGACGTCGGGCCGCGTGGTCCTGTCCAGGTTGTCGGCGGCTTCGACGAGCGAGTTGAAGCGGCAGCAGAAGCAGCCGCCGGGGATCTCCTCGACGGGGAAGCCCTTGGAACGGAGCAGGGCGGTGTCGACGAGTCCGCTGCTCTGGTCGTTGCTGATGAGTCCGACCCGCTGGCCGCGGTCGGTGAAGCGGCGGGCCAGGCGCGCCATCGCGGTGGTCTTCCCCGCGCCGAGGAATCCGCCGATCATGATGTATCGAGCCCGGTCCTCGCGCGGCTCAGGAAGCGTCATGGCGTTTTCCCAGCATCTTGTCGATCGTGGCGTCCAGGACGGCGACGTAGCCCGGGACGTCGAGACAGCCGTCTCCCGGAGTCCCCTGGATGGTATACAACCATCCTCTCCCGGAAGGGTCCTTCTGGACAAGCTCTATTTCTTTGCTCAGGGCCGGGTTTCCTTCCACGAAAATCCCGGAGAACGGGGCATAAAGATCCGTCACGGCCTTGAAGCCCTCGATCCATCCGATCGGCTGCCCCGTCTGAACCTCCGAACCGGGGGGCACTTCGAAGCCCAACTCCACCGCCTCGCCCAGCATCCGGACCGCGAACTTCGTGAATCCAACCTGCCACCGGTCTCCCTCGCCCCGCCGCAGCCAGGAATGGCCTCCGGTATAGAGCCGGTCCGTGAAGAGACGGGTCGAGAACCTCGAACGCTTATAGTGAAGGTCCTCGGCTCCCATTCGTCTCCCGGTTCTGGAGGCGGAAATATTCCGGTCCGTACCCGGTGTTTAGTATAGCAAGGCGGCCGCCAACGTCGAAGGCCCGCGGCCCGTCTACGCTATATGACAAGGAACCGCGCGTGAGGCTGAATTGTTCCCGGGGGATCGGAATCCGGCTCGCCGGCCTGACGCTCATCGCCGCCCTCGGCGGGGCGCTCCGCTCCCAGGCCAGCGACTGGGCCCGCTGGCGCGGTCCGGAGGGGACGGGCATCAGCTCCGAGAAGGGATGGAAGCCCCAGGCCCTCGCCGCGGGAAAGATCAAGTGGAAGGCCTCGCTGGGGAAGGGGCATTCCTGCCTGTCGGTGGCGGGGAACCGCCTCTACACGATGGGCAACCCGGGCGGGAGCGACATCGTCTATTGCCTCGACTCCGAGACGGGCAAGGAGATCTGGAAGCATTCCTATCCCTGCGACCAGGGCAACTTCGAGGGCCCGCGGTCCACGCCGGTGGTCGACGGCGACTGCGTCTACAGCCTGAGCCGCGAAGGCCACGCGTTCTGCCTCGAGGCGGCGACGGGAAAAGTGAAGTGGCAGAAGAATCTCATCAAGGATTTCGGCGCCGCCAACATCACCTGGGGCTTCGCCTCGTCGCCGGTGATCGTCGACAAGGCGGTGGTGTACAACGCCCGGGCGAGCGGCCTGGCGCTCGACAAGCTCACGGGCGAGAAGATCTGGGAAAGCGGCGGAGGCCAGAGCGGCTATGCCTCGGCCGTGCGTTTTTCCCTCAAGGGGAAGGACAGCCTCGCCTTCTTCAGCTTCAAGGATGTCATCGTCGTCGACGCCCTGACCGGTGAAAAACAGATGTCGCACCCGTGGCAGACGCAGTACGACGTCAACGCGGCGGACCCGGTCTTCTTCGACGGAAAGCTGTTCATCACCTCGGGATACGAGCACGGCTGCACGCTGCTGGATCTCTCGGGCAAGAACGTCAAGCAGGTCTGGGAGAACCAGAATCTGCGGGGGCATTTCGCGAGCCCGATCTACCTGGACGGCCACCTTTACGGGGTCGACGGGAATACGGGGCAGGGCCAGCTGCGCTGCCTCGAGGCGAAATCGGGCAAGGTCAAGTGGACCCACAAAGGCGGGTTCGAAAACCTGATGATCGCGTCGGGCATGATCCTGGCGATCGACAAGAACGGCACCCTCGTGACGGGCGACGCGAACCCGAACGTGTTCAAGGAGGCGGCCAAGGCCACCGTCCTCAACGCCAAGGCCAAGAACTGGACGGCGCCCGTCCTCGCGAACGGATTCATCTATTGCCGGAACAGCGACGGCGACCTGGTCTGCGTCGACGTCCATTGACGGAACCCGGGCTTGTAATGAGAGAAGACGCACGTCAAAATGGGAACGGGTCGCAACTTCCGGGTCCAGGGGCAGGGCTGATATGAGCGATGCAAAAGCGGAGGCGCCTTCGACGGAATCGAAGGCGTCCGACGTCAAGCCGCCGGAGCCGAAGCCCGCGGAGCACAAGCCCGCCGAAGCGAAGCCCGTCGAGGTGGCCAAGCCGGCAGAGGCCAAACCTGCCGAAGTCAAAGCGGCAGAAGCCAAGCCCGCAGCCGCGAAACCGGCCCCCGCACCCGCAGCGGCGGCGGCAAAGACTCCCGAGTCCAAACCCGCGGAAGCGAAAGCGCCCGAGGGACCGAAGCCCGGAAGCGTGGGCGTGCGCGCGCCTGCCCCGAAGACTCAGGAAGGTGCCGTCAACATCACGATCACGGCGAAGGCCGCGATGATGATGATGGGTGGCCTGCTGATGCTGGTCGTCCTGCTGGGCGGGACGACGGTCTTCCTGCTGGTCCGGCTGACGGACCGTCATCCGCTCGAGCGGGTGGCGTGGCAGGGGCCCGGGCAGGAGGGGAAGGGATTCGCCGCCGCCAATCCGGGAGCGGCCGGCGCCGCCGGAGCGGGCCACGCCTCCGCGGAGACACCGGCCACTGCAGCCGCCGAAAAACCCGCCGCCGAGGCGCCCGAGAAAGTCGACATCGGCTTGAACTTCAAGGAGAACCTGGGCGGCAAGGCGGGAGGGCCGACGGGATCCTGGCCGGCCTTTCGGGGACCGAAGTACGACAACATCGCCACCGACGTCCCGCTCGCCAACAAGTGGCCCAAGGCGGGCCCGCCGGTGAAGTGGACCATCCCGGAGCTGGGCGAAGGATACTCCGGCGCCGCCGCGCTTGGGGGACGGATGTACCTCCAGGACTACGACCCGAAGAACAAGGAGGAGTCGCTCCGCTGCTTCTCCATGGAGGATGGAAAGGAAATCTGGCGGCGCTCCTACCCGCTGAAGATCGTCAACAACCACGGCTTCACCCGGACGGTGCCCGCGATCAACGAGAAGTATGCGGTCTCGATGGGCTCGAAGTGCCACGTGATGTGCGTCGACGCGCAGACGGGCGCGCTGAAGTGGGGCCTCGACCTGATGAAGGACTACGGCAGCAAGATGCCGGACTGGTACACCGCCCAGTGTCCGATCATCGACGGAACGAATGCGATCATCGCGCCCGGCGGCAAGGAAGTCCTCATCATGGGCGTGGATCTCGAGTCCGGCAAGATCGTGTGGAAGACGCCCAACCCCGGCAAGCTGGACATGTCCCACTCTTCGGTCACGCCGATCACGTTCAAGGGCAAGAAGATGTACGCCTACTGCGCCGAGTGGGGGAAGATGGTCGGCGTCTCGGCTGAGCCGGCGGATGCGGGGACGCTGCTCTGGGAGGTCGTCTGCCTCGACAAGCAGGTCATCGCGCCGTCGCCGCTGATCCTGGACGACGGCTATATCTTCATGACCGCGGGCTACCAGGGCGGCAGCTCGCTGGTGCAGCTGACGGAGGCCGGCGGGAAGTTCGAGGCCAAGGTGCTCTGGAAGCTGGACGAGAAAGAAGGGCTTTCCTGCGAGCAGCAGACGCCCGTGTACTACAACAAGCACATCTACGCCCTGCTGCCGGACTCCTCGGGCGGGCGGAAGCAGCAGCTGGTCTGCATGAACCCCTATGACAAGGGCAAGATCATCTGGGAAAGCGGCAAGGAGAAGCGCTTCGGCCAGTATGAGCCGATCCTGCTCGCGGACGGGAAGTTCTTCGTTCTCGGCAAGGACTGCGCCCTGACGCTGGTGAAAGCCAGCACGCAGAAATACGAGGAGCTGGGCCAGTGCAAGATTCTGCAGGGCCATGACGCGTGGGCGCCGATCGCCCTTGTCGGGGACCGCCTCCTGATCCGCGACTCCAAGGTTCTCGTGTGCCTGGACGTCGGGAAGGGCATCGAATGAAGATCTTCTGGATCCTGATCGCCGTCCTCTGCGCCGGCGCCTGCGGCGTGCTGGGGTATCTCCTCGCCAATCGCAAGCCGGTCTATCAGTCCGGAATGAGCACGCAGGGCAGCGGCAAGGCCCGCCCGGAAGCGGCGGACGTCGACGATATCATCGAGTCCATGCTGGTGGTCGATCCCAAGCTCATCATCGCGAAGGAAGACGCGCGCCTGGCCACCGGCCTGAAGCAGCTGCGCGCGATCGCCGTCGGCCCGGACGACCGGATCTACGCCGCCGGCGACAAGTGCTACGTGATCCTGGGCAGGGACGGGAAGGTCGAGTCCCGCGTCGATCTGGGGAACGTTCCCAACTGCATGGCGGTCGACGCGGACGGCACCGTCTATGTCGGCGTCTGGGATCATCTCGAGGTCTACGACACGAAGGGCGGCAGGAAGGCGGTCTGGGAGAAGCCGGGGCCGACGGCCTGGATGACGTCGGTGGCGGTCTCCGAGAAGGCCGTCTACGCCGCCGATTTCGGCGACAAGACGGTGATCCATTTCGACAAGTCGGGAAAGATCGTGGGGCGCCTGGGCGAGGCGGGCAAGGTGGCGGGGACGGGAAAGTACGAGATCCCGAGCCCCTACTTCGACGTCGCGGTGGACCAGAACGGTACGCCGTGGGTGGCGCATACGGGCCGCCGGCTCCTGGAGAACTACCGGGAGGACGACACGATGGCGACCTCCTGGGGGAAGTCGGGGCCGCAGATCGAGAAATTCTCCGGCTGCTGCAATCCCAGCCATTTCACGATGCGGAAGGACGGCTCGTTCGTCACGGCCGAGAAGGGCCTGGTGCGGGTGAAGGTGCACGCGCCCAACGGCGACCTGATCGGCGTGGTGGCGGCGGCGAAGGACTTCGAAAAGGGCATCCACGGCTTGGACGTGGCGGTGGACTCCAAGGACCATATCCTGGTGGCGGACCCCGGGACGTCGTCGGTTCGGATCTACTCGCTGAACAACGGGGTCTCCCATCCCTGACCCCCTTGCATTGGGGGTGGGGCGTGGTAGGCTACACATATAGAAGCAACGGGGTTGGATTTCGTCCCCGACGTAATCTCGGAATAGACTTGGGCGTATCATTGTTATGAGCGACATGGCTACAGAGGGCTTCCCGGAGGACCGTCGGGCGTTCTTCCGGACCATGGGCCGCAACCTCGCGCTGGGCCTCGCCGGCGGCGGCATCGCCCTGATGATCAAGCGCGGCCAGATCAACACCTGCATCAACGAATCGAGCCCCTGCAACAGCTGCGTCGCCCTGAAGCAGGGCTGTGAACTTCCCAAGGCCGAAGAGCACAGAGAACGGGAATCGCATGGTAGACCTGCGTAGAGTCGACGACCACAGCAAGTCCGGGTCGGTCGGATTCATCGACCGCCGGTCCTTCATGCAGACGGGCCTGCGGGTCGGTGCGGCGGTGGCCCTGACGGCGGCGGCGGGCGCGACCGCGCTCAAGCTGCATGCCGACGACACCGTCTGGCAGATCGATCCCGGCCTCTGCGTCTCCTGCGGCCTTTGCGAGACGGAGTGCGTGCTCCTGCCGTCGGCCGTGAAGTGCGTTCATTCCTATGGGATCTGCGGGTACTGCAACCTCTGCTTCGGATATCTCCAGCCCAACCAGACCGAGCAGAATACGGCGGTCGAGAACCAGATGTGCCCCACGTCGGCGATCAAGCGGACGCTCGTCGAGGGGCCGTACTACGAATACCGGATCGACGAATCCCTGTGCGTCGGCTGCGCGAAGTGCGTGAAGGGCTGCACCACCTTCGGAAACGGGGCCATGCACCTCCAGATCCGGCACGACGTGTGCGTGAACTGCAACGAATGCACCATCGCCCGGGCCTGTCCGACCCGCGCCTTCTCGCGGCGCGATGCGGCGACCCCCTACAAGATCAAGGCGATGGGTTCGGGCAAGGAAGGAACCTAGATCCTCGGGCCGCCCGACGGCCCGATGGCGGGTCAGGGTGGCCGGCGGGTTCCACCGCCGGAGGATAGTCCACGTGATGCAACGGGTTGATTCTGGGGTGGCCGTCATGAAACGCCTGGTTGCCGCCGCGGCCGTCGCCGGATTCCTCTTCCTCCTCGTCGCCGGCCCGGCGATCGCCCAGAGCGCCGACCGCTTCCCCCGCCCCGAGTTCACCACCGGCTACCAGGAACCTTCCATGAAGGGTCAGCCGGGTCCGCGTGCCCTCTTCATGGAATGGATGGACATCGTCGTCCTCATCGCCGCGCTCAGCGCGGCCACGTATTACTCCCTCAAGCGCGTCTCGCGGAAGGCGATCTTCATCCTCTCGGTCGGCGCCGTGCTTTACTTCGGCTTCTACCGTGAAGGCTGCGTCTGCCCGATCGGCTCCATCCAGAACGTCGCCCTGGGCCTCGCCGGCACGGGGTATGCGGTCCCGCTCGGCGTGATCCTGCTGTTCCTGATCCCGCTGCTCTTCGCCCTCTTCGTCGGCCGCGTCTTCTGCGCGTCCGTTTGTCCGCTGGGCGCGGCGCAGGAGATGGTCATCATCAAGCCCATCAAGGTCAACAAGGGCGTGAAGCATTTCCTCAGCCTGGTCCCGTACATCTACCTGGGGACGGGCGTGCTGTTCGCCTATATCGGCGCCGACTTCATCATCTGCAAGTACGACCCGTTCATCGGGTTCTTCCGGATGGGCGCGAACTTCGGCATCTTCCTGTTCAGCGGCGCGGTGCTGCTGGTCGGGACCGTCGTCGCGCGCCCGTATTGCCGCTTCATGTGCCCGTACAGCATCCTGCTGAAGTGGAGTTCGGTGCTGTCGAAGTGGCACCTGAAGACGACCCCGACCGAGTGCATCCAGTGCCGTCTCTGCGAGGATTCCTGCCCCTTCGACCACCTGAACAAGCCGACGGTCGAGAAGGAGCCCGAGTCGCGCAGCACGGGCATCCGCCGCGTGGCGATCCTGATCGCCGCCGCCCCGGTCATCATCGGCGCCGGCATCGGCCTGGGCCTCCTGGCGTCCCCGGTGATGGCGCGGGCGCACTTCACGGTCCGCCTGGCCGAACGCATCTTCCTGGAGAAGCACAAGGCCGTGGAGGGCACGACCGAGGAAAGCCGCGCCTTCTACGAGACGAGCACGACCTACGAGTCCCTGATGGCGCAGGCGGACCGCATCAAGCAGAAGGTGCGCAACGGCTCAGGCATCCTGGGCGCGTTCATCGGCCTCGTGGTCTTCTGCAAGCTCCTGGCGCTCTCGATCCGCCGCAAGCGCACGGATT
Source organism: Planctomycetota bacterium (assembly GCA_035644495.1). GTDB lineage: Bacteria > Planctomycetota > MHYJ01 > MHYJ01 > JACPRB01 > JACQFK01. Next base: position 7,053 of record DASQOM010000289.1, on the reverse strand, counting down.
ACGAACCCAACCGGGGCGACTGCTACAGCTGCGCCCGGTGCTCGGACGCGTGCTCGGTGGGCCGGGTTCCCGGAGTGCCGGTGGGGACGATGAGGACGTCGCCGGTCGTCCTGAAGTTCCAGTCCCAGATCGCGCAGGTGGGCGGAAGTGAGCAGTCCGGCTAGCCTGAAGCACCCCTCCGAGGGCGCGGCCATCGGGGCCCAGGTGGCGAAAGCCGTCGCGTGGGTCTCCGGGGTCTTCTCGCTCGTGGCCTGCATTTCCCTGATCATCAACCAGATCCAGATCCTGCAGGTGGATCCGCTGCATGACGCGACCCTCAAGGCGCTCAAGGCGCAGATCCCCAAGGACCTGAACAACCAGCAGCTCCGGGAGAGCGTGCGCAACCTGTCGTTCATGACCCGCCGCTCGTTCTTCACGAACCAGGAGATGATGCGGGCCACGGGCCTGATGCTGCTCTTCGGCGTGGCCGTGTTCCTGGCCAGCATGAAGACCTACGTCGAGCTCCGGCTCAAGCTGCCCATGCCCCTGGGCCAGGCCCCGAAGGAAGGCGGCACCGCCGAACGGGCCGCGCACCGCTGGGCCGTCGGCGCCGGCGCGGGCGTGATCGTCGTCCTCACGCTCTTCCTGGTGTTCGTGTCCCCGCCGGACTTCGACCTGCTCGCCACCGAGAAACCCGCCGAGACGGCCGCCGCTCCCGAGGCCAAGGCCCCGGAGGCGAAGGCTCCTGAAGCGAAGGCCCCCGAGGTGAAGGCGCCGGAGGCGAAAGCGCCGGAAGCCCCGACGCCCGCCCCGGGCGCGAACGCTCCGGCTCCGACGGCGACGATCCCTGCCGGCGCCTGGCCGGGCTTCCGCGGGCCGAACGGCCACGCCGTCGCGACCCACAAGAACGCCCCCGTGACCTGGACTCCCGAGACGATCGCCTGGAAGACGCCGATCCCGAAGCCGGGGACGAACTCGCCGATCGTCTGGGGCGACCTCGTGTTCCTCGCGGGCGCGGACGACGCGAGCCGCGACATCTTCGCCTATGACGCGAAGACGGGCGCGGAGGTCTGGAAGGCGGCGACCACGCTCGTCACCGGCACGCTTCCGAAAGTGATGGAGGGAACGACGTATTGCCCCGCCACGCTGACGACGGACGGCGAGCGAGTCTACGGCGTCTTCGCCACGGGCGACGTCGTCGCGTTCGGCATGGACGGGAAGAAGGCCTGGGGGCGCAACCTCGGCACGTTCAAGAACGGCTACGGCCATTCGTCCTCGCTGATCATGCTGAAGGGGAAGCTGTTCGTCCAGTTCGACCACGAAGGCGGCGGCAGGCTGATCGCGATGGAGGCGAAGTCGGGGAAAACGGTCTGGGAGAAGGCCCGCGAGGTGAAGTCGTCCTGGGCCAGCCCCATTCTGATCGAGGTGGCCGGCAAGACGCAGATCGTGGTGTGCGGCCATCCCCTGGTGACCGGCCACGATCCGGAGACGGGCAACATCCTCTGGCAGCACGTCTGGCTCGAGAACGGGGAGGTCGCGCCCTCGCCCGCGTTCGCCGGCGGCCGGCTCTTCGTCGGGACCTCCGGCGCGCCCCTGGTCGCGCTGCAGCCCGGCCCCTCGGACGTCAAGAAGCTCTGGGAGTACGAGGGCGAGCTGCCGGACGTCTCCAGCCCCGTCGCGACGGAAAAGTACGTGATCCTGGGCGCGAGCGGCGGGACGGTGACCTGCCTGAACGCGGCGACCGGCAAGATGATCTGGACGCACGATTTCGACGACGGGTTCTATTCCTCCCCCGTGATCGTCGACGACCGCGTTTATCTCATGGACAAGAAGGGCAATATGGTGGTGTTCAGGCTCTCCGACAAGTACGAGCAGCTGGCGCTGAATCCGCTGGGAGAGCCGGCGACGAGCACGCCGGCCATTCCCGAGGGTAGAATCTATCTCCGGAGCGAAAAGAATCTCTACTGCATCGCCAAGGACGGGAAATGAGCACAACTGGGTTCAGCATCGCGGACGTGGACGCCATCGTCGCGGAGACCGGTAAGACTCCGGACGCGGTGATCCCGATCCTGCGCAAGATCCAGCAGAAGTACAACTGGCTGCCGGAGAGCGCGCTCAAGCGCGTGTGCGAGACCACGGAGATCACGCCGTCGGGCATCGCCGGCGTGTCGACCTTCTACTCGAAGTTCCGCCACAAACCGGCCGGGAAGCATTCGGTCAACGTCTGCGTCGGCACCGCCTGCCACGTCAAGGGCGCCGAGCTGGTGATCGACGGCATCAAGCTGAACCGCGGCATCCCCGCGGACCAGGACACGGACGCGCAGGGCGAGATCACGATCAACAAGGTCGCCTGTGTCGGCTGCTGCACGCTGGCGCCGGTCGTCCAGATCGACGACGCGATCCACGGGTATCTGACGTCGGGGACCGTCGACCGGGCGATCCGGGACTTCCTGGCGCGGCAGAAGACCAAGAAGACGGGGCCGCGATCCAACGGCGCGCCGCGGATGGCGAGCGAGGCCGGGGTCGCGGAGATCCGTATCGGCCAGGGGTCCTGCTGCATCGCGAGCGGCAGCCAGGACGTACGCGAGTCCCTCGAGCGGGCGGTGAACGAGCTGCAGGCGGACGTCCGGATCAAGCCGGTCGGCTGCTCGGGCTTCTGCGATCAGAGCCCGCTGGTCGAGGTCGTGGACGCCAAGGGGCAGTCCTCGCGCTACGCGAAGGTGCATCCCGACGAGGCCGATCGCATCATCAAGCGCCACTTCCGGCCGCAGGGGCTGGCGGGCCGGGCGAAGTCCTGGGTCTCGTCGATCCTGGGCTCGATGCTGACGGATACGGCCTGGGAGCCGGTGACGAAGTACTCGCTCGACACGCGAGATCCGCGGGTGAGCCAGTTCCTGGGGCCGCAGAAGCACGTGGTCACCGAGCACTACGGCGAGATGCATCCCCTGGACATCGACGAATACATCAAGAAGGACGGGTTCAAGGCCCTGAAGGAAGTGCTGGCCCAGAACAACCCGGACAAGGTCATCCAGGACATCCTGGCGTCGGGCCTGCGCGGGCGCGGCGGCGGCGGCTTCCCGACGGGCCGCAAATGGACCCTGGTGCGGGCCGCGAAGGGATCGCCGAAGGCCGTGGTGATGAACGGCGACGAGGGCGACCCCGGCGCGTTCATGGACCGCGTGGTGATGGAGTGTTATCCGTTCCGCGTGCTGGAAGGCATCGCGATCGGCGCGCACACGGTGGGCGCCAGCAAGGGCTACCTGTATATCCGCGCCGAGTATCCTCTGGCGATGGAGCGCATGGAAGCCGCCGTCAAGATCATGACGGAGCAGAACCTCCTCGGGAAGAACATCCTGGGCACGGGCTTCGACCTCGACGTCCGGGTCATGGAAGGCGCCGGCGCCTTCGTGTGCGGCGAGGAGACGGCGCTCCTGGCCTCCATCCAGGGCGAGCGCGGCATGCCGCACTTCCGGCCGCCGTATCCCGCCGTGAAGGGCCTCTGGGACATGCCCACGCTGATCAACAACGTCGAGACGTTCGCCTGCGTGTCCTGGATCCTCCGCAACGGCCCCGCGGCCTTCGCCTCGATGGGCACCGAGAAGAGCAAGGGCACGAAGGTGTTCTCGCTGTCGGGCAAGGTGAAGCAGGGCGGCCTCATCGAAGTGCCGATGGGCATCACGATCCGCCAGATCGTGAACGAGATCGGCGGCGGCTGCGAGGAGGGGCGGACCTTCAAGGCGGTCCAGATCGGCGGCCCCTCGGGCGGCTGCATCCCCGACCAGCTGGCCGACACGCCCGTCGACTACGAGGCGCTCCTCAAGGTCGGCGCGATGATGGGTTCCGGCGGCCTCGTCGTCATGGACGACACGGACTGCATGGTCAACATGGCCCTCTACTTCCTGAAGTTCATGCAGGACGAGTCGTGCGGCAAGTGCACGCCCTGCCGGGTCGGCACGAAACGCATGCTCGACATCATGGAGCGCCTCGTCGTCGGCAAGAGCCGCGCGGGCGACCTCCAGAGGCTCGAGGACATGTCCGGCTTCATCAAGACCGGCAGCCTCTGCGGCCTGGGCACCACGGCGCCCAACCCGGTCCTGTCGACCATCAAGTATTTCCGCGACGAGTACGAGGCCCACATCGCGGGCCGCTGCCCGGCGAGGAAGTGCACCGCGTTCATCCAGTACACGATCAACGAGGACTGCATCGGCTGCACGCGCTGCGCGCAGGCCTGTCCCACGGACGCGATCCAGATCACGCCCTACGTGCAGCACCATATCGACCTGGCCAAGTGCGTGTCGTGCGACATGTGCAACCAGGCCTGCCCGGTGGACGCGGTCCAGATTGTCGCCAAGCCGCCCTCGCTCGTGAAGGCGACGCCGGTGGCGGCCGCCAAGTAAGGGAGACCCATTTGCCCAAGCTCACGATCGACGGACGGCCGATCGAGGTCCCGGACGGCACCCGGGTCATCCAGGCGGCGCGCCAGCTCGGCATCGCCATCCCCACGATGTGCTACCTCGAGGGGCTGGAGCCGTTCACGTCGTGCATGATCTGCCAGGTGAAGAACGACGCCAACGGGAAGATGGTCCCCGGATGCTCCGCCCTCGTCGAGGAGGGGATGAAGATCGTCACGCTCAGCGACGAGGTGAAGAAGGCGCGGAAATTCACCCTCGAGCTCCTCTTCAGCGACCACGTGGGCGACTGCGAGGCGCCGTGCCACCGCGTCTGCAAGTCGCACATCAACATCCCCAGCATGATCCGGCACATCATCGAGGACGACCTGGACGGCGCGGTCGAGGTGCTCCGCGAGGCGGCGGGCGCGACGAACCTGCCCTGCCACGGCTGCGAAGGCACCTGCGAGCCCGGCTGCCGCCGCGGCAAGGCCGAAGCCCCGATCGCGATCCGCGACCTCGTCACGTTCGTGCACAAGTACGGCGAAGAAAAGCAGATGTTCAAGCCCGAAGAGGCCGCGGGCACGAAGCTGGAGAAGCGCTTCAACTGCGCCATCGGGAAGCTGAAGGAGGGCGAGATCGACCTCTTCGTGGCCGACGCCTACGATCCGGTCCTGATGGGCCGCATCGAGCCGTCGGACCCCGTCAAGGGCTTCACGATCGAGGAGGCGAAGAAGGAGGGGTCGCGGTGCATGCACTGCGACTGCCGCAAGGCGGAAACCTGCTCGCTCCGCGACTACGCGGACCTCTACGGCGTCAAGCAGCGCGAGTACCAGCCGGACGACCGCAGCCGGCACGCGCAGGTGCGCCAGCACGGCGACATCATGTACGAGCCCGAGAAGTGCATCAAGTGCGGGCTCTGCATCCGCATCACCGAACTCCAGAAGGAGACGCTCGGCCTCACGTGGATCGGCCGCGGCTTCGACGTGACCGTGGCGACCCCGTTCAACGCCGAGATCTCGACGGCGGTGACGACCACCGCCGCGGACTGCGTGGATGCCTGCCCGACGGCCGCGCTCTCGTACCGCGACCACCACTCGGAGATGAAGGCGAACGAGCTGAGGGGCCGCATCGCGAAGATGGGCAAGGCGGTCGTGGGCGCGCCGAACATCCCCGTGTCCTGGGGCTCCACGGCGCTGCAGGCCGTCGCGGTCCAGCCCCTGCTGCCGGGCGCCAAGAAGGCCGGCGGCTGCGGCAACGGCGGCAACTGCGGCTGCGGGAAATAGCCCGGAGGCCGGGTGAAGAGCATCCAGATCCTGCCCGGGTCCGGCGACAACTTCTACTGCGAAAACTGCGTCCGCGACAACGCCACCGTCCGCGCGCTGCTGAAAGCGGGCGAAGAGGTCGTCACCGTCCCCATGTACCTCCCGCAGGTCATCGAGCGGGTCGACGCCATCGTCAACGCCCCCGTCTTCTACGGAGGCATCAACGCGTACCTCCAGCAGGTCTCGGGCATCTTCCGCTGGACGCCGCGCTGGATCGACCGCCTCTTCGACACGCGCTTCATGCTCGGCATCGCCGCGAAGCGCGCGGGGTCCGTCCGCGCCCGAAACCTCGGGGACCTCACCCTGTCCGTCATGAAGGGCGAGCACGGGAAGCAGGTCAAGGAGCTCGACCGTCTGCTGGAGTGGCTCGACGGCGTCGAGCGTCCCGATCTTGTCCACCTCTCCACTCCGCTCCTGATCGGCATCGGCCTGGCCATCCGCAAGCGCTTCGGCATCCCGATCGTCTGCACCATGCAGGACGAGGACGTCTGGATCGACGCGATGGACGAGCCCTGGCGTACGCAGTGCTGGGAGACGATGGCGGAGGGCGGCAAGGACGTCGCCGCGTTCATCGCCGTCAGCCGCTACTTCGGCGACGTGATGGCAGAACGGCTCCGCATCGATCCCGGCAAGCTCCATGTCGTCCCCATCGGGATCGATGCGGGGGATCCGCCGGAGGGCCCGGCGCCGGAGACTCCGGCCCTCGGATACCTGGCCCGCATGGCCGAGTCCATGGGACTGCCGCTGCTGCTCGAGGCGTTCCTGAGACTGAAGAAGACCGACCGCTGGAAGAAGCTCCGGCTGCATCTGTCGGGCGGAAAGACGGGCGACGACGCGCCGTTCCTGGAGCGCTTCCGGAAGAAGATCGCCGACGAGGGTGTGGCGGCCGACGTCGCTTTCTACGACGAGTTCGATCCGAAGAGCCGGATCCGCTTCCTGTCCTCGCTGACCCTGCTCTCGGTGCCGTCGCCCCACGGGGTTGCGTTCGGGACGTACATCCTGGAGGCGGGCGCGCGGGGCGTGCCGGTGGTGCTGCCGAAGATCGGGTCGTATCCCGAGCTCGTGGGGGCGACGGGCGGCGGCGTGCTCTACGAGCCCAACGACGTCGACACGCTCGCCCGCGTCCTCGACGGGCTTCTGGGCGACGCGACCCGGCGCGCCGAACTCGGCCGCAAGGGGCGCGAATCGGTGACGGCCCATTTCAGTCTTGATACGATGGCGCGCAAGCTGATCGACGTTTACAGGACAGTGGTTCCATCGGCCGTGGCGGAGAGGAGTCGCAAGTGAAGTGGCTCGTGGCGGGGGCCTGCGTCGTCGCCCTGGGCATCGGGGCTTTCATCGTCTTCGGCAAGACCGTGACG
>DASQOM010000288.1:0-15114 GCA_035644495.1 Planctomycetota bacterium | reverse complement strand
CCCGCCTGGGAGGACGTGCGCCTCGTCATCTGCCGCGAATACTTCGGCTGCACGTCGGTGACCTACGTCTACGCCGGACGCGTCCAGGTCCAGTACGGATACTCCGACGACGAGATGTTCGCCCTGCTGTGGTGCGCGCGGCAGAAGCGCGTGCCGCTGGGCGACGTCATCCAGACCTACGGGGAATGCAACCGCAGCCTGGCGCAGACCTGCACCCGCTACGGGATCCTGCCGGCCAGCTACTACGTCGAGGTCGACGAGAAGTGCGACATGGCCCTCCGCTTCCGCAATCTCTACATCGCGCACTGGAGCAAGCGGACGACGGTGCACGAGTACACCAACGACGAGGTGATCTCGCTGATGCACATCCGCTGGTGCCAGGAGTACTACGGGATCCCGTCGGAGGAATACGTCCGGCGCGCGACGCGCGGCGAGACGTTCCAGTACATCTGCCTCGCGGAGTGCCACCGCGCCGGATCGCGCAAGGTGGACTGCCGCGGCGAGGCGGTGGTCGTCGTCGAGCGCCCCTGGGCCTGCAAGTCCCATGACGAGTGGCAGCAGAAGCAGAACGTGTGGATGAGGCAGCAGCAGGTGAACGAGCGCGACCGCGAGGTGAGCGCCCGCGAGCGCGAGCTGGCCCGCAAGGAGGTCGAGGTCGAGTGCCGCGAGCGCGAGGCCAAGGTCCGCGAGGAGCAGGCGCGCCGGCACGAGCAGGAGGCCCGGTCCGCGCAGATGCGGGCCGAGCACGACCGCGAGGTCGCCGAGTACGAGAAGTTGCGCGCGTCGCAGGCCAAGGAGCGCGAGGAGGCCGAGCGCAAGCGCCTCGAGCACGAGCGCCAGATGGCCGAGTACGACCGCAAGAAGGCGGAGTACGAGAAGAACAAGGAGGAGGACCGCCGCCAGCATGAGGCCGCCGAGCGGAACATGAAGGACGACGAGCGCCGCGCCGCCCAGGCGAAGCGCGCCGAGGACGAGCGGCACCGCCACGAGGCCGAGGAGCAGGCGAAGGCCCGCGAGGCCGAGCTGGCCAAGTGCCGCGCCGAGGACGAGGCGAAGGCGCGCAAGGGCGAAGAGGACCGCAAGCGCCAGCGCGACGAGATGTCCAAGCTCGGCGCCGAGCAGCAGCGCGCGAAGCAGGAGCAGGCGCGCCAGGACTACCTGAAGCAGCAGAAGGCGCACGAGGAGGAGCTCGCCCGCCACCAGCAGGACGACGCGGTCCGGAGGAAGGCCGACGAGGACCGCGCCCGCGTCGACAAGGAGCGCGCCGACGCCGCGCGCAAGAAGGCGGAGGACGACCGGGCCCGCGCCGACGCCGACCGCCGCAAGAGCGCCGACGAGGCCGCGAAGAAGAAAGCCGAGGACGACCGCCACAAGGGCGCCGACGAGGCCGCCAGGAAGAAGGCCGAGGACGACGACCGCCGGAAGAAGGAAGAAATGGCCCGCGCGGACGCCGAGAAGAAGCACCAGGCCGAGGAAGCGGAGAAGAAGCGCCTGGCCGCCGAGGAGGAGGCGAAGAAGAAGAACTCGCCCCGCGGATCCGCGGAGGCGGAGAAGACGGCGAAGACGCGCGCCTACGTCACCGAGCTCGGACGGGCGATCGAGGCCTACCAGAGGGACACCAGGAATCTCCCGCCGGCCGGGGGGATCGTGCGCGCGATGCAGTCGAAGGGCAAGGACGGCAAGCCCTACCACGAGTTCGCGGCGGACCAGCTGCAGCTCGGCCAGCCGGTGGACGCCTGGGGCCGGCCCCTGATCTACAAGGTTGCGCAGGGGAAGCCGGCGCCGGGGAAGAAGCCGTTCGAGCTGTACAGCCTGGGCGCCGACGGCAAGGACGGGGACAGCGACAACATCGGCTATTAGGGGCGCCGGTCCTCAGGACTTGCCCCAGCCGGGCAGGCGGGCGGCCTGCTTCACCCACGCGGTGAAGCGGGCCTCGTCGAGGGCGTCGGCCTCGCGGAGCTTCAGGTATCGGGTGTCCCTGCTTTTGGACTCGCCGGGGGGCAGGGGACGCAGCGACCGGCCGCTGAAGAACGCGACCTTGATGGACGTCGTCAAGGCGTGCATCCCGAGGAACCAGCCCCGGCCCTCGACCCCGTACAGCGGCGAGTTCCACTTCACCGCCTTGCGCACGCCGGGGACGACGCGCACGCTCAGCGCGTCGAGGCGGCGGCCGGCGTCGCGCTTCCAGCCCGGCAGCGCCTCGATCCACGCCTGCACGGGCGCGTCGCCGTCGGCCTTCGCGATCTGAGGGTTCCCGCCGGCGAGCAGCCGGGGCTTCGACCGGGCCACTATTTACCCTTCTTCGACCCGGCCGCGTTCAGCGCGACGGCGCCCCGGAGGAGGGTCTGGAAGGCCCGGGCGTTGATGCGGTCGCCCTCGTGGAGGTCGATCGCGCGCCGGGTCTTTCCCTCGAGGCTCGAATTGAAGAGCCTGGCGGGATCCTTCAGCGCGGCGCCCCGGGCAAAGGTGAGCTTGACCACCTTGGCGTACGACTCGCCGGTGCACACGATGCCGTCGTGGGACCACACCGGGGTGCCCATCCACTTCCACTCCTCGAGCATCCCGGGGTCCGCCTCGAGGATGAGCGCGCGCATCCGGGCCAGGGTTTCGCCGCGCCAGCCCTTCAGCTCCCGGATCCGCCCGTCGATGAGCTCCGAGGCGCGGGCGCCGCTCGCAATCTCGTGGGGGGGCATGGTCCGATCTCCTCAAACATGACGGTCATGTTTGTGGTTCTATTGTGACTACTTTTCCATGGTGGCGAGCTCGGCCTGCGCGCTCCCGAAGTCCCTCCAGTTGCGCGCCTCCGTCGACAGCGCCCGCTTGAACAGGTCCCGCGCCGCGAAGCGCTCGCCGTCCAGCAGCCGCTTCTCGCCCGCGAAATAGTACGCCTGGCAGCGGCGGCCCTTGGTCCCGGCCCCGATCTCCGCGTCCGCCGCCCTCAGGAAATCGCGCTCCGACAGCGACCCCGTCAGATACGCCGCCACCCGCGCGGCCGCGTCGTTCGCCGGGCCCTTCCGCAGCAGCAGCCACGCCTTCAGGTCCTGCGTCGCCGCCTCCCGCTCGCCCAGCCGCGCCCGCACCAGCCACATCCGCAGCCGCGGGAACTCCCACTGCGGCGAGCTCAGCTCCGCCGCCTTCCGGAAGTCCACCAGCGCCTCCCGCCACTTCTGCGAGTCCTGATAGACGCAGCCGCGGAAGTAATGGTGCGACATCTCGTTCGGCGACAGCTCGATCGCCTTCGTGTAGTCCTTCAGCGACGCGAACGTCTCCCCCTTATACGCGTTGATCAGGCCGCGCGACGCGTGCAGGCCCGCCGAGTCCGGCGCGAGCGCGATCGCCTTGCCGATGTCGGCCAGCGCGCCGTCGTAGTCGCCCTCGTCCTTCTTGACGTAGGCCATGCCGCGGTAGACGTCGGGGTTGCGCGCGTCCAGTTCCAGCGCCTTGCGGAAGTCCGACATCGACCCTTCCAGGTCGTCCGCCGCGAAGCGGGCCGTCGCGCGCGCGATGAACGCCTCGACGTACTTCGGGTTGATCTCGAGCGCCTTGGAGAGGTCGGTGATCGCGCCGCGCAGGTCCGACTGCTGCCGCTTCGCCGACGCGCGGTTGCGGTAGTAGACGTCGGTGGGCTCCAGCTCGAGGGCCCGGGTGAAATCCTGCAGCGCGCCGTCGAGGTCGCCCTTCTTCTGCCGGGCGATGGCCCGTCCGTTCCACGCGGGCGCGTACTTCGGGTCGAGGCCGATGGCCTTGACGTAGTCCTGGAGGGCGGCGTCGGGATCGCCGGCGTCGACCTTGCCGTCGCCCGAGCGGGTCCACTCGGCGGCGGTGGAGGGCGGGGGCGGGGCGGGCTGGGGATCCTGGAATGCGGCGACGGCGGCGAACAGCAGTTCGAGCAGCACCCTCTTACCCTCCTGGTCCCCGGTCCGTTCAAGATTGCCTTTGCGGGCCCGCTTGGAGAGTATGCCCGGAAGTCCGCGCTGGGCATACCAAAATCAAACCGTTTGATTTTGGCCCGCGGCGCGCGCGAGGAGCCCGAAGCCCGCTCTTTCCCTTGACGCGGCCGGGCCCCGACTTTAGCATCCCGGGGGGCAGTACGGAGTGCGGCCGATGCGGGATGAAACGACTCTGGGCGGAGCCAATGAGCGCTTCGGACAGACCCGCTGGACGACCATCCGCCGAGCCCAGGACGGATCGTCCGAGCACCTGGCCCGAATCCTCCGGGACTATTGGAAGCCGATCTACTTCTACATCCGCAGGGCCGGAGAGCCCGTTGAGAACGCCAAAGACCTCACCCAGGGCTTCATGCTCGCCTTCGTGGAGAAGGATTTCCTGAAGGGGGTCGCACCGGCCCGCGGACGGTTCCGCTCCTTCATCGTCGCCGCACTCAAGCATTACCTCGCGGACCAACGGGATCGCGAGCGCGCCGCCAAGCGGGGCGGACAGTTCAATTTCGTGACGGCGGAAATCGAGCTCCCCTCGAGCGAGCCCACGCCCGAACGGGCCTTCTTCAGGGGCTGGGCGAACTCCGTCGTGGAGCGCGCCCGGGAGCGGCTGCGCGGCCGGGTCAGCGCCGAGGATTTCGACCTTCTGGACGGGAAGGGGGGCGATTCGCTCACCCCCGATGACCGGAAGAACCGCCTTCGCCGCCTGCGGGCGGAGCTTCGCGAATGCCTCCGGCAGGTGATCCAGCCCCTGGTCGAGCACGAGCACGAGGTGGATGAGGAGATCGACGAGCTCCTCGCCTCCTGCGGATAAAACGGCCGGAACCCCGCTTTTTCCTACACCCTTGCCGTCCGTTTCCTCTCTCTGGGGTGGAGGTAGGTAGCAATTGTGAATAGATACAGAGCACTTTCGGCCGCCCTGGGAGCGGTCCTCCTCCTGGTGCTGGGATCGCGGCCCGGCCTGCCGCAGGACGAGGCCCTCCGCCGCTTGATCGTCGAGAAGAAGGACGACGCTCCGGCCGCTCGCGAAGCCCTCCTCCAAGGGGCGGACCCGTCCGCCGAAGTCGATGGCTCCCCCGTGCTCTGCCACGCGTCGCGGGAAGGACTGACTCTGGTCGTCCGGGAGCTTCTCGCCGCCGGCGCCGACGCCAATGGGGCCCACCCGTCGATCCCCGCGCTCTCCTGTGCGGCGGCCACGGGAACCGTCGAGACCCTTCAGGCCCTGCTCGACGGGGGGGCCGACCCCCGGGCGAGGGACGGGACCGGAAAGACCGCGCTTCACTGGGCGGCCGAACGAGGCCTGTCGGAATCAGTCCGCCTCCTCCTCTCGGCGGGGGCCGAGGCGGACGTGAAAACCAGCGACGGCAAGACCGCTTCGGCGATCGCCCGGGAGTTTCAGCACGACGAAGCCGCACGGGAAATCGATTCCTTCGATCGCCCGGACTGGGAGGCGCTGTTGAAAAGGGCAACCCCGGTGCCTCCGAAGACGGATCTGGCGAGGCTCTCCCGCGCGGCGGCGGACAATCAGATCTTCAAGCTCGAGGCGGGCGAATATCCGGGTCTGGTCGACGTGCGCGGAAAGTCGCTCACCTTCCTCGGGGCGGAGGAGGGGCAAAGCGTCCTGACCGGCGGCGATGAGGACCCGGTGGCCTATGTGGCCGAAAAGGGACGGCTCACGCTGGTCCGAGTGACCGTCAAGCCTGCCGGAAACTCAAGCGTCGGCATCGTGGTGAAGGACGGTACCGGCTGGGTTTCGGACTGCCGATTCGACGCCATCCCGGAGTCCGCCTGCAGCGCCGAAGGCGGCGACCTCACGATCGTCCGGAGCCGATTCAGCCATCAGGCCAGGAACGCCGTCGGAGGCTTCAACGGCGCGACCCTGACGGTCCGCCGCTGCACTTTCTCCGACGGGCCGGCGGCCCAGGTGCTCGCCCAGGACTGCGGGTCCCTGGACGTGGTCGCGAATCGCTTCGAGCGCGTGAAGACCGGGGTGGCCTGCCGGGGCAACAGCACTTCCGTCCGCGTTCGTTTGAACCGGTTCGACAACGCCCCCGATACCCAGCCCGACAGTGTGGCGGTCTCGATCGAATCGCCCGACCACGCGGTCCTGGCCCAGAACCGCGTCTTCCGATTCGCTTCGGGGATGGAGGTCCGTGGCATCGCGAAGGCTCCGGCTCAGGTGATCGGCAACCTGTTCGTCGCTACCCCGACGGCGATTCTCGTCAATGTCCGACCTGCCGATTCCGGCGTGCCCGTGACCGTGGCGCGCAACGTGGTCTACGACGCCTCGTCGTTCGGGATCTGCCTGCATGCGACCCCCCGCGCGATGGTCGCGAATAACGTCGTCGTCGGCGTCAAAGGCGCCTGCGTCGGTTTGGAGAGCGGATCGAGCGCACGGTTCCGCCGGAACACGTTCCAGGCGGACGCCGCCGTGGCCTTCGTCGACAGCGCCGCGAGCGACTCGACATTTTCCGGGGATCGGCTCTTCGGGCCGGTCCTTCCCTCGACGATCGGGATCGATCTCGACGATGTCTCACGCTCCTTCATCGCGGGGGCCCGGGGCGGGGAAAAGGACCGCCTGCTCGAGGCGGCGGCGACAGTAGTTGCGGCCGCCGAGGCGGTCGACCCCGAGCATCTGGAGCCCCTTTCGAAGGCCGTCGTCGGGTTTGCGGGCGCCCTCCGGGCGGTCGAGGCCGTCGCGGCCAGGCTCGCCCGGCTGTCGATGCACGTGAAGGACGCCGTTGGAATGGAGGTGACGCCGTCCTTTGAGGTCCGGGATGCGGCGGGTCCGACGGACTCCAGCGACGGGCTATCGCCGGTGGTGGCCTCGGGATCGGGAAAGGCGCGCTGGGCGTTTGTCCCGGCGGGAACCTATTGGATCAGCCCGCAGGGGATGCCGGACCGGGTCCAGAAGGTGACCGTGGAGGAGGCGCGGGAACTCGACGTCGAAGTCACCGCGCCGGAAGCCCTGTGGCTCCGGTTCTGGAGGGACGAGGATGTCGACCCGGCCCTCGTCACCCTGAAGCCGACGGCGAAGCGCCGCGAGATGGTGGCCCGCCTGCGGAGCCAGGCGCATCATCCCCAGGAAAACCGGCCCCTCCGTCCCGGGGTCGCCAGGGTCCAGATCGACGCCGCTCTCGCGCTGGCGCGTGCGGAGCTGGCGAAGCACACGAAGCCGCCGGTCTTTGCCGCGGGCACCCCGGAAGAGGAGCAGCGGAATCGGACTCTGGAGTTCTGGAACGAGCTGAAGTATGCCGCTCAGATCCTCGCCACGGCGGGAGATGCGTCCGACGCGAAACGTCTCTGGTCGGAGCTCCCGTCCGAAGAAGGCTCTCGCGAAGCTCCGGCCGCCCATGTCGCCTATCTCGAAAGCAGGCTCGGTCTCCTGGAACGGGGCGAACTCGCCCGGGCCGCGGCCTCCGGCGATCCTTCCGCCGCCTTGATGCTTCACCAGTACGGCTCTCCGATCGGGATCGGCGTCCTCCGTCAAGCGCTGACGGCGCCGGCCGGAACCCCCGAGCCGCGCGCGATCGGTCTCGCGCTGCTGGACGACCCGGACCCTGCCACCCTGGAGGCCATGCGGGCCGCCTGGACCCTCCGGCCGGACAGCGGGTCGCTCCTTCCGGTCGCGCTCTATCTCCTGGCGTACGGGACGCCCGAAGACTGGCGGCTGATCGGCCGCCGCGACTTCCACGCGTCGGATGCCCGCTTTTTCATCCCCTTGGCGGAAGACCCCGGGCCGCTGGCCGACGTCCTGGGGCCGCTCTTCTACCATCTCGCCCACGCGCTTCCGGCGCTCCGGGACTGCGACCCGGGGCGCGCCGACGCGATCGCCTTGGCGTTCGAACGTTCCGTCAAGAGGGCGGCGGCGCGCTCCTGGGCGTCCGATCCGGAGGCGCTGGATCCGGGGGAGGCCCTGGAGCTTTACCATGAGTATGCGAGCTTCTACCGTCCGCACAAAGATGTCGCGAACTACTACTTCCTGCAGGGACGCCCCCTGGAGCACCTGCCCTGGGCCCCTGCCGTCTGGAAGAAGGACGAGGTGCTGGAGAAAGTGATCGCGAATACCGCAAGCTCCGAATGGGAGGAGCATCTGGACTTCATCCCCACGGAAACACTTGCCAAGGACTTCGAGGCCCTGGGCGCGGACTCCCGCCCGTCCACCAGACTCTTCCTCGTGCGCCACCGGATCTCCACCCGGGTGTTTGCCGGACTGCCCGCGGAATTCACCGACGGCGGCGTGTTTCGTCCGTTCACCTTCTTGAACGCCGGGGAAGGGGCCATCTCCGGCGTGCTGGAGGCCCGTCCGCAGTTCGTGGAAAAAACGCTCCGGTTCTCCCTGAAGTTCTCCGGAGTGGGCCACTACGCCGTGAACAGCCTCTTCGATTTGAACCAGGGAGTCCTCGAAAAGTGGGCTCACCATAAATACCTGGTGAACGGCGGGACGGCGTACATCGCCGGCTTCAGCCTGCGAGTGGGCGACCGCACCCTTCCGCTCCTGCCCCGCGGACTCCAGAGAGACGGGTCGCTGGTCTTCGAGGCCGCGCTGGAGCGGGCCGACTTGACGGGGGTCTTCGCCGATCTCGAGATGGAATTCCTGGGACAGCGCCGAACGATCGTCTTCGACCTGTTCGCAGGCGAAGCGGCCCGCGGAATGCGCCTCGAGTCCGCCCGCGCGACCGGGGTCCCGACCGGCCTCTCTCTCGAACGGCTGGGGCGGCTCCAGGAAGCCTGGGGCCTCTACCGGAAGGATCCCGCCGCCTGGCCCGGCGCGGTCGACCTGTTCTCCAACGCAGGGGCGCACGACCGGGCCGCGGAGATCCTCGGGGAGATGCTGAAGCGCTCCGGCGATCCCGCCCTCGCGGCCGATCGGGTGACCGAGCTCTACCTCGCAGGATCCTATCGCGAGGCCGCGGGAGCGGCCCGGGAGGCGCTGGCCCTGGCTCCGGGCGATTCGGGGCTGAAAGTCCTGCGCGGACTCTGCCTCATTCTCGCGGGGGATTGGGCCGGGGCGGACGAGGCCCTGGCCTCCGTGCCGGGAGAGTTCCAGCCGTCGCGCGTTCTGCCTCTCCGGCTGATCTCGGCCAGAATGGCCCGGAGTCCCAGGGTGGAACAGGCCCAATCGGCTCTCCGCGCCTTCGTCGAAGCCCAGACGGATCCCAAGGTGAAGGATCTCTCGACGGCCGCGCTCGAAGGGGAGGCTCCGGCCGCCCTCGATCCGGCCTGCGACTTCGGGCCCCAGTGCCGGCGGATGTGTTATGCAGGCTACCATGACCTCCTCGTTGCCGGTGATGCCGCCCAGGCGCGGCAGCACTGGACGGAAGCGGTGAAATCTCAACTTGTGGATCTGTCGGAATATCGGCTCGCCCAGGCGGCCCTCAAGGCCCTGGGCACTCGTTAGAGGATTTTCTCGTGAATATCACGCGCTCGACGCTCTTCGCGGTCACGATCGGCCTCCTGGCGTTCGGAACAGCCCCGGCCCAGGATGAGGATTCCCTGCTCCAGAAACGGCGGAACGGACCGGGCGCGCCGCCCGCGGATGGCCGCTCCGATGCTTCCTCGAAGTACTTTGAACTCGGTCAGTCCGTTTCCTGCGCGTACGAGGAGACGGTCGAGGGCAAGGAAGTTCCGATCAAGGCAACGGGCGGCTTCGTCGGCGTGATCGAGGGAGTGAGAAAGGGGATGTCGGGCGGAGGGGAAGGCTCCAAGAATCGGAAGGCCCGTTGGGACCTGACGGTCGAGCCCAGACTCACGCTGGACAAGCTGGGAACCGGGAAAGTGTCGCTCCAGGTGCGCGAGAACGGCTTGTCTCTCGACCCGGATCTGAAGCCGGAGTCCGCCGCCCGCTGCGGGATGGATCGAGCCGGCGCAAGGACGGCGCTGAAGGAATGGGAACGGACGCTCTCGAAGGGCGAGGTCCAGGCGCTCGAAGCCGGGAAGATCCTCCGGTGGACTCTCGAAGCTCCGTTCGGGGACTTCCGCAAGCTGACGCGGCCCCGGATCGAGCTGAGCATCGGAATCCCGCTCGACAAGCTCCGGATCGGGGAGGTCGCGGTCGAGGTCGGGATGCTCGACGTGCGCCGCCATGAGCTTCAGCGGAAGATCGTGGATCTCGAGGGCGACCTCGGGCGCGCAACAGGAAGGATGGAGACTTCGAAGAAGGAGCGCGAAGCGCGGCGCTCGGTGCTGGCGGGGGAGGAGGCGAAGCTCGCGCTGCTCGCCCAGGATCTTGACCGGGCCTTCAAGGACATCCGGGCGCTCGCCCCCGACGAGGCGGCGAAGTCGAAGTCCTGCCGGGACCTCGAGAAGAAGATCGCCGAGGCGCAGGAGCGCGCCGACCGCGCGATGAAGAGGATCGTGGACTTCCGCGAACTGGGCCTGAAGACGCCCCCCGATTCCATCGACAAACTTATGGAGGACTACAACCATGGCGTCGCGGACGCGGCGCGCTTCCAGACTCAACTCGCCGAGACGCCCGAGTACCGGAAGTTCAAGCAGGCTCAGGAGGCCCTCTTGAAACGGGGCCCGGGGGAGAAGAGCGAGCTCGCGAAGAAGGACGACGCCTACGACGACCAGGTCAAGGTCTGCAGCCATGCCCGTAGCGCTCTTGAACGCTCGACCTCCGCCGAGGAGAGCGCGGTCCGGTTGGTCGAGGAGACCCGACAGGAGCTGGATCGGGCCAAAGAGGCCCTGGTGGAGTTCAAGCTTCTCAGGCCGCCGTACTTGACCCTGGTCGAGACGGATTCCATGACCAACGGCTCGATCTACTACCGCGGGTCGTACTGGAATCCCGCCGCGGTCCTCCGGATTCTCGATCTTCAGATCAACGCGCTTCAGCCGCTGCCGGACCAGATCCGGGAGAAACGGTCCGGAGCGATGGCGGCCTGCTGGGACGCGCTCGAGGCCTGTCAGAACGCCCAGAGGGATTACAGTCGCGCGATCGACAAATCCCGGGCCGCCCAGCAGCTCACCGAATTCGGGATGTTCCTCTTCGATTCGTGGGACACCGGCCGGAACACCGGCGGATTCGGAATCGGAGTGTTGATGGAGACGGCGAAGAAGGCGGTGGAATGGTCGATCTTCGGGCTCCCCAAGCCGGTCGAAGGGAGCGGCACCTCCCTCGACGCCGCCGAACTGTTGAAGAAGAGCCTGGTCCCCCGCGCCTTCAAGACCACCGTGAGCGGGCCCGCCGCCAAGGTCGCGGCGACCTCGTTCTTGGTCAGCGAGGCGGAGAAGGACTTCGCCATGAAATGCGAGGAGTGGTTCGCGACGCGGGCCTGGGCCAATTTCGGCGCAGATCCGAGCCTGAACTCGATCATGCCCGATGCGGTGGCGAATAATCCGGGCACGGCGGCGCTCCTTGCGGCGCGAGTGAAGGCGGTGATCGAGACCGGCCAGGCGCTGGCCGAGGCCGAGGAGGATTCGCTCAAGGCCATCAAGGACGGTTGCCTGAGGATCGAAGGGAAACCCTTCAAAGACGCGGCGAAAAGCTTCTCCGAGTGGCTTTCGGGGGAGGCCCCGCTGCTTCCCGAGGGAGCCGCGAACAAGTGGAACTTCTTCAAAGGGAGCATCGTCGCGAAGGTCATGACCAAGTTCTTCATCGGTCTGGCCAAGGATATGGCCAAATCGTTCGCCAAGCAGAAGATCGCGAACTACTTCGAGAATGACGCCTTCCTGACCTGCGTCGAAAAGGATCTGATCTTCACGAAGTGCGCGGCGCTCCGCTACGACATCGCCGTCCATCTCGATCAGGTCGAGGAAATGCTCGGCTTCTTCAAGAACTCGCGCGACGAGATCCTGCGCCAGTACGACCCGAAGAACCACTTCAAAGTCCGGGCGGATCACGAGTTCCCGACGTCCGAGAACCTGTGCGTCATTCTCCAATGCGACACGGAGACTCCCCGGGTGCTGAAGGAGTTCGACCTGGAGGTCCGGCTGGGCGGCATCCTCCTGGAACGCAAAGCGGACGACTACCTGCAGTATTTCGTGCCCAGCGGGGCGCTCAAGGCCATGGATCACGACGCGTCGGGCAAAGTCAAACTGGAGGTGAGGATCGTGGCGAGATAGGCCCCGCTAAGCGGTCGGATGCCAAAATCAAGCCGTTTGATTTTGGCACGGCCCGGGCTACCGCTTGTCAATCCCGCTTTGTCAGGGAATCAGGCTGCGAACCGGCAGGCCCTCCGGAAGCAGGCGCCCCGCGTCCCTCAAGGCCTTCAGCTCGCGGATCCGGGGCATCCAATATCGGCGTCCCCGCTCCAGGTCCCGGGTCATGCGGGCGTCCAGGCGGCGGGCGGCCGCGGCCAGCGCCGGAGCGGAGCCGAGTTCCGACCGCAGGATCGCGCGGATCGACGCAGGCAGCCCCGGGAGGCTGCCCACGCCCGGCGCCCGTAGGTCGATGCGATGGCTTGGAGATCCTCCACCCGATAGGTATTCCGCAAAGCCCAGGCCAGGAGGCCGAGCCCGGGCCGTTCGGTTTCGGCGAGACGGATGCGGACGAGACGGGATACGGTCTCGTAGTCACCCGGCCGGTTGGTCCGTTTGAGCTCGACCAGGTCCTCGATGGAGACGACGGGCAGGACGCCCCAAGGGGTGTGGAGGGAGCGCGACCGGCGAGCGGCGGCGGCGAAGGACCCCACCCGGGGCGGCCGGCCCATCGCGTCGAGATAGACGGACGAGCGACGCCGCTGCGGAGACGAAGGGGAACCCGTGGCCGCGTCCGAGCCAGCGGAGCGACAGCGGCGGCGTGAGCTTGGGGAGGAGGGCGCCGACCCGGGCGAGGGCGCGGAGAAAGGCGTCGAGATTGCGCCGGTCGGGACGGATCCAGAGGTCGAGATCCTGGGTAAAGTGGGCGGCTCCATCGAGGATGGCCGCCTGGCCGCCGATCAGGAGGAAGCGGACGCGCTCCCGCTCAAAGGCGCGGAAGAGAGCGTTCATCGTGGAGGGCTTCGGGGTCCTTCAGGAAACGGCGCATCTTCCAGGCGAGCGCGAGCCGCCGGCCGGGCGAAAGCAGCAGCCAGTCCTGACGGATGGGCTCGGTTTCGAGGTCCCGGAGGATGGGCGGCAGGACGCGGACGCGGGAGCGCGGGGGACGGGCCATGAGCGCATTCTACCCCAAGCTCTCCAAAATCAAACGGTTTGATTTTGGCTCGCCCCCGGATGCCTTACGCCGTCTTGTCGTCGCGGGTCTTGTAGTACGAGTAGTAGTAGCCGTAGTAGCCGTAGGCGGTCTCGGGGCCTTCGACGGCGTTGAGGGCGGCGCCGAGGACGCGGACGCCCATGCCCGCGAGGCGGCGTCGGCTGGCCTGGGCGGCGCCGCGGCTGGTGCGGCGTTCGCGGAGGACCATGACGACGGCGTCGCAGCGCCGGGCGATGAGGGCCGACTCCGACGCCTGGTTGACGGGGGCGGAGTCGACGATGACGTAGTCGTAGCCCTGGCGCACCTGTTTGAAGATCTCGTCGAAGGCGGGGGAGCCGGCGAGTTCGGCGGCGTGGCTGGTGCCCGCGGCCATGCCGACGACGTCGACGCCGGGGATCTTGGACGGCCGGACGGCGGCGCGGAAATCGGCGCCCTGGTTGAGGACCGCGCCGAGGTCGGGCAGCTCCTTGGAGCCGAAGTTGGGGTTCATGGTGGGGCGGCGCATGTCGGCGTCGAAGATGAGCACGCGGCGTCCGTCCATGGCGAGGACCTTGGCGAGGTTCGCGGTGACGGTGGACTTGCCTTCGCCGGACATGGGGCTGAGGACGCCGACGATCTTGGGCCCGTGGATATCCTCGAGGCGCGTGGTCAGCTCGCTGCGCATGGCGCGGAAGGTCTCGAACTCCGCGATGCTGGACTTCTCGTCGAGAAGCAAGGGGGTGTCGCGGCCAGCCGACTTCTCACCGAGGCGGGGGACGACGGCGAGCACCTCGAGGCCGAGGAAGACCTGGACCTCGTGGGCCGAGCGGATGCGGTCGTCAAGCTGCTCGCTGACGAACATGGCGGCGACGCCGATGAGGAGGCCGACGACGGCGCCGAGGCTGAGGTTGATGAGGATATCGGGCTTATAGGGCTTCACGGGGACGACGGCTTTGTCGATGATGCGGACGCTGCCGAGCCCGCCGCCCGAGGTGGCGACCTCCTCGCCGTGCTTCTTGAGGTACGAGTTATAGAGCTCGCGAGACGTGGTCAGCTCCGCATCGAGGCGCTTGGCCTGGAAGACGCGCAGGCTGATGTCGGCCATCTCTTTTTCAGTGCGCTTCTGCTCGAGGATGGCGGCTTTTTCCTCGGCTTCGGCGGCGCTGAGTTCGGTCTCGAAGGCGCCGATCATGCCGCGGATGGCCTGGCGGATCTTGTCCTTGACGCGCTTGAGCTGGTCCTGGAGCTGGAGGATCTGGGGGTGGTCGGCCTTGAGCTCGCGGAGCTGGCTGGAGAGCTCGGATTCGAGGGCCTCCTGCTGGGTGCTGAGGATCTCGAGGAGCTTGGTGTTCTGGAAGATGGGGTTGAAGACGCCGCCGCCGTCAATGCCGGGATCGCGGAGGGCGTCGACCTGGGCGCGGAGCTGCAGCTCGCGGAGGCGGATCTGGGTGACGCGTTCGAGGATGGTGCGCCGCGAGTTGGCGAGGGCGGCATATTGCTCCTGGGGATCGATGAAACCGTTGTCCGCCTGAAAGTCGCGGAGGGCCTTGTCGGCGTCGTCGACCTTCTGCCGCATGGCAGGAAGCGTTTCCCTCGACAGCACGTCGGCCGCGCCGCTGCGCAGATCGCGCAAATGTTTATTGGCTTCCTCGAGGTAAAGGGAGACGAGGACGTTGACGATCTGGGTGGCCTTCTCCTTGTCGGGATCGATGAACCCGACCTTCAGGATGAAGCTGCTTCGGACTTTCTCGATATCGACGCGCTTGGCGAACGCTGCAACGGGATCGGGTTTTTCCTCAAACTCCCGGCGCAGAGGCTCCGGGATGGCCCGCAGGGCGGCCTCGTGAAGGGTGGCACTGCTGAGAATGGATTCCTGGGTGCGGTAGTAGTTTTCCCACAAATTCCGCGAGGCCATCATGGCGGGATCGTTCGAATCCGCGGTCACGAGGGGAGTCTCGGGACGGATTTCAAGCGTCGCTTGGGGCCGGTACTGGCGCGTCATCGTCAGGCTGACTATGGCGGTTCCGACGAGGGTCGCGATCCAAGTGATGGCGAATAGAC